>NZ_JACAKI010000004.1:47935-185910 GCF_030326445.1 Myroides sp. DF42-4-2
CCTGCCTTAACTTATGCGGTTTCAGGATTACAAGAAGGAGACGATGCTGCTACTGTTCTAAGCGGAAGCTTAGTGCGTCAGGCAGGAGAGTCTGTGGGTACCTATGCGATTAACCAAGGTAGTTTAGCAGCAACAGCTAATTATACCTTGGTGTATGAAAGTGCGGATTTTACCATAACTGAAGCTATCTTAACGGTAACGGCGGAAACAAAAACAAAAGCCTATGGAGCAACTGATCCTGCCTTAACTTATGCGGTTTCAGGATTACAAGAAGGAGACGATGCTGCTACTGTTCTAAGCGGAAGCTTAGTGCGCGAGGCAGGAGAGTCTGTGGGTACCTATGCGATTAATCAAGGCAATTTAGTAGCAAATGCCAATTATACCCTGGTGTACGAAGGCGCTGATTTTACCATTTCACCGATTGAATTGGTTATTTATCCGCAAGAAAACCAAGCCAAAGATTACGGTACTGCTGATCCTGTTTTGACCTTTACCGCAGTTGGATTAAGCAATGGAGATACCCTAGCAACGGCTTTACGCGGTGTATTAGGTCGAAATGCAGGCGAAAATGTAGGTCGTTATTCCTACACCTTAGGAAGCTTAGAAAGTATTGGAAATAATTATGTATTACACCTAGATACAACCGAGCGTTTTGAGATTACGCCTACTTCAATCGATATTGTTGTTGATGCAGGGCAATACAAGCGTCATGGACAAACAGACCCTGTATTGAGGTATACTATTCAAGGATTGCGTCGTGGCGATTATCCCGCTAATGCAATGACGGGACAGTTAGAACGCGAGGCAGGGGAAGCAGTTGGTCATTATACTATTACACAAGGAAGCCTTTCCCCACGCGCGAATTACATCATTCGTTCGTTTACAACAGCAACTTTCGAAATTAAAAGAGCTGCAATACAAGGGCTTAGCTTGCCTTCAAAATCGGTTGTTTACGATGGAGAGGCTCAGTATTTAGAAGTAGAAGGAGCGTTAGAAGTTGGGACAACGGTAACCTACGAAAACAACGGACAAACACAAGTAGGTCGTTATACCGTAGTGGCTACTATTGCAAATGAACCCAACTACGAACCACTCCGCTTAGTGGGCATCTTGACTATTACACCGGCAGAGCAATACATTCGCTTTGAAGCTGTGTCTACGGTGGTACTAGAAGATACGCCATCTTTGCCACTTCAAGCAGTGGCTAGTTCTGGTTTAGCTGTAACCTATACGATCGATGACCCTGCTGAACAAGTTATTGCACAAGTGGATACAGCTGGAGTGATTCACTTTTTAAAACCAGGGTTTGTAACGGTAACGGCCCATCAAGAGGGAAATGCCAATTACAAAGCCGCAGCTCCCGTATCGCGTACCATTCAAGTGAGAAGTAAAAATACAGCCCTAGATAACTTAGTTGTCGATGGGGTATCCTACGGTAAGATTCAACGCGAAGTATATATTGCCGTCGGTTGTGAAGGACCTATAAACAGCGTTTTCCTTGAAGTTGAAACAGCAGCAGGCACTTTAGTTCTCCCGTCTTCTACTATCGTCCTTGCTCTTCCTGAATACGGAAAGCATAAACAAGAAATCGAGGTTATAGCGGAAGATGGCATTCATCGAGAAACCTATACTGTGATTATTGAAAAGAGAATGCCATGGGAAGGCGTTTTACTACAGAAATACGACAACCTCGTTTTTGTCAATAACAATTCCAAAACCAATGGAGGCTATGTATTTACTAAATTCGAATGGTATAAAAACGGAGAAAAAGTAGCGGACAAACAACTGTTTTCCGAAGGAGGAACATCGAGTGATTTGTTGGATCCTGCGGCTGAATACTACGCTGTACTTCACACCAGTAGAGGCCAAGTATTTACGACTTGTCCGATGCAAGTGACGCGAAAAAATACCTATGCCATGGCGGTGTATCCGAATCCAGTCGACAAGAATAAGCCTTTGACTGTTCGATTTGATTATCCCGTAGGGACGTTTAAAACAAGTGAATATACGATTTACAATACCCTTGGACAATTGATGACCAAAGGCCAGTTAGAACAGGCGGTATCCGTCATTGACTTGCCAGTTGACCTTGCGGCTGGAGCCTATATTTTGGTGATTAAAGTCGATGGAAAACCACAATCCGTTCGATTTATCGTCAAGTAATACAAAAAGTGCTTGCTGTTTACATACAGCAAGCACTTTTTTTTGAGACGAGGGTAAAAATCAACGCGCTCAACCTAGACGCAAAGAAGGGATGCTTCTTTTATTATGTCAATGAAAAGAGGAGTGGTACTGGCGTTATTTTCTACTGTATCGAAAGAGTAAATACAAACTAATGAGTATCAAGGTCGCTGCGAGGGCAAAGGCAATACCGGGTAAGTAGGGTTCTCCATGCTATGTGAAGCTGGGGAGAGTAAGAAAAAAACAACAAATAAGACGGTGATTTGCTTAAATCGGCGTGCAGTACTTGCTCCAATAATTCGGGTAATACAGGGAAGATAAGACCAAATCCGGCACTATCTAATAGTATAGTGATCGCAATAAATAGTACGATCCTGTTTAGGTTTGTTGATTTCATGATGAGGTATAATAAAATAACAGTACCCCAAAGATTGGGTACTCAAAAAAAACTTGCGTTTTTCTTTTCGAAAGAAAACGACATCGGTTTATGTTATTTTATTACTGCTGCATAAGAGTACAAAGATAAGTACTAAAAGAGTTAGGATCAAGTAAAAAGAAGGAAAATAAAGTGTAGGAAGTGCTGTTTTTCCGTATGCGAACTACTTGATTTTATGATATCTTTGAATGGGACTATAAAACAGCGTTCGTTTTTCATTCCGTATAAAAATTGACCGCTATGAATTAAATCGTCTTGAATGACACTACAGTAGTGCTAAAAGTGAAAAAGAGTCCTCTTTTTGCTCGTGTAGTTTGGTACATCCTTACGTTTTTGTCCGCTGTTTTACCTATAGGTAGTTTTGTGGTAGATGTTATCAACGCAGTGAACAACAAAAGGCGAATAACCAAGTGAGAGCAACGTTGGTTGGTGATTGGGAATTAATTATTGAAGAAGATATATGGCAAAAGTTTTAAAAGAAAGTATTGAAGATTTAAAATTATTATTAGACTCTAGTAAGGCACCTGAAAGAAGAAAAGCTGCTAAACTCATAGGAGCGTTTGAAGTAGTTGAGCTTGGAGACGTATTATATCAAGCATATCTGAAAGAAAGCAAAAATCTTAAAGCTTGGGAATCCCAGTGTATCATGATAAAAGCTTTAGGTAAAATTAAGTATAAAAACGTTTTACCTCATTTAGAGCGTATTTTAGAAGAGAACCAGGTAGATGATATGATTACGCATGAAGTAGCTTTAGCATATGTGAGAATGAATAGAAAATCTATTAAAGATATTTCTCCAATATTGAAATTATTAAAAGAAGGTAATTTATCTGTTCTTTCAGTAGCTTTAGCAGTATTGGCGTTTGACGATATTATTCCTGAAAAAGAAGATATATATACGCTTATTGATGCTGTTAATTTAAAACAAACGCTTATAAAAGAACAGCATGAGGTTGGAAGTTTTGATCCAAGGGAGTATTTGTTATCTGCAATGTCTAAGTGGGATAGAAAAGATCCTAAAATTAGTAGTTTTATAGAAGAATGTTCTAAAGATGAGTATTTAGGAAAAAGACATAATCTAATTTAAAAAGTTAGAAAAGGTAAGAAAGTATACGCGGAGTAAGCGTTGAAAAAGCAGTAGAAAACAATCATCTACTGCTTTTTTAGTATCAGGTATTTTCTATTCCACATAGAAGGAACGATTTTTTGTATATTCTTTTTTATGTGTCTTTCCTAAAAGACAAGCAGATCACCATCGGTAATTACTAGCTACTTTGCCTAAAAAAATAATGAGGGTACCCCTTCTTGTCTTTGTCCCCTCCTGAGCCTCTGCCTATAAAAAGTAAATTTTACTTTCCACCCTAGTATCAACTGCTAGAAATTGGTTATTTGACCGAAGCCTGGAAGCGTGGTACTATTATTTGGTAAAAGGTGTGCTGTTTGGTGTATTTTTCTCCTTGGTATTTTACTTCTTTTTGAAGAAGATGACCAAAGGAGTTTTACTTCAATTAGATTTACCTTTAGAAAAAGGTGAAGTCTTGGAAGCTTATGGCGTTGCCAATTCATTTTTAAACCGACAGGCTATTGGAGGAAAACTAGGCATCACCCCAGACTATTTACTGTTCCACTCTCATAAATTTAATTTTACGAAAAAAAGGTCCGCCTTGCTTTTGCTGATATACAGCATATCAAACGTGTCGTTTTGTAGTAAATGATCGCACAAAATGGATGGAGTTGTTATAGGAAAAACAACCTTAGAGTATGATGGAGTGGGTAAATTACTTCGCAAAAAAGTAGAAGGAGATTTAACCCAATATGATAGTACACATACATATGATCCAACGACTCAACAACTAAAGACAACCACAGAAAATATCAATGGGAAGGTATCAACCATTACTTTTGATTACAATGCGTTGTTGCAAATAACAAAGGTTGTGGAACAAACACCAGTTGCAACTTTTACTAAAACAATGACCTATGATGGATGGGGTAGAAGTGCAACGGAAGAGGTTAAAACCGCTGCTTTTGGCAAGGTTTTTACAAATAAAACTAAGAACGAGTACAAAAATGGACAGCACTGGCGAGTAGTTGATTTTGCTACGAATAAGGTATTAACGGAGAAAGTGGCCACTGATGATGTAGGGAATTTGGCACAGGTAAAATTAGGTAATGGATTAGAGCATGTATATAGCTATGATGTGAAGACTTCTCTACCAGTTAGTATGAAAGTGAAAAAGAGTGCTAACACAGCTTCAGTCTTTGAACTTCAAACTACTTTTGATGCTAAACGAGGTAATCTTTTAAGTAGAACGAATAGTTTATTTGGGTTTACCGAAACGTTTACTTATGATGAATTAGATCGATTAATAGGATTTACGAACGTACTATCTAGGCAGCAAGAAACGCAGGCGTATGATAATAAAGGGAGGATTACTTCTAACAAGATTGGAGCTTACGAGTATGATGCGACAAAGAAATACCAAGTAAATACGATTGCTTTAGCGTCAGATGCTAAATCGTACTATGGAGGAAGACCCTTATTGGAAGTAGCGTATAATGCTTTAAAAAGTCCTGTATCTATTCATGAAGAGAATAAAGAAGATTTGTACTTTGAATACAATGGAGCTGGTGATAGAACCGTAATGTATTATGGTAATGTTGCTACAACAAAAGAGCAAAGCTTGTATAGAAGGTATTATTCTTCAGATGGTAGTATAGAAATAACCTACAATACAAAAAATCAGAATATAGAGTATGTGTATTATGTAGATGGGGATGCGTATAATGCCACGGTAATAGCAAAAGGAGACAAAGCTAACGCTCCACAATACTATTATTTTCACCGAGATTATTTGTCTAGTATTGTCGCTATTACAAATCAAGTAGGAACCATTGTTGAAAAAAGACATTTTGACGCTTGGGGAACTGCTGTAAAAATAATGGATGGACAAGGACAAGTCCTGAATCAATTAACATTTACAGATCGAGGTTATACAGGACACGAACACCTTCAAGGAATCAATATCATTCAAATGAATGGTCATTTGTATGACCCACAGTTGAGAAGATTTATGGCTCCTGATAATTATATACAGGACCCTTCAAATACACAAAACTTTAACCGCTATGGGTATGTATGGAACAATCCACTAAAATATACGGATCCGAGTGGTGAAGAAATTTCGTTTGTTGCGGCAGTAATTATTGGTACAGTTGTCGCTATGACAACTTATACGATGACCGCTCTTTTAGCAGATGTGCCTTTCACTGCAGGAGGTTTTACAAAAAGCGCTATATTTGGAGCAGTCAGTGGAGCCGTTAGTTTTGGTGTTGGACAATTATTTCAGGTTGCTCAAGGAGCAAGTACAATAGTTACCGTACAACAAGCCGTAGGACAAGCAATAGCCCATGGAATAAGTCAAGGAGCGATATCGGCTCTTCAAGGTGGTAAATTTGGATCTTCCTTTGCATCAGCGGCAGTAAGTAGTATGCTGTCTTTTGGGTTTATGGAATACGGCGGTAGTTTAGGAGATAATTCTGTAGCTATGGTTTCTTTTTCTACCGTTAGTGGCGGTGGAGTATCCGTATTAACAGGAGGTAATTTCTGGGAGGGAGCTGCAACTGCCTTTTATGTGAGTTTGTTAAATCATTCAGCGCATAAAATGACAGCGGATGGTGGAGATCAAGAAGATCCGTTAAAAAAGCATTCTTCAAATGTAAAACATTCTTTAGAGGAGTGGGCTGAGAGATATAAAGATATGTCTTGGAAAGAGATAGCTACTGAAGCAGGATGGAAACAAGGTCAACCATTAGGACCAAAAGCAGAATGGAGGTACGTCCAAGCTCCGGATGGAAAGGTAATGGACATGAGACATGTAGTAATAGTAGGGTATGGTTATGGTGAAAGTGTCGGTAATTTAATCGAGCATATTCAGAATATTCATTCTTCAACACGAGCTAGTGCTTTTGATCCACAAGATTATTATTCAAATCGAGTAGGAGCTTATTATTACCAAATGCGTCATTCTGGTAATTGGTCTTCATCTAGTTTTGCTTATGATTTTAAAAGGTTTATAGATGTATATTATAAAGTGCTATTTAGCACTGGTAAAAAATAGAGAATGAAACAAAGAAAATATATTTTTATTATTGTATTTGGACTTTTTTTTAATTGTAGTAAAGTAGTTCAAAATTACAATGATTTAGTGAAAGTTAAGATAGGAATGCACTATAGAGAGGTAAATAGTATTATGAATAATAAACCACTAAAAGTTGAAAATGCTTTTTGGAATGATTCTTTATTTATTCAAAATTACGAATCTCCTAGTTCGGCATCTGATGATTATAAAATAGTATTTACTAAAAAAGATAGTATTGTAGTTGAAATCAATTACGGAGATTAGAATTAAAATGGTCAATTAATTAACAAATAATAGTTGTACAAGAATAGTACATTACATTGTTATAAGAATTCCATATAATATTTTATTCTTGTAAAGAATTTAATTTATCAAGGTATATACAGGGAAGTTTAAAAAAATAATTTAAAAAGTAATAGATTTAGAAAAGCAGTAGATCTATTTTCTACTGCTTTTTTTGTTTAAACACACACATTTAATAAACTTAATGCATTAATTCGTTCAACTTTTGTAACAGGCTAGGCTAACCTTCAGTATTTACTAGATAAGAAGTATTTGAAAAGAAATTCGTTTTTGCGAAAACCGCTATATTTGGAGTAATAAGTAGGTTCGTGGTGGAGGAGTATCCGTATTAACAGGAGGTAATTTCTGGGAAGGAGCTGCAACTGCCTTTTATGTAAGTTTGTTAGATCATGCAGCGCATAAAAATCACAATGGCATTCGATAATAAAGAGACTACAAGTAAGAATCCTTTTTATGATATTGATGATCGACCTTATAAATATAATGGATAGACATATGAAAATAAGGGAGAATTATATGGGGCTATTCTTATAGATCAAGCAGCAGAACAATTTGGCATTAAAGATATTGTTTTTCTTGCTGCCGCAATTGATAATCAAGGTTTATTAAGTAAACCATTTCAAGCGAAGGGAGCTTCTAAAGGAACATCTCTTGCATCGAAATATGGTTCAGTAATACCATGGCAAATTCGATTGAGCGTTTTTTCTTTGTACTATCTGCTTCAATACTATGAGATTGCAAAACATTTGAATATGCTTTAAAAAAATCATCAACTTCATAATAAATTTCAGTAATTTTGTCTGTAGATAACATAGAGATAGTTTTAGTT
Source organism: Myroides sp. DF42-4-2 (assembly GCF_030326445.1). NCBI lineage: Bacteria > Pseudomonadati > Bacteroidota > Flavobacteriia > Flavobacteriales > Flavobacteriaceae > Myroides > Myroides sp. DF42-4-2. Next base: position 55,827 of record NZ_JACAKI010000004.1, read on the forward strand.
AAATATTTGTGATTCAGAACCTTAAATATACTAATCCTATCTCTTTTTTTATAGCTTTTTTTGTCTTTTCTTGTATCGAACTCAAGTAATTCTATCTCTTTTTTATACTCTTTTTGGGCTTTTCTTATATAGTACCCACGTTAATACAGTACTGACTCATCGAAAAAATATTTTGAGTAAAACAAAATCCAATAGCTTTATTGCGCTAATTAAAAAGTTAGATTCAGCATAAGAAGATTGAACAAATGAACTAGAACTGAGGTTTTTATTCTCCGGCCTACGCTTATATCGAATGAGGGCGAAAAGATTTATTTAGCAGGGATTCAACATGGAATCCCTTTTTTTGTGACTTGAGGCGAACATTTTTTTGGCACTTTTGAGTGATTTTGACCCTAAGTGCTTCCTAAAACAGCTAGGTTTTACTTTTACTCCCTTTTTTGAAAGTGATATTCGTTCGTTCGCTGTTTGGCCGTGTTTTTATTTCTTTAATTTTTCGCCTCCTCCTAGATTTTTCAGTGAGCCCTGTGTTCAACTAAGTTTTTTTTGGGGCGTATATACTGCAAATAGGTGATTTTTAAGCAGTTTATTTGTTTTATATTTACTGCGTATAGTTTATGTAACTGATCGATATGGGATTGCTGTTGGTTAAGCAATGGCTATGCTTATTCGCAAAACGCAAGATACACGCTTAGATCATTTCAGGTGGTAGGAGCAGAAGATATCCACAATGTCGAACAGGTACAAATCTACGAGGCTTACTTTTAAACACAACACAGCATGGACAGCATGAACACCTTACCTTACAAAGATTGGTTAGATTTTTTAAACAAAGAAAATGTCAAGATCAATACCGCTGACTCGTCATCCGATGCAAGGACGTCCTACTATTTTATTTACGATAACGTAGACAATATTATTCCCTTTATCAGTGCTGCATTTGCGGTAACAACGGGATATCAGATGAGCAGTGTTACTACTGAAATGTTTATCAGTTGGATGCATCCTGATGATCAAAGTTATTTTCTAGAAATGGAAATGCAAGGGCAAGAGTTTACTAACAAATTGCGCTATGAAGAACTCTTTCGCTATGTTTTTAAATATAGCTATAGGCTGAGAAAAGCTGATGGGACTTATATGTTAATCCGACAAGAATATCAGGCGTTGGAGGTAAATGCAGATGGATACTGGTGTAAATCTTTAGTCACACATAAAGTCATGGACCCCTCAACGGACGTATGTAGGAAAACAGACTATACAATTTTCGATAAAGAGTTAGGCGTTTACCTCGATTTGACCAATCGATTTAATTTAACAACCCGAGAGCAGGAGATTATTCAACTGATTAAGGAGGGATTAACCAGTAAGGAAGTATCCGAAATTTTACACCTTAGTATTAATACAGTACTGACTCATCGAAAAAATATTTTGAGTAAAACAAAATCCAATAGCTTTATTGCGCTAATTAAAAAGTTAGATTCAGCATAAGAAGATTGAACAAATGAACTAGAACTGAGGTTTTTATTCTCCGGCCTACGCTTATATCGAATGAGGGCGAAAAGATTTATTTAGCAAGGATTCAACATGGAATCCCTTTTTTTGTGACTTGAGGCGAACATTTTTTTGAACGCATATGTGCCTTGTATTATTCCGGATGGTTAACAGGGAGGATTTAGTTGTTCTTGGGGGAAGAAATGCAAAGATTTCAAAGCAACAAGCACAAACTACAAGACAGGAGTAACTTTCTTTTTTGCGTGAGCCAAGCGTTTGTTTAGTTAAATTATTAGAAATAACAGGGCTAACGTATGGTGTTTTTGATTATTGTATTTTTTACATGTAATTATGATTTATTTACCATAATAAAAAATAGATATTAATGATAATTTAAGAATTATAAAAGGTACATTTTTATCAAAAATACGAGCGTAGATTTTGTGTTAATTGTAATTATTTTTTATCAATCTATAAAATACGATGTAAAATGCATATATTTATCTTAAATTTAAAAGTATTTGTATTTTGTAAAGATCGATAGGTCTTAAAATAAATCATGTATGGGGTTAAAAAACATAGATTTATTGATGGAGTATTGATTTGTGTAGGGTATTTTATTTGATTTTTTAATATGTGGCATTGTATTTGTTACTTATTGAAAAGTACAAAATAGTTAAAAAATTTTGTTAAGTAGTATAATTGAAATAAATAGTTGTTTATGAAAAGAAATGTACTTTCAGTTGCATTATTAATGATGTCAGGGTTCACATTTGCGCAAGTTGGGATTGGAACGACCAATCCAAATCCCGCTGCACTTTTAGATGTGGAAGCAAAAGCAGGCACGTTTAAGGGGGTATTAATACCGAGAATTCCCTTAGAGTCTACTGCTACTAGTTCGATTATCTCAGGAGGAAAAGCACCTTCTAGTTTGTTAGTGTTTAACACAACAGATAATAGCGAGCTAAAACCGGGGTATTATTTTTGGTTTGATTCGCGTTGGGTTCGCTTGATTAGCTCAACGGATGATTTCTTAGAAGACGTGGCTCAAAATGAAGAGTTGGCTGTTGATCCCAACAATCAAACTCTATTTTTACGAGACAGTAAAAACAGAGTAGTATCCGTGCCTTTACATGAGGTGAATGTATTGACTACTTTAGAGTCGAATGCTGATGGAACATACACCTATACGTCAGAAGACCAAACGCAGACTACCATTGATATTGCTGCAGATGTGATTCAAAATATCACCCAAATTCTACAAGACAATAGCGTTAAAAATGAAATTATACAGGCCATATCGCTAAATGCTAAGGATTTAACAGGCGATAGTATGATTGCGGTAACGGGTGGAGATGGCGCTGTATTAACTACAACAGCACTGAGTATAAACAACAATAGTATTACAACGGCAAAGATCGCAGCAGGTGGAGCCAAACAATTGTTGGTGACTGATGCAACCGGAGTTGTCAAATGGGTAGATGCCTCAGATGAGGTTATCCAGGAAGCTTTTGAGTTCAACGAAAAAGTAACCCTACTCGTGGATGCTGGCGATGGAACCTTTACCTATTATAACGAAAAGGAAATTGACGCCAACGGCAATCCCATGGCAGGAACAGGTGTGAAGTTTGACGCCAATACACTGCGCATTGAAAAAACAGCGGATAACGCTTATGCCTTTTACGATAAAACCAGTGATACAACGCCGATTGCAACAATTGACGTAGCGGGGAGTGTCATTGAGAATATTACGGAAATTTTGAACGATACTACGGTTCAAAACGACATTTACCATACGGTAGCAGCCCAAGGAAAAGCGGCAACTGCAGCTGATGGTTCTATTGCTATTGACAATGGGGACCAAGCGGTGTTAAACGCCATGCAAATTTCTGTTGCACCTGGTGGGATTACCACGGCAAAGATTGCAGCAGGGGGAGCCAAACAATTGTTGGTGACTGATGCAACTGGAGTTGTCAAATGGGTAGATGCTTCGGACGATATTATTCAAGAAGCTTTTGAGTTCAACGAAAAAGTAACTCTACTCGTGGATGCTGGAGATGGAACCTTTACCTATTATAACGAAAAGGAAATTGACGCCAACGGCAATCCCATGGCAGGAACAGGTGTGAAGTTTGACGCCAATACACTGCGCATTGAAAAAACAGCGGATAACGCTTATGCCTTTTACGATAAAACCAGTGATACAACGCCGATTGCAACAATTGACGTAGCGGGGAGTGTCATTGAGAATATTACGGAAATTTTGAACGATACTACGGTTCAAAACGACATTTACCATACGGTAGCAGCCCAAGGAAAAGCGGCAACTGCAGCTGATGGTTCTATTGCTATTGACAATGGAGACCAAGCGGTGTTAAACGCCATGCAAATTTCTGTTGCAGCAGGTGGAATTACCACGGAAAAGATTGCAGCAGGCGATGCCAAACAATTGTTGGTGACTGATGCTACCGGAGTAGTCAAATGGGTAGATGCCTCAGATGAGGTTATTCAAGAAGCCTTTGAATTTAACGAAAAAGTAACCCTAGTTGTCGATGGACGAGATGGTACTTTTACCTATTATAACGAAAAGGAAATTGACGCCAACGGCAATCCCATTGCAGGAACAGGTGTGAAGTTTGATGCCAATACGTTAAACATCAAAGAAAGAACAGGAGCTGAAGGCAAGGGGATTTACGATTTTTACGATGGTACGACTTCGTTGCAAAACCCTTTGATGACTATTAACACTCGTGCGAAAGCCATTGTATTTGAAAATAGTTCAGCGACTATAGAAGGAGACAACTTGCAAGATGTGGTGAATAATCTTATCGCCAAAGTGGAACGCGCACAGGGAAATTTATCGCCTATCAAAGGAGCGGGTATCTTAATTAACGAACAATTACAGGTTGATGATGCGGTATTGCAAGAACTTACCTTGAGTATAGCGAATGAAGCTGTTACAGAATCCAAAATTGCAGAGGGTGCGGTAACCGCTCATAAAATAAAAAACAAGGCAGTTACCTTAGCAAAAATTGCACCTGGAGCAAATAAGCAAATTTTAGTTACCAAAGAAGGGCAAGCCCAATGGGTACCAGCTACAGATTCTATCATTCAAGAAGTAGTCAAACAAAACGAAGTTGTTACGCTTATTGAAAACAACGGCGATGGAACCTATTCGTATTATAACGAAAACAGCATTGACGCTACTGGGGCTCCTATTAAAGCCAATGAAATTCTTATTGACGCAAATACGCTGACCATTACCGAGCAACCCAATGGTACCTATGTATTTACGGATGGCACCTATGCCTCAACAGGACTGCCCTTGGCAACCATTAATATTGCAGGAACAGTGATTGAAAACATCACGGAAATATTAAATGATACCACGGTTCAAAACGACATTTATCATGCGGTAGCCGCCCAAGGAAAAGCAGCGACTGCGGCTGATGGCTCAATAGTGGTTGACAATGGAGATCAAGCGGTGTTAAACCCTATGCAAATTTCTGTTGCAGCAGGTGGAATTACCACGGCAAAGATTGCAGCAGGTGGAGCCAAACAATTGTTGGTAACGGATGCAACCGGAGTAGTAAAATGGGTAGATGCCTCAGATGAGGTGATTCAAGATGCTTTTGAGTTCAACGAAAAAGTAACCCTACTCGTGGATGCTGGCGATGGTACTTTTACCTATTATAACGAAAAGGAAATTGACGCCAACGGCAATCCCATTGCAGGAACAGGTGTGAAGTTTGATGCCAATACACTGCGCATTGAAAAAACAACGGATAATGCTTATGCATTTTACGATAAAACAAGTGATACAACGCCGATTGCAACAATCGATGTAGCGGGGAGTGTCATTGAGAATATTACAGAAATTTTGAACGATACCACGGTTCAAAACGACATTTACCATGCAGTAGCAGCACAAGGAAAAGCCGTTAGTTCACCTGATTCGTCTATTAAGATAGGGGGGTGATGGGGATAAAGCTGTTTTAAATACCTTAATGTTAAGCATTGAAGAGGAAGGAGTGTCCACTGCGGCACTTGCGCCTAAAGCGGTAACAACCGATAAAATTTTAGGTGGTGTACGCGGTCAATTGTTAGTTACTTCAGCAGATGGAGTAGCACAATGGATGAGTGCTTCTGATGATGAGATCAAGGAAATCTTGTCGTTGAATCAGGCGATTACTGAGTTGATTGACAATCAGGATGGAACCTTTACCTATTTTAATGAGGGAGATTATGACGCCAATGGCGTTAGAAAGCCATCGGCTGTAGGGACGACATTTAATGCCAATACGCTGAGCGTACAAGAGCTGAATGATCCACAAACAGGGGCTCCAACAGGTGTATTTGCCTTTTATGACTTGTCTCAAGATGATCCGATTGCTACGATTGATGTAGGTGGAACGGTGACGGAGCAGATTACCAATATCCTCAATGAGGAAGAAGTGCAGAATCAAATTTTTGCAACGGTAGCGGCCAAAGGAAAGAAAATGCAGAGTACTGATCATTCCATTGCCATTACAGGAGGCGATAAAGCAGTGTTAAAAGAAGTTATTGTAAATGTACAACAAGGCGGAATTAAAACAGATCATCTTGCTGATGCCGCTGTAACGCCGGCGAAGATCAATGCCGTAGGCGCTGAACCAGATGCTATTCTAACAGCAGATGGCTTGGGCAATGCCTCGTTTGAAACACCTAAAAATGCGGTGAGTCCTGCGATGCAAGGAGATTTAGCTGGTGAAGCTGGTGTTGTTCTTATAACAGGAGGCGGAGAAAATGTTTTATTTGGGGATACTTCTAAAAAAGTGACCATTGGTATTAATGAAAGAGGAATTGCAAGCAAACACATTGGAGTAAAAGCAGTAAAAGAAGACAATCTTGCTGATCAAGCGGTGTCCGCAGTAAAATTAAAAGCCAAGGCTGAAGAAGCCGGTCATGTGGCTACGGTCAATGCCGATGGTACGGTGAGCTATTTACCACTGACGTCGACCATTATTACCGATCGCGGTACAGTTTCAACCGATGGTTCTGTAACTGTAGACGACGGCGTTGGAAAAGTATTAGAAGATTTTACCATAGGGATTGCTGAGAAAGGAATTGACGCTCGTAAGTTGGACGCAACAGGTGCAGCAGCAGGTGCAGTAGCAACAGCAAATGCCGACGGTACAGTTAGTTATAAACCGTTGGAAGCTAGTGCAATTACGGCAAAAGGAGATATTACTACCGACAATATTATCGTTGTAGATAACGGAGTAGGTAAAGTTTTAGACGATGTACATTTAACAATTGCCGATGGAGGAATTACAGGGGTTCAACTCGCAGATAAAACCATTGAAATTGAGAAATTAGTGGCTGGACCTGCCTTGGATAAGCGCGTCTTGGTTACAGATGATGCGGGTGAAGTAAAATGGGGCGAACTCGGTGATATCGTAACTGATACCGCGGGGAATTTAACCACAGATGGCATTGTTGAAATTCAAGATGGCGATGGAGTAAATTCCTTGCTATACAATGTGAAATTGGGAATTAAAGCGGAGAGCATTACCAATAGTGAACTAGCGGATAAAACCATAGAAATTGGCAAATTAAGCAGTGCGGGTTCAACAGAAGGCATGGTGATGATTACTGATGCAACGGGAGGATTCACCTATGTCGCTCGCGAGACGATTGTACAAGCAGGAGAAGATTTAACTCTAGATAATTCGTTAGAGTTTCTCACAGGAAACGGTGTTTCGGCTGTTTTGGCTGACACAAAAATAGGCATTAAGGCAGGCGGTATTACCGAAGCTAAATTAGCTGATGCCGCTGTTACGCCACAGAAAATATCAGCGGAAGGTGCAGAAGAAAACGCCGTATTAACAGCCGATGGTTTAGGAAATGTAACCTATAAAAAGATTAATCCAACCGCTTTTGAAGGAACAGAAGCTGATTTAAAATCGGATGGCTCTTTGTCAATTCCGCAAGATAATAAAGCGGTGTTGAATGAAGTTACCATAGGCATTGCTCCAGCAGGAGTAGGCAACTCACATCTAGCAACCAAGGCAGTTACAACGGATAAGATTGATGCGCAAACGGCAGCAGGTGGAACGGTATTAACTGCGGATGGATCGGGTAATGCTACCTTTAAAACCTTAGGTGATGTGGCGCAAACTGCTGGACAAGCGGTTTCCTCTTCAGATCAATCTATTGCTGTTCCCGCAGGAAATAAAGCGGCCTTACAGCCGTTAAACCTGACGGTGGCACAAGGAGGAATTAAAAGTGCACACCTTGCTCCTGGAGCGGTAACCGAAGATAAAATTAGCACGGAAAAAGGAGCGGGACTTGTATTGACCTCAACAGTAGATGGCGGTGCGGAGTTTCAGTCGTTGGGAAGTGTTATTGGCGATAGTGGTAAAGCAATTACAGGGGCTGCTACCATTGAGGTAACGGGTGGAGAGCATGCGGCCTTAGCCGATGTAACGCTAGATGTAAAAAACAGCAGTATTACAGAAGCTAAATTAGCCACAAATGCAGTTTCTACGGCCAAAATCCAAGATAATGCCGTTACGACAGCGAAGTTAAGTGGAGATGGACCTGGTAAAATACTCGGAACAAATGAAAGTGGATCGGTAGCCTGGTTGGATGCCAATGATCAAATTCTTCAATTGATTATCGCTTCTCACGAGACGAATACTATTTTACAAGATAACCAAGATGGTACCTTTACGTATTTTAACGAACAACAAGTAGACAAACACGGCAACATCAAACCTGGTGCTGTTGGGGTTAATTTCGACGCCAATACACTAGCGATTGATACCACTTCCCCAGGTATATTTATCTTTAAAGATAAAGCGAGTGATACGCCATTAGCTACGGTGAACACACGTGCAAATGCCATTATTTTCCAAGATAATTCCGTAGTTGGCTATACCAATGTGGAAGAAGCAATCACCCAAATCAATCAAAAGATTGAAGTGTTAGAGCAATTGGAAATTGACAAAGCCCCTTTATCGGGAACAGGCATATTAATCAATGGACAAGCAAGTGTTGCTGATGCTGTTTTTACAGCTGTAGATCTAAGTATTGCAAATGAAGCTGTTACAGCGCAAAAGATTAAAGGCGGGGTAGCTAAACAGCTTTTAATTACCAATGCGGCAGGAAAAGCAGAGTGGGTGGATGCCAATCATGAAATTATTGGAGAGATTGTAAAAACCCAAGAAAAGGTAACGCTTTTACAAGACAACCAGGATGGTACATTTACGTATTTTAATGAAAATGATGTCAATAGCTTAGGTGAAGTAACGGGTGCGGGCATAACGTTTGATGCCAATACCCTTCACATTGAGGAAGTGACCCCTGGTACATTTGAGTTTTACGATAAAAGTGGAGATACGCCATTGGCTAAGATTGATATAGCGGGAACGGTAATTGAAAATATCACAGAAATTTTAAGTGAAACAACGGTTCAAAATGATATTTACAATACAGTAGCGGCACAAGGAAAGGCAGTAACAGCTGACGCTGCGATAAACGTAGTGGGCGGAGAGAAAGCTACTTTGACACCGATGACACTATCCTTAGTAGATCAAGGGATTACCACGGCTAAGATTAAGAATCAGTCGATTACAGAAGATAAGTTATTTGCAGGTGAAGGGAAAGCGAACTTTGTGCCCGTTGTGCAAACCGATGGTTCTGTCAAGTACCAACCGATGTCTGCTGTGGTAGAAGGACACCCCTTAACGGTTGATGCTGCTTTGGCATTGGAAGGCGATGCCTCTAAAGCTGTCTTGCAACCTATTTTGATTAAAGTAAAAGAAGAAGGAATACAAAACGAGCACCTTCACAGTCATGCGGTAACAGCAGATAAAATTAGCACAGCCAATGTAGAACTAGGGGCAGTATTAACTGCTGATGGGTCTGGAAATGCCGTTTTCCTTGCCGCCGATGACGCCATATCTTCTGTTATGCACGGTGATTTGGAAGGATCTGAATCCATTGCAGTAGCAGGGGGTGAAAATGTACTCTTTGGCGATGCAGAGAAAAAGGTAGTACTTACCCTAAAACAAGGAGGAGTAAAAGGCAATCATATTGCAGCGGGTGCGGTTAGAAATGTAAACCTAGCTGATGCAACTATTGAAGCGACTAAACTGACAGCAGCTGAGGGTAGCGACAATAGAATTGCAGTTGCTGATGCAACAGGAGCCGTACGTTACCAAGCGTTTTCTGCTACAATGCTCACTGAAAAAGGAAACATTAGTACGGATGAGATTATTGCTGTTTCTGATCAGGGGGTAGATAAAGTACTTGCTGATGTTACATTGAGTATTAATGATACCTCGATCAAAGCGGATAAATTAAACGCTGGCAATGCTAGCCCAGGAGCAGTAGCCACAGTAGGATCTAATGGAGTAAGCGTTAGCTATGAACCGCTAACTGCTGCTGTGATAACCAATAAAGGTTCCATTACAACCGATGGGGTTGTTACTGTTGAAAATGGAGCAGCTAGTGTACTTGCCAATGTAAAGTTGGGAATTAAGGACCAAGGCATTACGACTACTCAATTAGCAGATGGTGCAGTTCAAAACGCACAATTAGCTGAAAAAGCAGTATCAGTAGATAAAATTTCAGCCGTAGGGGTTGATGCAGCAAGTGTATTAGTCACTAGAGGAGATGGAGAAGTTGTTTGGGGTGAATTAGGCGATATCGTAACGGATACAGCAGGTAATTTAACCACGGATGACATTATTCAGATGACTGAAGGCGATGGAACAAATACTTTGTTAAAAGACGTTCGCTTGAGTATTGCTGATCAAAGCATTACAAGAGGTAAATTGAGTTCTAAAGACAATGGAGTGGTTATCGATCGCGATCGCATCTTAGTAACCGATGGACAAGGCGGGTTTGATTATGCCGCAAAAGAAGCAGTTCAAGCAGGAGGGGAAGACCTTCAATTGGGAAGCGCTCTTGCGTTTACGAATAATACAGATGGGTTAAATGTTGTGTTGGCGCCAACGTCTATTGATGTGAAGGATGGCGGAATTTCAACAGCCAAACTACAAGATGCCGCAGTTACAGTTACTAAAATGAGTGCTGGTTCTGCAGCTGAAAATAGCGTATTAACTGCGCAAAGCGGAGGTACAGTGGTGTTCAAAGAATTGAATACAGCGGCCTTTGATGGACAAGGTGCAGATTTATTGGCAGATGAATCGATCACCGTAGCAGCGGATAATAAAGCGTTATTGACTGAAACAAAAATTGCAGTAGCGACTGATGGGATTGGTACTAAACACTTAAAAGCCAATGCGGTAACCCAGGATAAAATTAGCTCAAAAGTAAACAATGAAAATGTTGCTGGCGGTACAATTTTAACAGCGGATGGTGCGGGTAATGCGAAGTTTCAATCGCTTGAATTAGTAGCATCTACTCAAGGTAAGGCAATTACCGCTACGGATGGATCGCTTAACATTCCTAATAATAAAGCGGCTTTACAAGGCCTGAATATTGGCATTGCCACTGGCGGAGTTAATACTACTCATTTGGGAACTCGCGCAGTGACAGCGGATAAAATCGGTTCAGGTGATGCGGAAGAAGGATTGGTGTTGATTACCGATGGCCAAGGTGGTGCTGACTTTCAAAATATGATTGATATAGTAGCAGATGCCGGGAAGGCGTTGACAGGAGGTACGGGAATTACCATTACAGGACCTGGTGCTGCCCATGCCTTGTTAGGAGATGCGAGTGTGAATATCAAAGACAGCGGTGTTGAAGAAATGCAGCTAGCTAATAATGCGGTAACCACGAAGAAGTTAGCAAATAAAAATGTAACAATCGAAAAGTTGAGTTCGAAGGTGAATGCCAACAATGTTGATGCTGGACAAGTCTTGGCTTCAGATGGTCGTGGAGGAGTTGTTTTCCAAGCAGGTGGTGCTTCCACAACAGGAGAATTGAAGGGGTCTACTTCTATTGATGTAACCGATGGATTAGGTGCTCTATTGCAAGATGCAACCGTAACCGTGAAGGAGTTGGGAATTAAAACCGATCATTTGGATGTGAATGCGGTGACAAGTGCAAAAATCGCAACATCGGCCGTAACAAGCAACAAGATTGCCAACGAGGCAGTTCAAAATGAACACTTGGCTGAGAAGGTCGTAGGAGAAACAAACTTAAGGGATCAAGCGGTGAACAGCAGAGTACTTGCCTCTAACGCAGTGACCAATGCAAAAATTGCAAACAATTCCATTTCAGCAAATAAAATAATGGATGGAGCTGTAGAAACAGATCACATAGAAGATGGAGCAGTAACTGTAGAGAAGATTAGCGCAGCGGGAGAACGCAGTGGATATGTCTTAACAGTTCAGTCTGATGGAAGTGTTGCGTATAATGCGCCAGCAGAACCGGAAGTATCAACAGGAGATATAGTAGGAGATGATGTAATTGATGTAGTCGATGGAGATGATGCGGTGTTGCGCGATATGCAATTGAAAATCAAACTCGGATCCATTGAATCAAAGTATATTGCATATGAGGCTATCGGAACAGATGAGCTTAAAAATGATGCAGTTGGATACGATCAATTAAAAGGGGAAGCTGTGCACGGAGACGTAATTAAAGACGGCGGAGTTTCAGAAGAGAAAATCAGTTCTACCAATGAAGATGGAGAAACAGCAGAAGAGGGCTATGTGTTAACAGCAGATGGATCAGGCGGTGCTTCTTTCAAACCAGCAAAAGGTGGTGGCGGTGCCGGATTCTTCTATGCACCTAGTTTCGTTGTCGACATCGAACCAGGTAGAACGGGAAGAAAAAATGTGTACGAGATTTACGAAAGTCAATTTACTTATGCAATCAGTTCTAGATCAGGAGCTTCCTTATCCGTATATGAAGAAAATGAATTGGATTATTTTGTGGTATACTATGATGATGATGTATTTGAAGATGTTTCCATTAGCGAAGCGGGGGTATTAGAGTATAAAGTTGTACAAAATCCTACCATTTCGGCGCGAACTTATTTTAACGTAGTGATGAAGCTGAGAGAAGAGTAAAGCATATCCTGTCTTACCCCGTAAGACAGGTTGTTTTTTTACGCATTGAGGCATGATTAGAAAATGGAAAACAGCAATTTTTTATGAGCAAGAATAACAGAAAAAAGATACTGGGTGTACTACTCGCGTTTTTATATGTTCAACTGGGATGGTCGCAAGTACAAGATCGACCTTTCCCTTACTATATATCGCTAACAGGAACTTCTCAACCAGAGGGAATTGGCGAACATATTACGTCAACTTCCCCAACGGGCAGTGATCGCTATACAGAGGAGGGAATCGTATTAACCGAAGGGGATACGGAATTTGCCTTCAGTGGATTTTACCTCAAAGATGTAGATTTCCCGTCTAATTTTGGAATTATAGTTGAGTTTACATACGCCATGTATGATGGAAAGCAATATTCAAGTAGGTATGGAGATGGAATGAGTTTGTTTTTGTTTGATGCAGACAAGGAATTTGAAATCGGTGCACCAGGTGCAAGTTTAGGTTACGCCAATAAAAACAAAGCAAGTGGTTTTGGGACTAATGAACCTGGTGTGAATGGTGCATATTTGGGAATCGGGTTGGATGTATTTGGGAGTTACAAATCGCGTTCTACCAATCCTTCGGAGCGAAGAGAGGGTGCCTATGGATTGGACTATAAATACATAGAAGATCACATCACCTTAAGGGGAGGCCAATACAAAAATGACCGCTATAAAGGATATCCCGTATTAGCTAGTGAGCAAATGGCTTATGGAAATGAAAACTCCCCTGGGGTAGCTAGGCTTTGGTTGGATTATGATACGGGCGACTATGAAACAAGTAGTTATAGTAGTCCTAGCGGACTATACTCGTTGCGAACGTCGAATTACGGCTATAATTTAGGATACAATACAGTGACAGCGACCCTTCTTCCAATTGACAATGGCAATGGAGGAATGAAAGTTACTGTTTTGGCTGAAGATGAAAGTAGAGTGAGATTTAAAAAACCGTTTACTGACTTTATTTACCCTAATAGCTTTAAAACGCGAGACGTTGATGGCAATGTCTATACCTTTGAAACGAGGGTACCCGATGATTTTAGAGTGGGATTCGCTGCAGGAACAGGGGGGGCTACCCAAACCCATATTATTAAAGAAGTCAAGATTAATTTGCCTTATGCCCCTGAAACTGAGGATCAAGTTATGGTCATGTGTTTAACCGACCACGATGATAAAACTGTTTATATCAGTACACAGTCCATGTTTATCAATGATAAGTTTTACGTCGGTACGGTTGATAATCCCTCCTATAGTTTAGGAAATGGAAATGTTGATTTTACGTCCTTTCGCTTTGAGGATGAGAATGGATTCGACATTACCACTGCGGAGTACCAAGATGGCAACTTTTACATTAAAGAATATGAAGTTCCCAACGTAGGAATATGGGAGTTTGCGCTTCGAAATGGTTCTGATACACATTATTTTTCTTTTGTCCCGCTAACGGACGACTTACCCGAAGGGGATTATACAGTCTACTATTCGGCTCACAGTAAAGATAGTGGGGATAATGGACCTTTTCACGAACATGTGTATCGTTCTAGACCTACTAAGTTTACGGTACAAGCTCGAAAGTGTAGATCCGTGGTTAACCCTAATTTACCGATTAAGGTAAAAATGGAAGACGAATAAGACTAGTGAGGCTAAACTACATAAGTGAGTAGTAAGGCTGGGCTACTAGTGAGAAATATAAAAACTGTTTGGGTTTAATCCAAGCAGTTTTTTTTGTTTTGCCCGCATGCCAAGGCAGCGAAAGCGGCAGGGGATAAAATCGGTATAAATAATGCTGTTGTTTTTACTTATAGTAAACATTTTGAATGGTTGGGTTTTGTTTTACTTAGGGTAATATTTAGCTTCTACGTATTAAGTGGTTAAATTAATGGTTTGGTAATGATTTGATAATATTAAATTGGGTTAAAGGAGGTTTTAGTCGGTTTGGATAATGTATATATAAAATTTTGTTAACATAAAATGTTTACAAATAGTAAAAAATATTTTCAGTTTTGTAGTGTAATCTACGTAATAAAAAACTGTAATATGAATTCAAAGTTTACCCTATGTCTACTTTTCTTTTTGAGTGCTGTATCGGTACTTGCTCAAAACAAAGTGCTAAAAGGAAGAGTATTAGATGGAACAGAGCCCTTGCCTGGTGTTGTTGTTTCTTTAGTTGGCGAGAACAAGCATACCTCGACAGACTTACATGGTTATTTTATATTTAATGCGCTAACAGCCCAAGAGTACGAAGTGCAATTGAGCTACTTTAGCTATAGTGATAAGCGCGAATTAGTTGATCTGACCAAAACAGAAAACTACACGTTTCAAATGAGTGCTGCGAGTGGTAATTTAGATGAAATTGTCATTACTTCTTCAAAGCGATTGAGCGAAGCTAAGGCGATTAATATGCAAAAGAACTCCATTAGTATGGTTAATGTAGTAGCATCGGATGGTATTGGTAAATTGCCGGATCGAAATGCTGCAGAAACTGTACAGCGTATACCTGGAGTATCGATTGAGCGCGATCAAGGGGAAGGACGTTATGTGGCGGTTCGCGGTTTACCTGCTGAATGGAACTCGACGACGATGAATGGACATCGACTGCCAACTGCAGCAGATGAAGGAGCGAGTAGAGCTACTGCTTTCGACTTTTTTCCTACGGAAATTATTGGATATGTAGAGGTTTTTAAAGCCTTAACGCCAGATATTGACGGTGATGCTTTGGGGGGTAGTGTAAACTTTATCACTAAAACGGCTCCTGCCGGATTTACCTTGAATGCTTCTTTGGGAATGGGCTATAATCAATTGTCGGATAAAGGTGTGTACAGCGGTAGTTTTACTGTTGGTGATCGCTCTAAAAACGGCAAATTGGGCTATATTGTTAACCTGTCGCAGTGGAATAGAAACTGGGCTACAGACAATTACGAAGCAAGACGCTCGGGAGATGAAGGGGTATATCGACTTGAATTGCGCAATTATACAGGTGAACGTCAAACAACGGGTTTAAATACAGGAGTGGAGTACCAAGTAAGTGATCAATCCAAGCTATTCGCTCGTTTAAATTACGGAAAGCTATTAGACAAGGAGTTGCACTATAAGAGACGTATTCGATTTGATAAATTTAATGCGGCTACGAATACTGGGCGTATTGAATTACAAAACATCGTCAATGATTTGAACTTTGATTTTTATGGTGGAGAAGTAGGTGGAGAGCACCATTTGTCTAAAGGAACCTTGGATTGGAGCTTGGGGCATTATAGAACGGAGTTTTATTACGGCAATATTCCTGACAAAGCAAATCACAGCTATTTGTCTATGATGTACACACAGGATAATGTGCCGTTTAATGCTGATCTATTAGAAGATAGAGGCAATGGCATGCGCGCCTATTGGCAGGCTGATCAAGGGGCTTTAAACACAGGGAATATCTTTGATTATTTAAGCGATGCTAATTATGTTGACGATCCAAAGAAAATGAAGTTCACGAACTTGCAGCTGTACAAAGTAGGAGTGAAAGAGCGCGATAATATTGTGGCTTCAGCCAATTACGAATGGGAGCCATCTAGTGATTTCAAGTGGAAATTTGGAGCTAAATTCGTCGATAAAGAGCGATCAGCTGTATTTTCGGATGAGTTTTACGGTTGGACAGGTGCTGGACCAACACCTGTATTGGCAGATCAACAGCCTTACTTGGTGGGACAGCCAGGAGGTACGGACTATTTAAAACCGCTAGATACGAATATTGGAACTAGTTTTGGTCCTGTATTGTCGAAAGAAGGAATGAAAGACTTTTATTTCAACCACTTTTTTAACGGAGATTTGACTTTATTGAAAGGGGATTCAGAAATCCTAGCTGAGGGTCGCGGTTTGGGGCGTAACTTTAAAGTACGCGAACAACACTCCTCGGTTTATGGAATGCTAACCTATCAAATCAACGATCAGTTGACCTTTTTAGGAGGGTTGCGCGCAACACATACCAACACGACAATTAACGGGTATAACTATCAACAAGAGGAAGGTGAGACCGAAGGGAAGCTGACCAAAGTAAAAGATACAAAGAGCTACTTGTCTCTATTGCCGATGTTGCATTTGAAGTATACAGTAGACGACAATACCAATGTGCGTTTTGCAATGACTAGAACCTTTACTCGTCCTGATTTCGGATATTTGGCACCTGGGGAACGTATTTAGCAGCAGACAATCAATATGTAGGTGGAAATCCATCGGTTAATCCTACCTATGCTTATAATTTCGACTTAATGGCTGATCATTACTTTGGCGATTTAGACGTTATTTCAGCAGGGGTATTCTACAAGCAAATTACAGATCCTATTTTTGTCAATGCAGAACAGGGGACGTATAATGGCATCAGTGGTGTAGAAATGGCACAACCGCGAAATGGTGACAATGCTTGGTTGATGGGAGCGGAAATTAGCGGAAACAAGAAATTCGACTTTTTACCTGGGTTCTTCAGTGGATTCGGAATGCAAGCCAACTATACCTTTACCAAATCTGAGATGAAAATCCCTTCACGAGCAGGGGTAACTTCTTTACCTCGTCAAGCGAAGCATTTATTTAACGCTCAGCTATATTACGAAAAAGGAGGATTTAATGCGCGTATTGCTTATAACTTCAAAGGAAAGTACATCACAGAACACGGAGCAAGTGGCTTGTCTAGAGATGATGTGTACTATGGAGATTACGCGAGTTTAGACGCCAATATTACCTATAAAATCAACAAAAACTTTACGCTTTTTATCGAGGCTAATAATTTGTTGAATTCAAAATTAGAATATTACTACGGAGATTCAAGTCGTCCGTTGCAAGTAGAGTACTACGGTGCAAAAGGAATGCTTGGACTGAAGTGGGAATTGTAATTCTTTTATTTAAGCGAATAAAAAGACCTGATTGTTGCAATCAGGTCTTTTTTATTGGATAAAGTTTTGTACTGGGGAAATGCGATAGACTTGCTTGCGCATAGAAAAGAAGAAGAGCTAAAAAAAACAGTAGCCTACTTGGGTTTGCTACTGTTGTATTTATTGCGGATTAGTTTGAAGAGGAGGGGCTAATACCCACTCGAAAGTGCTGTCCGGAGTTGGCTGTATCAAAGGCGGAAGCAAGTTCACTTAGGTGGTATTGAGCGCTTACGAGTTTGTCAAAAGGAAAGCGCTGGTGGTTTTGGGTTAAAAAATCAATGGCGGTTGAGAGATCTTGAGGGGTGTAGTTGTGTAAGCCGCGAATAGTCAGTAATTTTCTCACTATTTTTTCTGCGTTAATTGGCGTTGCCTCCTGATTGAAAACCGCACCTATCCAGATGCTAATGCCACCAATGCCAAGCAATTCGATTCCTTCTTCCATAACGGCGGGCATTCCCGTTGTATCGATGACAATATCAAGGCTGAGGTTGGCCTCGTCTAACAGCTGTTTTTTGGCCGTTGTGTCTAGGGTGTTGAGCAGGGTGGTCGTTGCGCCAAATTCCTCCCCTAAGGCCAGTCGTGTTGGGTTGATATCGCAGAGCAAAACGTGTTTTGCTCCTAACGTGGTTGCCATGGCAGTTGCGGATAATCCCAACATCCCCGCCCCGTAGATCAAGACGGTTTTGTCCTTCACATCGCCCGCTAAGCGCAGTCCACCTGCTATTGTAGCGTGGGTACAGTTTAAAGGGGCGAGTTCCTGTAGACTTATATGAGGAGGGAGTTTAAAAATAGCAGTCCCTTTTTTCAAGAGGCAGTGGGTGGCGAACCCCCCGTTGAGCTCCCCATCGTTAAAAGGATGGTGTCCGTATTTGTATAAAGAAAAAGCTTTTTGTGGGTATCCTTTCTCCGCCATAGGGTCGAACTCGTCAAAAGCGTATACGCACCAGGTAACCAAATCCCCTAATGCAAGTGCTTGTCCTGTATAATCTTTTTTGGCTGTAGGGAGTTGTACTATACGACCTACTATCTCATGACCTAATATTGTTGGGCTGTCCAACGCTCGTCGTCCACAATAGGTGTGTAAGTCACTCGTGCATATTGTGGTGTAGGCAATTTCAACGAGAATCTCTCCCTCCAATACTTGATCGAGTTGTACGTCCTTAGCCTCAAAGGTTTTTGTGGTGGTATCAAACACCATGGCTGTCGCTTTTGGTAATTTCATAGTTTTACTATTTGTAAATATTTGTAAAAATGAGATTCGACCTATATTTGGGGGTTTACCCTGCTTATACCTCCAGTCTTATCTCTTTGTTTTATTGGTTTTGTAAAGGTATGTCCTTTGTTTATAGGTTGTTTTGAGCAAGTAGAAGCTTAACCTAAAATTTACCTTTCGGTAATATTCGCTTGTTTTCTTTCCCTTACTTTTGTTTACAAATAATAAAATATTTACCTCATGAAAGGAGCAATAGTTACAAAGAGTAAAAATATAGAAACTTGGTTTTTGTTGATTTCCGTTTTTCTTTGCTATACCGGGATGTATGCTGTGCGCAAGTCTTTTTTGGCTGGACAATATTCAGATATGAAGGTATTCTTCAATATGGATCCTAAAATATTGCTCGTGATCAGTCAGGTTTTTGGGTATATGATATCGAAATTTATCGGTATTAAGATTGTATCTGAAATGTCCAAAAGCAGCCGATTGTATTGGTTGACTGGAGCAACGGCCTTTGGATTGGCGATGTTGGGCTTGTTTGCAGTTTTACCAGCGGAGTGGAAGTTTATCGCTTTGTTTTTGAACGGATTGCCTTTGGGGATGATTTTTGGCATTGTGTTCTCTTATATTGAAGGGAGAAAAAACACCGAATTACTAGCAGCAGCTTTGAGTGCGACCTTTATATTTTCAACGGGATTCGTTAAGTCAGTGGGTTTATTGCTCATGGATAACTTTGGCGTAAGCGAATACGATATGCCGTTTCTTACTGGACTCTTGTTTTTTCCGCTTTTCCTTTTGTGTTCTTTTATTATGAATAAATGTAAAGGGCCTTCTGAACAGGATATACAAGCGCGTAGTGAGCGCAAACCCATGTATAAAAAGGACCGCATGGCCTTCTTGAGAGCCAACGGATTGGGGTATTTGGGGCTGGTTTTAATCTATGTCATCCTCACCATCGTGCGCGATTTTAGAGATAATTTTGTGGTGGAGTTTTGGGAGGAACAAGGTACAGCTGGTGCACCGACATTGATCACCCTAACTGAAATACCTGTGGCCCTGATTGTGCTTGTTATTGCAGCTTGTAGTGTGTTGATTAAAAACAATAGAAAGGCGTTTAATATGGGAATCTACCTAACCGTAGCTGGTGCATTGACTATGGTTGCTACCACTTTTCTCTTTAAAGAAGGTCATGTGTCGGCAATCGTTTGGATGATCCTATCGGGTATAGGGGTCTACCTTCCTTATATTCTGTTTCACTGTTTGATTTTTGAGCGATTAGTAGCCTTATTGAGCTTTAAAGGAAATGTAGGCTTTTTGTTCTATTTCGCAGATTCATTGGGATACTTTGGTAGTGTAGCTGTCTTGTTGTTGAAGGAAATCGTTGGTTTTGAACAGCGATGGACAGATTTCTTCATTGCAATGAACATTCAAGCAGCGATTGTTATTCTCCTTGTAGCGCTAATTGTGGTTTGGTTTTTTAAAAAGCAAATAGAGAAAAAGCCAATCTTACACAATGCAACGGTTTAATATAGAAATAGTTTAAAAGATATGAATAGTACATACGATTTAATAGTAGTTGGTGGAGGTGTTTTAGGAACATTTCACGCGTACTACGCTGCGCAAAAGGGATTGCGCGTATTGGTTGTCGAAAGAGATAAACAACCAAGCAGTGCAACGGTGCGCAATTTTGGTCAAGTTGTCCCTTCGGGAATGAATACCAAATGGCAAAATTACGGCAGAGAAAGTTTACAAGTATACAAAGAAATACAGGCTAAATTTGACATTTCCGTCCGCAATAATGGTTCGGTATACCTAGCGTCAAATGAGGAAGAGCTCACTTTGTTGGAAGAACTGTACCACATCAACAGAGGCAATGGATACGCCTCCCATCTACTGACCAAAACCGAGTGTTTGGATCGCTATGCGGGAATACGCGCTTCTTATGTAAAGGGCGGGTTGTTCTTTCCTGAAGAAGTAACTGTAGAACCGCGTACGATGATCCACCGCCTACAGCAGTATATGACGGAAACTCTAGGGGTTGTGTTTGCTTATCAGACGCTTGTTGTTCATTGTGAACAGGCCAATGATCAGGTGGAAATCACTACAGCCAAAGGAGAAATGCTAACGGCTAGCAAGGTGATGATTTGCTGTGGAGCGGAGTTTAAAACCCTATTCCCTTCAGTATTTGAGCAAAGTGATATGGAAGTAACTAAATTGCAAATGATGCAAACAGTCGCTCAACCGGGATCTTATCAACTCAAAGGTTCTATCTTAACAGGCTTGTCTATTCGCCGTTATGAAGCTTTTCAGGAATGTCCTTCCTATCAGGCGATCAAAGCGAGGGAAGACCAAAATAGTTTAGAGAAAAAATGGGGCGTACACATTCTGTTCAAACAAGCTACCGATGGATCAATTATCATTGGAGATTCACATGAATACGCCGATGCAGCACATAGCGATGATTTGGGGTTTGACATCAAACAGGAAATAAACACCTTTATGCTAGAAGAGGCCCAGAAAATATTTGAATTACCAACGTATGAAATCCGAGATACTTGGTTTGGTACCTATGCACAAGGCAAGAATATCGATATTTTCAATACAGTGATTGGCGAAAATATTCACATTGTTACGGGTATTGGAGGAAAAGGCATGACGGGGAGTGCTGGTTATGCAAAAGAAAATATAAATACTTTATTTTAGATAAGATGAAAAATATAGAAATGGTGGTTTTTGATATGGCAGGGACCACGGTGAATGAAGATAATTTAGTGTATAAAACCGTTTGCAAAGTAATTAACGACGCTGGGTATGAGGTAAGTTTAGCTCAAACGTTAGCACATGGTGCAGGCAAAGAAAAGTTACAAGCGATTAAAGATATACTCGTTGAGTGTACCACAGCAGTTGAGGTAGAGCAACAAGCCCAATTGATTTTTAGAAACTTTAAAAAGCACTTAGAAGATGCGTATAATACGTTTCCAATCAAAACGTTTGACGGTATGGAAGCGTTTTTTAGGGTACTTCGTGCAAACGACATCAAGGTCGTGTTAAACACGGGATATGATGCCAAAACAGCCAATAAGCTGTTGGCTAAATTAAATTGGCAAGTGGGACCAACCATCGATGGGCTAATCACGGCAGATGATGTGGAGGTGGGCAGACCATCACCAGAAATGATTCACAAGGCGATGCAGCAATTTAATATTGTAGATGCGCAACGCGTATTGAAAGCAGGTGATTCCATCATCGATATAGAAGAAGGTAAAAATGCCAACTGCGGAGTGGTTGTAGGGGTTTTAACAGGAGCTCAAGATAGAGCCTTATTGGAAACTGCCGAACCTACAATGATTGTAGATTCCTTGGTTGAGCTTCAAACAATATTAGTAAAGTAAGTGTGTAAATCAATAAAAGGGGTAGTCTCGTGTGTGAGCTACCCCTTTTTTATTGAAGGGAACTGTCGTTAATCGTTTTTATCATAAAAAAAATAGACCACAAGCATGAGGCAATTTTCTTGGGTTTTATTGATGGGAACGTGTGGAATTCTACCGTCGAACAAGATGGAATCCCCCGCTTGTACAAGTACTTCGTCTTCGCCAATCACATAAGTACAAGCTCCTGAAATGACATACTTGAATTCAAAGGCGTCTGTTTCGACTTTATCTCTTTTGGAATTTGGTTTTACCTCTAGGAGAACGGTCTCAAAACCACATGAATTTAGCTGCTTGGAAAAGATGGAGCGGTATTCAAAACCAACCGCAGCTTCTTCTTTTTCAATGATGCTGTAGTCTTCCTTTTTACACAGAATATAATTGCTCTTGTTGGCCAGTGGAATATTGTTGAAAAAGGTTCCCACTTCTACGTCTAAAGCTTGAATAATATGTAGTAGAACAGGTAATGAAGGTATTGTTCTGCCATTTTCAATTTTGGAAATAAGCCCATTACTCACTTCTGCTTTGGTTGCAACTTGGGTAATGGTGTATTTATTTCGCTTTCTGATTTCCTTTATTTTTTTTCCTATACCAATCAGGTAGTTATCCATGTTTTCTTCTGTGTTTTACAACAAATATAGGGAACTTTTAGTCAGTAAAAGACAAGGATTGCTTTTTTGTCTTTGGGTTGTATGGTCATTTTTCCAGCTGCAGAAGGAATTTGTTGGAGCTGTTACCCTTTAATCCCTAAAGTGCTGCTTTAAGTGCTTCAGCTTAAGCATTTGCTGGAATTGTAGACCTAGATTTTTGCTCAGCGGTAGTTTACTTGCTAATAGTTGCCTTTAGAAGGAATCACATGTCGCACACCCCCACGTGGATTTTCCATATCTCCTATGTAGCGAGGGATGAGGTGACAGTGAAAGTGAAATACCGTTTGACCCGCCGGTGCTCCACAGTTCATCCCAATATTAAATCCATCAGGAGCATAGTTCGCCAATACGATTTGTTTCGCAGCTTCAATAGCTAAGGGGAGGGCTTGTTGCTCTTCTGTTGTAAGCGCAAAGTAATCCTGTCTGACAGTATTGGTAATAATAAGTAAATGACCCGGACTTACAGGAAAAATATCTTCAATTATAAAAAAGTATTCATCTTGATATACGATGCGGTCTTGGGGTATTTGAGTAAAATCTTGCATTTAAAATAAAGGTTGTAATTCAACTTTGGGTTTCCATTTTTGGATGGATAATTCAACAGCTAAGTTATATTGTTTTTGTAAAAAAGCTATTCTTGCTGCAGGTGTTTTTCCAGTTTGATTGACAATGGTCTCTCCAAGAGGATGTTTACTTGCTATGTAAAACTCGTTTCTCTTGTGAAGTCGATCTAGATATTTTGGTTCTGGTACTTTTGCGCTTTTATCCAAATTGACATAGTGATCAGATAGCACTAAGTTCCATATTCCGTTGACGTTAGCGCCATTTTTATTTAAATGCAATTTGTGCATATGCGGGAAAAAGTGATCTACGGCGCATAGCTTATCACTTCCAGATACTATGGATATATCCTGAAAGGAGTAAAAACACTTGCCTTTTTGATAGCCATTTAAAGAAGCTCGAGCCGAGGTGATGTCCTTGCGACGCATTAGGTTATTTTCTATAAATAGGGTGTTTAGCTCATCATCTATTTTCACCTCTAGTAAGTTGGGGTTTAAATCCAAATTCCAGGCTGTTTCAACGAGATTCCACCTAGCCTCAACTTCACTGTTTAAGTTGGTAAATTGTACGCTTTCTTTGAGTTGTAAAAGATGATCCGTGATTACAATGTTTTTAGCTGTTCCTTGATAATCCTTTTCATAGAATCGATGGGGAATTGTACCTCCGTTTATGTTTTGAAAGGCGTCGACAACATTGGTAAAACCGTGTTTTTCAGTTAAGTGAATGAGCTGATCATAGGAGATGGTATGGGTATTAAAGTCTCTACAGGCATTTAGAAACACACTAGAGGGGGAGTTTCCTTGTTTGTCATTGGCCTTTATATGCTCTAAGATACTCTTTACGTATATTGGCGCTACTTGAGCTAAAGAAATAGTTGTGGTTTCCTTATCAATTAGCTCAAGTAAAGCCTTGGCAAAGGCAAATTTATAGGTTGCTGAGTTCTTGCCAAATAGGATTAAAGCCCTCCACTGCGATTCTAAACTTGGGTCGTTTTCTTGAAAAATCAAAGACATATACCGGTAACTTTGTATAAAAAACAAACAAGATACCAAAGTAAATTAAGCTTGTCAAATAATTTGAATATATGATACTCAGAAAAAGTAGATTATTGACTTAGAATATAGTGATATAAAGCATCTTTAACTGGAATATTGAGTTTGAAATCCACCTTAACTACATTTACATCTCGACCATTTGCCGGCATAGTGGTTTGTATAATACGATCGTTTATAGGAGTCATTTCCCCCATAAAATACAGTTCTCGGTCGTTGTCTTTGTTTTGATTGGTAGACTCTTCTATTTCTTTTCCTTTTTGTATGAAAAGTAAAATTTTCATTTTATTTTCTCTATGCATTTTGAGTTGAAGAATTTCTGGACTTTCTAATGTGCGTTTACTCTTACTCATCCATTCAAAAGTACTTGCATCCAAAAAGCGATCCTGATACTTAGTAGTTTCACTAATATCATCTTCTTTATGATAGTTTACAAAAATAGGGAAGGCATCTTTTAATTCATTAATTTTATATCCCCCAATATTAAGTTCAACAGGACTACTTGATTCATTTAAAATTCGATAAACATCTTTTCTACTGTATTTTTCATATAGAATAAATCCATTTACAACTTGATAATTGGCCTTTTCTAATTTAGTTTGGTATTTGCTTAATGCGGTATTAATACTATCTATTAGATAGGTCTTGAACAGTTCGTTTTGTATTAGTTTTTTGTACTGGTTAGTCAGTTCAATTTGCTGGTTAGTTTTAATTAGTACATTGTATAGTTGTGGATTATCTAAGTAATCAGAGTTTCTATATGTCACTTTTTTGCCCTTAGCACTAGGAGATTCTTTGTAGTTTATTGTGCAATAATCAAAGTTGATGTTTTGGATCGCAGATTCAATATCTACTGTTGAAATCTCAAATTTATAAAGGTGATGAAAATCAGTCTTTAATTGGTCTATTGACAAATCAGCATTAGTTGTTACTAATTGATGGAGAATATATGTTTCTATTATCCGTTTTGCATTGTTTATTTCTGAATCAAAGTACATCAATACTTTTTCCATAGATTCATCCAAATCTATTTTACTCCCTGTTTTCTTTTCAAAGCTATGAACCGCACTATAGTAAGACTTATACGTTTGCACATACAAATAAGGATCTCTAGCCCCGTGTTTAATGAAATCCATCATTAAAGGGATCTGGTTTAGTTTGTATTTCAATGCCAAATAGTCTTGTTCAAGATCTTTTTTTACATTTAATCTAGCATTTTTGATTGATTCAAATATTCTGCTCTTTGATATTGCATCAAATTCAACGGTTGATGCACCGGGAATTAATACACTCCCTTCACTTAGGGTTTTTCTCAAATGGTCTTTATTGTATGTTGTATCGCCAAATAAGGCAATAGGAATTAGGTAATTATTTTTGTAATTTCCAATAAAGTCTAGGACTGTAACATAAGATTTACCATCAGCTTTTCTTAGGCCCCTGCCCAGTTGTTGAATAAAAATAATAGAGGATTGAGTTGCTCGAAGCATAACAATCATATTCACTTTTGGGATATCGATCCCTTCGTTAAAAATATCAACTGTAAAAATAAACTGTAATCTATCTTCAAGATCAGATTCTAAATTGAGAATAGCTTTTTCTCTTTCTGATTCTTTATTGTCACCTGAAAGTGCAAGTGAAGGATAACCATTTTTAGTAAATTGAGCTGCTAATGATTCAGCCTCTTGTACTGTCGAACAAAATACTAAACCTCTATATTCACCTGAATCTGTAGAGTAGTGCTCAATTTTATCTAAAATATGGTTTACTCTATTTTTTTCAATTAAAGTATTAAAAGCTGTTTTTTCATCTACTACTTGACCGTTTATACTAATATCGGTAATACCATAGTAGTGAAAAGTTGTCAATAAATTTGCTTCCAATGCTTGATGAAGTCTTATTTCATAGGCAATATTGTGATCGAATATACTATAGATGTCCTGTGCATCCGTTCTTTCTGGAGTTGCTGTCATGCCTAAAAGAAATTTAGGCGTGAAGTAGTTGAGTATTTTTTGATAGGTTTTAGTTGCTGCTCGATGCGTTTCATCAATGATAATATAATCAAAGTGATCTTGTGAAAACTTGACTAAGTTTTGATCCATACTCATTGTTTGAACTGTTGAAAAAATGTAATTCTCTTCAATAGATTTGTTGGATCCATCGAACATTCCATAGTCTACTGGTTCTCCGGAGTCTAAATTTTTTCCGATTACTTTTGAAAATGATTTCAATGTTTTGGATGCGATAATACTGCGATGAACAATAAAAAGTACTTTTTTAGCTTGTAGTTCTTTTACATCAAATGCAGAAAAATAGGTCTTTCCAGTTCCCGTTGCAGAAATTAACAAAGCTTTTCTTGCTCCTTTTTTTCGAAGCTCACTTAAATTGACTAAAGCCTCTTTTTGCATTGAATTGGGCGTAATTACCTCATTGTTTAAATCTTGAATCTTGCTGTTGCTTTCTTTTTGAATAGCCCTAATCTGCTGATATTCTATTTCATATTTTGCGATAAAATCAGAAGTGACAACAATAGAGTTCTCGATTATTTTTTGTTGCTCATTTAGAATTTTTTGGGTTAGTTCTCCATTTTCTAAAGTGTTTATTTTAACATTAAATTCATAGTTTACGGTTAGAGCCTTATCTGTCAGATTGCTACTGCCTATGATTATGCTGTATTGATTATTACTTTTAAAAGTGTAGCATTTTGCGTGGAAGTTATTTGTAACATCAATTCGCAATTCAATATTATCATATTTCAGTAATCCTCTTAAAGCATGAGGATCAGTGAAATTGAGATATTTAGATACAATAATCGTTCCTTTGACCCCCTTTTGTTGTAATTCATCCAGTGTATTTCTCAGTACTGCTAATCCACCCATAGTTAAGAAGGCAACGTTAAAAGTAAACTCTTGACACTGGTGAAGTAAATGAATAATTGAGGTTAAAACCTTTTTCTCATTTTTAAAATCGTTGATTAGGATTTCAGGTCGAAACCTATTGTCTGAGTTATGTGTACTATTTAGAAATCCTGTTCTTAAACTGTCTAAAAAAGCTTGTTCCATGATCTAGTATGAAGCAATTAACTTGTCAACAATAGGAATATCAGCAGCTGCCCAGTCCAGTGTGTTTAAATCACTGATTGCTAGCCATTTAAATGATGCATGCTCATTGAGTTGAAAATCTAATGTAGTAGTTGAGCACAAGTAGCTATGCATTATAAGGTTGAAGTCTGGATAGGTGTGGTGTACTGTCATAAAGAACTTATCAATTGTAATTTCCCAATTAAGCTCTTCTTTTATTTCTCTAATTAATGCCTCTTCTCGCGTTTCTCCTTCTTCCGTTTTTCCTCCTGGAAATTCAAATTTATAAGAAAGGTACTCTTTCTTATTTTCGTTTCTTTGCGCACAGAAAAGCTTCCCTTCAAATTCAATAATTGCCGCAACGACCTCAATAGTTTTCATTATATTTCTTTTATTATTGCAATAATTGTAAAGATAGGAAATGTTAATATAGTATTATAATAAATAAAGATAAACTAGTGGCAATAGTAAGTATTGAAAGGTTTATTATCGCTGTTTTGCCTAACTCTCCTTCTTTTACCCGCACTTCAATTCGGATTGTAAATCAGATGTCAAAATCAGAGAGAATATCAATTCGTATTAATTAAGCTAATTTTTATGTCAGGGCTATATCATAATTTTAATTTGTTTTACTAATGTATTCGATTTATTACAGCAATTTTTTAAAAGTAATTTAAACAAAAAATAACGGATGAGTTTTTAATTGATTTTTTGGCGGAGGCTTCTTATAAATCTAAAATTTTACTATTCTTTAATTCGTGTTATAATAAAAAAAGGAATTTCCATTAATTTACTTTGGTATATTTATAACTGCGTAAAAACCTATGCATTTATTTAAATTGATGTAGGTTGACCGTTTCAATTTTACCTATTCAATTTAAAGAAACAGTAAGAAAATAATGTGTTTTGTTCCTTGAAACCATTTGTATATAGTTTCAATTAATCTTTTTTAGTTCATTATTTTCTCTACTTTTTCGACAATTTCTTCCTGCCAAGTTTGTATCGTATCACCCGTGGCTATTTGTATAATACTACATGTTTTATCCGATAATTCTCCTTCGCTAGCTGAATTAAAATAATTTCCTTTTCTAATTTGATGTTGATCAGAAGGATAAATTAGAAGAACGGTATTGGCTTGATAAAAACGATGGTAGACATACATCTGACGTAAATCCTCGGGAGAAGGATTCGAATCATTTATATTCTTCCATTTGGTGTCAAGAACAATGAATTCTTTTGATGTGTTGTGTTGTATAACAATATCCGGTCGTATAGTAGAAGAATACCCAGTATTGGGTTGCCAAAACTTTTTGGATAATTGAGCAGAAACCCGATGTGTTGTTAATCCCTTTTTTAAGGTTACAAGAATAAATTTCTCCCATAAGTTATTCATATCAAACATTAAAGCCAGCACATTATTTTTTCCTTTTACCACATCAGGATGATAATTGAGAAGTAATAGTTTGGCAATTTCAATCGCTTTTTCATAAGGTTTGTTTTTTCGATCAAAAACAAGTTGGCCAAAGGTAGATGCTGTTATTTTGCAATTCTTCATTTCAGGGAAGTTCATCGCAAGGGACGCTATTCGTCCTTTTAACGCGGGATTTGTATTGCTAGTAACTAATAATTGGATGGTTTTGAATAGGATTTCATGTAAAATATGTTCCGTTGAATAGTGGGTGTATTTCACATAAAAACGCTCTTTATGCACCAAATTAAGAGCAAGGTGTTTTGAAAATTGCAAGGACCCTTTTAAAGCCTTTTGATTTCCTTCCTGCTTGCGATATCTTTTGATTAATCCTCGATGTAGCAAATATTCCACTTCAGAAATAAATAGTTCGAAATAGAGCTCTAAAATTGAATTTGCCTTCAGTTTTAAAGAACTAGAACCAGTTGATTTTACATCAAATCTCCAAACCGTTTTAATCATTTCAATCAATAGATTTCTCCATTTTGTTTCACCCGATTGATCAGCTTTAGGCAGAACCTCAATAGTTGTTTTTCCAACTTGAATGACACCCACATGTTCATTGAATTGTACACCATTTCGGATTAATTTAAAGAACGGAGTACCATCACCATGATATAATTCCAAGGCATCATGCAACAATTTTTCCTCTGTATTGTTTAAATCAAATACGCGCTTTTCATGCTCAAAAACGGTGATTTTATTCTCTTTGTTCACAGTTCAATTACTTCATTAGTAAGTTAATAGCTTCTCTAAATGTTTCCGTATTACTTTTGTGATCGATTATCTTATACGATTCTCTTTCTTCAAATTGTGAATAATCCACTGTACTGAATTTTGCAAAAGCAGATTTATTTTCAATTACTTCAATAAAACCACTACCTAAAACCAAACCGATTTTGCCATAATCGCCAAAGAAGTATTCTTGAAGCAAAGGAATAATGTTTTTATAGAAAGACTCAATTAGGGTTGCTTCATTCTTATTGATAAAATAGGAATGACCAATAAGATGATCACGATCGAGTAATTTTTCAATTCTCGTATTGATCTTTTCTAAAATTGAAGCAGCAGTATAGCCATACAGCATTTGTTGTAGTTCGGGTAAATCGTATTTAGGGGGCATTTCCTCGAAAACAAAACGTCTGCGCAGGGCTGTGTCTAACGCTTCTACACTTCGATCGGCCGTATTCATTGTGCCTATAATATAGAGATTAGAGGGAATACCAAAAGGTTCTTTTGAATAAGGCAACGTAACCTTTATTTCTTCCTCATTGCCTAAGCGTTTGTCTTCTTCTATTAACGTAATTAATTCACCAAAAATATTAGAGACATTACCTCTGTTGATTTCATCAATAATCAATACATGAGGTTCTAGCGGTACTGAATGTGCTGTCGCAATTGATTTTGTTTTAGCATTAATTTTATTGTTGATGTAATTCAGTACAGCCCAATAAGCTGTAGAATTTGAACCTCCAATTACAGCCCTAAATTCTTTGTCTATGTTTTTTATTACAGATAAATCGGGATAGACCTTTTGCAATTTTTCCGCACGTGAATAAGAAACGGTGTATTCTTTTGCGTTTTCAGAATAAATAGGT
The DNA here is from genome assembly GCF_030326445.1 of Myroides sp. DF42-4-2. Taxonomy (NCBI): domain Bacteria; kingdom Pseudomonadati; phylum Bacteroidota; class Flavobacteriia; order Flavobacteriales; family Flavobacteriaceae; genus Myroides; species Myroides sp. DF42-4-2. Next base: position 86,325 of record NZ_JACAKI010000004.1, read on the forward strand.
TTTAAAATTAAATTGCCTTTATCTGAAATTCCAGTTATTTTTAAACCAAGATTTTCAGTTAATATATTCAATACCAATTGCTTTTCGTTTTCAAGATTTTTATTAGCCTCTAAAACAAGATCATTAAAAGCATCGTTAAAAGTATAGGTTTTGTATACCTCTAATTGCTCAGATGGAATTTGTGCTTTTTTTGATATTGTTTTAAATATTCCATCTTGTATGTCGTAAATAACGCTTTTGTCTTCATTGTCATTTTCTTCTATAACGGGTTTTATTCCTTCAATAAAATCCTCATAAGTCATGCTTTGATGAAAAGTAGTAAATACGATTTGACCTTTTTCTACTAATCTCTTATATTCTTCTTTAACCTTGTTTCTATTTTGATTGAGGTCAAAGCTTGGATTGGCAATGGCAATCGCTTTATTGATCGTATGGTAAGTTTTACCAGTTCCTGGAGGACCATATAAGATTTGATTTAACGGGTGTTTTGCATTTTTAGCCATCATGTATTTTTCTGCAATTTCTGCTTTAATGATATTGTTGTTGATCAAAAAATCTCGAATATCATGACCAATAATTTTATCAAGCTCAACAAAACTTTGGATCATTTCGTTTATGCTTTCTATCGAAGTGATTTCCTCTTCCTCCAATGAAAATATTCGTTGATATCGTATGGATTGAAAATATTTTTTTTGTCTGGGTTTAGTGGCCCAATCAAACCAACGAACTGTTTGTTCGTCATAATTTTTAGTCCGTAAATAAGTATACAAGCTCTGTAGAAGTGTTGTTATTTCTTGAGGTTGTTTCTCATTTTCTAAATGTAAATCAATGTAAATTGCAGAGTTATCACAATATAACTCATAGTGTACATAATCACTGCCTATAATACCGAATTGATCCTGTAAACGTTGAAAATCTGCACCGTGATCACTTCCTATGGCTATGGGAAAATCAAAATTTTGATTTAATTGTTCATTAAATAAAGTTTTAACCTCGGCAAATAGATCGTGATTGCTATTGTCTTTCTCAAGCATGATGTACAAAAAATCTTGTGTTAAGAGATTAGAGCTTGGATCTGTATATCCGCCTTCAGGTAAGTTAGCTTTAATAAGACTCTGTAGTTCTTGATCATTTTTTATGAATTTATTCTTAATGATATCTGCTAATTCTAGATAATGAAGATATCTTTGATTTTTAACAGTGCTTTTCACACCAAGCAGCTTACATAATCTCGAATAGAATGAATATTTATATAGAAAATAGTTTTCTGGATATTTGAAGCTTAATAAAAGAGAAAGGGTTCGTTCATCGTGGTGGTGCCCGTATTTAACAGTAGGCATTACTTCTCTATATAGCGCTAAGAGCTCCTTGTCAAAGGATTTAATCCTTTCGCGCAAGTCTTCTTGTTCGTCGTAAAATGCGACTAGTAGCTGTGCGTATTGTTCTTTTCTCTCTTCTTTTAAATGTTTCATAACTCCTAAAGCAGTGTGATATAGTAGATTGCTGTAGTTTAAGGAGATTAGTTCGTCTACAATGGTTTCTGGATCCAATTTTGGAAGTCCTTTTTGTTTTTCAAATAGAACCCATTTATCTTTTTCTTCATTTAATCCACCATTTCGGAGGTGAGTTTTATATTTTTCCAGTAATGCAGTAATTTCTGGTCGCTTATTCTCAATAAGTTGCTGTAAATCCATTACAAGTTCTTTTGGTCATTTTGGTTAATAGTGCTCGTTATTCAAGGTCACCTAATGTGGTGGAAATTGCAATTGAAGCGCTTTTCAAATCAATAGCGCTTTCAATCACATCAAGACTTCCTTTTGCTTTTTGATATTCAAATAATATAACGTCAATTTTATAGAAAGTAAATATACAAAAGGGAAGAATAGAAAAGAAAGATATCTTCGTGGATGACTATACTTTATGAGTAAGGATTAGACAGCAATCAGTTCGAAACAAAGTGTTTTTTATAGAGTCTATTGATGATAATTAAGAAGAAATTAGTTGTATTGGATCATTCGATAAAAATAATGTACGTTCATTAAAAGTGCTATAGATGTATTAACTTCGTATATCAAAATCAAAAGAAATATGAGTGTAGAAAAATTCTATATGGGTTGGGATGTGGGGGCTTGGAATTGTGATAAAAATAGGTTTAGTAGAGATGGAATAGTTATTCTCAATGAAAACGGTAATATAGTAGGTAGGAGTAGAGGTAACCTAAGGGAAATACTAAATCAGGCAGAAACATCCAAAGATTTTTTACATCTTCTTTTTCAATGCTGTGACTTATCCTATAATAACCAAAATGTTACTATGGCAATTGATGCTCCCTTGGGTTTTTCAGAGGCCTTTGTCAAACTTATAACAGAATATATAACGGCTGCTAGTTCCATTGACTTATTTAAGGATAACCCTTACCTGTTCAGAGAAACGGAACGCTTTCTTTATGCAAAAGGATATAAACCGCTTTCAGCTATAAACCACATGATAGGTTCACAAGCAACAAAAGCCATGCATTTTATTTCGAAATTCAATTGTGCTATTGAAACTGTTGGTATTTGGAAAACTAGTGATAAACGCCTAACTATTATTGAAACCTATCCAGCTGCTTGTACTTTTGAAATACCTGATGAATTATATGGGGAGCATAATGATATTATTGATGCATATATATGTGCTTCTATTGCAACTATTTTTGATCAAGATAGAGCTAAGTTAGATAGTCCAAACGAAGGTGTCAATGAAAAAGAAGGTTGGATTTGGGTACTTTCAAATCAAAACTGATTATTATATTCAAGCAGATGTAACTACACTCAAAGGCTTGGTATATCTAAAAATATGACTTCTAATCGAAGTCTTGAGCGGTGGTAATTTTGTTGAAAATGAAATCATTTCAGTTCTCTTAACCCCTAGCACCATGCACTCCAAGGATTAGTTGTTACAACAAAGGTTGATTGGCGGATGGGTAAAGTGTGAGTATATAGGTAGATGGTTAAGGGTTTGTAAGGGGATTGTAAAGGGTTTGTAAGGTAAAATGGCCTAAAACCCTTGTAAATACTAACGATCCCCTTACAAACCCTTTACAACTACTTTACTTTGTATTTTAAAATACTGAAATACAGTTTGTTGTGTTTTCTTTAATTTGAAAAGAGTGGACAATAACTCCTTTTTTGTCCAATATGTGGAAGAATGCGGAAGGGGGATATTGCAGGTTGGTTTCGACTTGCTTAGGTTTGCAGTGTAGCTATGTAGAACGCGGATAGCGAAGAACGATTGTCAAAAAATAGTAACAAGTAAACAAAGGAGGGGATGGCAGAAAGTAAGCGAGGGATTCAAAACGGCCTATGCAGTAGAGAGGGTGCAGTATTTAGGCGTAAGCTGTAAAAAAACTAGTTTTAATGGAAAGAGTAAAAGAGAATATATCCCAGTAATGCTCCTATCAAAACAATAAAAGCACTATTTATTTTTTTGAATTTGAAAACGAGAATACCACTAAGTAGGGCAATAAGGAGAGTTTGCCAGTTGAGCAAAACATCTCGTGTCATTGTAACACAAACAGCGACAATCAAGGCAACAGAGGCAACATTCACCGCGTCTAAAAAGACAGCTAATCCTTTTGATTTACGCAGTTTCTTCATCACAGGGTTGATTAAAGCTACTAGAATAAAGGAAGGTAAAAAAATGGCTAGGGTTGAAAGTAGAGCCCCGGACAATCCATTAATTTGAAACCCAATAAAAGTAACAGAAGAGAAAACCGGACCAGGGGTAAATTGACCTACAGCAATTGCATCCATCAGTTGTTCCCGTGTTAGCAATCCTGTTTGTACGAGTTCTGTATCTAAAAAGGCAAATAGAACATAACCACTTCCATAAAGTATTGACCCTATTTTGAGAAAAATCCAAAATAACTGTCGATTGGTTGAAGTGAAAAACGTACTTTCTATGCTGAGTAAAAGAGGCAAAGAGATTAAACTTTGCAAGGTATTTCGCTTTATGGTATTGATATAATACAGCGCATAGGCTAAAAATCCAGCGCCAAATAATAAAATAACTTCACTGACACCAAGTAAGGAAGCTAATAAGACGATTAGTCCTAAAACGGCTAAAAAGGAGGAGGTAATCGATTTTTTAGCTAGTGGAAAAACAGCACCAAGCATGATGGCTATAATGGCTGGCTTAATCCCGTATATAAAAGGCTGTATGTGTGGTAAGTGTCCATATGATTTATAAAAGTAGGCGAGTGCGGCTGTTATAAATATAGCAGGAAGAATAAAACATAGTCCCGCAATTATAAGGCCTTTCCATCCTCCTTTGTCATAACCAATGTGAATAGCCATTTCTGTACTATTAGGACCAGGAATTAAATTGGTAGCTCCCAGTAAATCTAGGAAGTGTTGTTCATCCATCCATTTTCTCTGTACGACTACTTCCTCTCTCATCATCGCAATATGCGCTGCAGGACCACCAAAACCAATAATTCCCAGTTTTGTAAAGACTTTGGCTATTTCTTTTAGGCTCACTTTTTCTGACATATTACTTCCTACTTATAGTTTTTGCTATCCTCGACGTTTCAGTATTATTGGGGATGATGCAAGAGGCGTAAAGCTAAGGATAATTCAATCCTCAGAGGTTATCTAAATGTAAACAAAAGGGTTTCTTGCCAATTGGCATGTTTTTGTGCAACATTTCTGTAGTGTAGTTTAAACGAAAAACAACGGATTAATTTTCCATTCTGACCAAGGAGTACACTATGCAAACTATTTAGAGTCCTTTAATGTTGTTAGAAGCATGAGTAGAACTGCGAAGCTTATCACGAACACCAAAATAAATAATAACCAAGGAGTAAAAGCTAATTATTGGGATAATAGGGGTATTGAACGTTTTTTATAACCCTTAAAACAGAAGCTATTTATGGAACTTTAATTCCATCAGCTAAGGTGGTGGGTTAGGTTTTTAAATAAAAGTCTAACCCTTTCTTGATCTAGGATTAAGAATTGATCAATAATCACACCCCAGTTTCTCACTGGCATGGACCCTTTTTTAGTTGCTTCTCTTACAGCCAAATATACGGATTTCATGACAGCTTCGTCAGTGGGTAAAGGTATAATTTAAAACAACAAAGAGGAAGCATGGGGCTTCCTCTTTGTATACAGAAAATAACGAAATATAAAAATGTACTAACTAGTAATTGTATCTACTTCCAAAACCGTAACGTTTAGATCTACGGTTATTGTTAGATGAATTTGCATTGTTGTCAGTAAATATTGAATCTCTAGATGTATTCATTGAGTCGTAGTTGCGAGAGGTTCTTGCTGAAGTGTTGCGCGAACGATTACCACGATTTGTTTGCGACTGATTTCCTTGGTTGTAAAACTGATCTTGGTCATATCGCTGATCTTGATGACCGTATTCTCTAGGAGAGTTCATGCGATAAGGACGGTCGTATTCCTGATCATATCGATTGTCCATTGTTTCATTGTATCCGTAATGATCGTCGTTGTTTTCGTAACTGTTGTCCTGGTAATTAGGATAATCCGAATAGCGATCGTCTCTTGCGTAGATTTCTTTGTTGTAATCTCTTTGGCGATTCATCGGATACGCTAAGTTTCTGTCATAGCTATCCATGTAGTATGAACGCTGATTCGGGTGGTATTCATTATCGTTGAAGTACCCATCATTTTCATAATCAACATTGCTGTCGTAATCTGGATTTCTTGAATTGTTGAATCGATAATCTTCTGTGTCGTTTGCGTTGTAATTATAGTCGTCATAACGATAATTATCTTGGTATTGATTCTCGTTGTGGTTGCCGTAATTTCTTGAATAACCAGAGTTATCCATAGTAGTTCTTTGGCGATTTGTTCTCGATCTGTTGTTATTTCGATTATTCATAGTCTTGAAGTTTTTGTGATTAATAAAAAGTAGTGACAGCTAGTATTTATTATTTCATTGCTTCAATGTTGTTAGAACTAAGGCAAAAGTCGTGCAAATAAATAATGAGTGTGAATATTTTGATTCAATCTTGCGATTTGTTCTTGTTTAAAAACAACATAAAAGTAAAGGTTTAGGCCTTTTAAGGCATGAATAATCTAATTAAAAGACTGTTTTTCAAAGTGTTGTTTATTTGTGGATGGGAAATGAGGCGGTGTTTTATTGTTGTTGCTCTTATATACATAATGTAGAAATAATACACAATATTATCTACACTGTTTGAAGAAGTAGAAAGCACTAGTTCACAAAAACAAAGCAAGTAGGAGAATAGCATGGTTTTAGTTCTATTAAAGGGAAATAAAATGAAATACTATGCAAGAAGAGAAAAAACAGCAACCACCAGGGAGTGAGCACAACATGAAAAATTATCCCGATCACGGGGAGTACACCTATGAGGGACATGGGTTATTTATAGGTAAAACAGTTTTGATTACAGGAGGAGATTCAGGAATTGGAAAAGCAATAGCCCTTGCTTTTGCCCGAGAAGGCGCCAATGTTGTATTCGTATATCTATCTCAGCAGGAGCGAGAAGATGCTGCCGATACGCTATACTGGATTGAACAGGCAGGTGTACAGGGATTGGCTATTGAAATGGATCTAGCACACGCAAATAATTGTCAGCGGGTTATTGATCAAACCATTGCGGCATTTGGTAAAATTGATGTATTGGTTAACAATGTTGCCTATCAACGCGAGCACAAAAAGTTTGAAGATATTTCGATAGAGGATTGGAAAAAAACGTATGAGACCAATGTAGATTCGTTTTTTTATATGACCAAATATGCCTTAGCGCATATACCTAAGGGAGGAAGTATCATTCATACAACTTCTGTAAATGTATACGACCCTAATCCTGGTTTATTAGCTTATGCCTCTACAAAAGCAGCGATTCAAAATATGACAGCGAGTATGAGTAAGATGTTTTTAGAACAAGGCAAAGAAATTAGAGTAAATGCTGTAGCTCCAGGTCCCGTGTGGACACCGCTGATTCCTACTACACTTTCTGATGTAGATACCTTTGGACAAAACACTCCCATGGAGCGACCTGCACAGCCTAAGGAAATTGCACCCGCCTATATTTTTCTAGCCAGTGAAGCCGCTAGCTATGTTTCAGGAGCTATTATTGCAGTAACAGGGGGACGGATTACCTTGTAAATGATACTAAAAGGATAAAATAATTGAGGGTAGTATTCTTTTTTCAACAGAAGGAGTGCTAGCCTCATTTTTTTTTAATACATTTCTAAAGCGTACGCGTACCACCTTCAATTATTGTTATGCTGTAGTAGTTTTAACTTTGACTAAACGCGGTAAAAATAGTGTATTTATATACAATATAAAGAGTGTTATAAAATTGTTATACTTTTTGAAAATATGTACATTTGTTACTTAAAAAGAAGTTTTTGAAAAAATTAAATCAGATTTAAATAATAGAAGTGGTATATATGAATCATTTTCATATGCGTCACTTTCTTTTTTTTGGTATAATTTATAAAGAAGTTGGTGCTTTTCGCTTGGGTTAAAAGGAGTTTTTTTTTAGCAACAAAGCGATGGGAATAAAGTGAGTTTTACAAGCTGAACGGTTGAGATATCTCTTATTGGTGCAAAAGTGATAGTAAAGTACAATTGAGCTTTAAATTAAATTTATTAGGTAGTGAAACTAGTGGAGGAATTTTGAAAATCGATAAATGAATTAACAAGGTCAGATGTCAATTACAATCAGCAAAAAAAGAGTCAAAGCGTTTATTGAAGCGCTTGAAGAATTGTCCAAAGGGAATTACACTAGGCGACTTGACTTGAAAGTGGAGCAAGACTGTTTTTCCCAAGCTGAAGTTTTGTTCAATATTTTGGCAGGTGATTACGAAAATAAATTCAACTATTTTATCTCCTTGCAACCTACCTTGGGCTATGAGTTTGTTACAACCACTATTATTAAGATTAGTGCACAAGGGCAAATATTAGATATTTCACTCATACAAGGCAATCAAAGCTCTTTTGATAAAACTGTGTTCATTGACCATAACGTACTTGATTTTTTGGAAGATGATCAACAGGAGAAGTGGATGAAGAATTTTTTGTTATTCATTCAAACCCCAGCCCATAAAAATTCGTTTTCTCTACAGCTAGCGTTAGGGAATAAAAAGATCAATGGATTTTGTGGGTTTCATTATATGGATCAATCACATGATATTTGGATGAGTTTTGCTTTGGTCATTCCCATTGTTCAACCAGACGCATCAGCACAAGAAGTGAGTGTTGAAAAAATGCGAAAGATGAGTCAAGAAGAGCGGAAGAAAATTCAAAAAATACACGATTTAATATCAAACAAAAACTACGAGAAGATTTATACGATTGAAGAATTGTGTCAACTTTTTGATTTGAGTAAAAATGCCTTTCAAAAAGGGTTTAAATTGTTGTATAATCAAACGTTTTATACCTACTATTTAACTAAACGGATGGAATATGCACAGCAACTACTCATTTATTCAGACTTGTCTAGTTATGCAATTGCTGAAAAATGTGGATTTTCCGATTATTCTAACTTCTTTCGAAACTTTCAAAAGCTCGTGCAATGTAGTCCAGCGCAATATCGAAAGCAACATTATAAAGGACTAAAAATTGACAGTTCTGTCATAAAGTAAACCGCCCAAATTGAAAGATTTTGAGCGGTTTAGAAAAAAAATAAAAGCTTAAAAATGTTGCTATTTCACTTGTTTATTCTTAATTAGAGTAGCTGTTTCTAGATGTGCACGCACCTCCTGTAGCGTCTCATTTAACTGGGTTCTCATGTTGTAATCATCGACATTATTGATAGCATCAATCAATACATCAGCCGCTTTATTGTGTTTTGAAATGACAACTTCCATCCATTCTTTATCAAAGTTCTTTGCGTTTGTCTCTTCTAAATCGTGTAGCTCTTCCCACTGCTTGTCTGACAAATTATGAGGCACTGCATAGATCATATCACTTGCCAAAGCATTGAGCTTTTGCAACCTGTTTTCATGGTGTTTTTCTAGTTCTGCAGCGTATTCGCGAATCTTTTCGTTGTTTGATTTTCGCTTTGCTAGTTTTGCTAATTCAACTTCAAATAGTTGATCGTGTACGACATCTACTAAATAAGAAGAATAATCTACATGTTTTTGTTCAACTGTATGTTGTTGATTGGCTTTATTTTGTTCTTTGGCTATTTTTTCAGGTTCTTTTGCCTTGGGTTGATCTTTGCATGAAGCTAGAAATACCGATAGAAAAAAGAATAAAAAAAGGGTTTTTGTATGTAATTTCATAGTTATAAATTTTGGTTATACATGATTTAATAAATTCACTCCTTGATCAATACGCAATTCAATTACTTGTATTAATTTGCTGTAGAACGTTTGTAAATCGGAATTTTTTGTGTTCTGTTTCAAGTCCCACAGCACTTCTCGAATACTGTATTGAAGCTTGAAGGTTTCATCCAAAAAATCACGATCATAGCTGCTCTTATTTGGCGAATCCAATGCGTTGATGGTGAATCGTGTACTGGCTCGAAATAGTATTTCATTTTGTTTTTCCTTGCTAATCAAGCTCTCCATTTCTTTGAGCGCATGCTCGTATTCCAGTATCATTTGTTCCGCAAATTCCTGCACTTCCGCACTGTGACTTTGGGAAATGGCTAGATTGGTATAATACAACTGAGTAGATATCAAATTGCTGAAGCGTTGCTCTAAAACATCCTGATTGGAGGTATCATATTGCTCCTTATAAGTAAAGGGTTCTGTGTGCACCGGTTTTGGATCGCTCTGTTCTTTGTATATATAGTCTTCCGAATTCGATTTGTTCTTACACGAGGTAAGAAACAAAAAAGCGAAAAAAAAGACGGTAAAGATGATCACAAATAGTTTATAGTTAATTGATACTCCCATACGTATGTGTTTTAAGTGAATAAAAGTGGCTTACCAAGGGTGTTGCTATTATGGTATGAGTAACTATGGAAATTGCCTTGAGTAAGCCACTTGATTTTCAATTCAAGCATTTTTTTATAGAGATGAAACTAGGGTGTTTTTTTACCTTCGTTTCTTTATTTTATATAGCAATGTTGCTATTTAATTTTCTACTACTTGAAGAACTTCCTTTGTACCTTTCCTCTTCCTGTTCATTCGCCTTTTCAATTGTCGCTTCTTGTACAGATTCGCTTTTACTTGGATCAACGAGACTGTAGTATGCTCCTGTTGGTGTAGGTGTGAAAGTCGTTTTCTCTCTTCAAGGGGTGTTTTGAACCATGGATTATTTCAGCTGTTGGTTTTTAATATAAGTTGCTGCTTCTAGGTGTGAACGAACCTCTTGTAAGGTTTCATTCAATTGCGTTCTAATCTTGTTGTTATCCACCTTATTAATGGATTTTATCAGAACATCAGCTGCATTATTGTGGTTAGAAATAACAGCATCTATCCATTTTTCATCAAAGTTCTTTGCGTTGGTTTTTTCTAAATCTTTTATTTCCTCCCATTGTTTATCGGACAGATTATGTGGCATCATATAGGCAAAGTCATTGGCTAAACTATTTAGTTTTTTCAATCTATTTTGATGGTGCTTTTCTAATTCAGCTGCAAAATCTTGAATTTTATCACTGTTAGATTTCCTTTTTCCCAATTTTCCTAGCTCAATTTCAAATAGCTGATCCTGGACTACATCAACCAAATAGGAAGAATAGTCTTTTTGCTGCCCAGTAATGTGCTGCTGGTTTGCCTGATTTTGATCTTTGGCAATAGCATCTGGATCTTTTGCCGTTGGACGTCGGTCGCTGCAAGATACAGCTACAAGAGCTATACATATAACAAGAAGAAAAAATATAGTATCTCTTTTCATAATAATGCGTATTGGTTAAACATGGTTTAATAAAGTAATTCCCCGATCGATGCGCTCTTCAATTTCATGAATTAGTTTAGTATAAAAAGTTTTTAAATCAGCATTGTCGGTACATTTTTTTAGGTACCCTAACACCTCTCGTATACTAAATTGCAACTTGATGGTCTCGTCTAAAAAATCGAGGTCATAATTGGACGGTATCTCCGTTTCAAGTCTATGGATCAGAAGTCTGTGCTTCGTATTAAACAGTAGTTCCTTTTGACTATCCTCATGCATCAGGCACTTCAATTCGTTAAGCGATTGTTCATATGCTGTTACTACATTTTTTGCAAATTATTGAACCATTGGATGTTCGCTTTTTTCCATCGCAGTTTTAGTATAGTACAATTGAGTGGATAGTAAACTACTGAACCTTTTTTTTAACAGCTGTTGATCCGTGGTATCATACTGCTCTTCGTAGGAAAAGGATAGGGGAGATATACCACCATTGATCTGACCCTCTTTGTAAAAATAGTTTTCTCCAACCTGTTTTTTCCTACGTGAAATCACTTGTATAAAAGCGAAAAACACGATTGAAAAAAGAATAACAAAGACTTTATATGTAAGTGAAACGCCCATAATAAAAGATGTTTTTAATGGATAAAAATGACTTACCTGGGTTGTTGTTTTCAGTATGAGTAACAAGAGCAATAACCGTCGGTAAGTCACTTGATTTTCAATCCAAGCAATTTTTTTAGAACTGAATTAAGCTACTTTTTTGACTTTGTATCTTTTGAAGTGCTAGTGTTCATTCCTTTTGACGTTTTGGATGCTGTTGAGGACGCTTTGTTTTTAGAGTCGCCATGAGCCTGATCCTCGTCTTCATCCTCTTGTTGATCTTCTTCATCATCCTCATTGTCCTGCTGATCCATAGGCTTGTTGTTGCTGTGGCCACTGGCTTCAAGATTAAGATGACATTCTCCAATATAAGTAAGCTCACAATCCGTTTCTTCTTCTTCTACTAGCGTTTGCTCAAGTAGATCTGCTAGTTCATGCTCATCTATAGCCAGAGCAAACTGGATAAGACCTCCATAAGTAGCAATTTCGTAATGTTCAATTTGTTGACCTACTACGATGAGTCCAGCATCGCGTATCATACTTTTATCTGGAGTAACCTTGATGATTTTTTGTACAATCTTATCAAAGGTCTCCATCATCGAACACGCTTCTTTTTTTGGTGTAATATGCAAGTGTCTAAAGATTCGCTCAAGACGCATAATCTGCTTTCTTGTTACAATTTCATGATCTTGAAACGCGTCTTTTAACTGATGGGTTGTTGCCGCATTTATAAAGGTAGGCAATGAATCTAAAATGGCTTGTTCTGTATTGTATATCCCCTTTAATAGGGTGATGAAAAGCGCTTTAAATTCTGCGGTTGCCTCGGTGGTATGATTCAAATTTTCCATAATTCACTTTTTTATAAAAGAAGGAGATAGCTCTCCTTCTTCTAATTGATACTTGCCTGAAGGATTTTATCTTCGAGTGTTGCTAGTTGAACGTCCGCCACCATGGGATGCACGACCACCCATTCTCGCTATTTCAGTTCGCTTGGCTTTACTCATCGACGCAAACCCGCGTCGGCTCGTACCGCTATTGGATTGTCCGGTTGAATTAGAACCAGCGTTTCTCGAAGAAGATCTGTAAGATCCACTTCTTGAATTAGAACCAGCGTTTCTTGTAGAAGACCCATAAGATCCACCTCTTGAATCAGATCCAGCATTTCTTGTAGAAGACCCATATGATCCCCCTCTTGAACCAGAACCAGAATTTCTAGTTGATGTGTTGTAGGATCTTCTTCCAGCATTAGAGCCAGAGTTACTTGAAGATGAACGGTATGAACCTCTTCCTCCTCCTTGCTTTGAGACAAATCTACCTTGAGAATCACGAGGATGATCCTGTCCATTGAAGTTCGAGTGATAATCGTCCTCATAACCTCCATCTCGTTGATCATAGTCAAAATCTTCGTCATCAAAAAAGTAGTCTAAATCTTCTTGATCCATTTGATCATCATATCTTTCATCTTCCGCTCCATCGTCATATCCGTGTTCATAGCCTAACTGATAGATCTCTTCTGCTAAATCATACAAATGAGATCCGCTGCTGTTGCTGTGAGACTGATTGCCTCTTGAATTTTGGTGATTCATAATTTATTTTTTAAAGGGTTAATATGAACTGCGATACTAGCTGTCATAAAAGCCGCAGTTGTAGTATGAACTTCAATTACTGTGCTCAATAAGAATAAGAGTATTTAAAGTAAATTTTATTCATGTTGCTATTTTTAGTGTTAAAAAAATAAATTACTGTAAGTAAACTACCTTCTGTCGAGGGTTTGACTTTCTGATTGTTCGTTATTTTTATGAAATAATTTTATTATTAACTATGTTATTTAAAAAGTAAAAAACATATAAAAAAAGTTAATTTAATTATTGTTTTTATTTTATTAAGTTAAATAATATAGTATATGGTAGTTTTAGGAGGTGATGAATTGTAAGAAGCTGTCAATCAGTTGGTTATATTTATAATGGGAAAATAACACTGGTGATCTATTGATGTAGTAATTCTGTTTATTTTAAGTATATTTTCTACATAGTGTGTATTGTTTACTCATATGTTCTACATTTTTTGTTTTTATTATTTAATTTTTTGTGTGTTTGTTCAATATTGATGTTAATTAATAGCAATGTGTGGTAGTAGGGGGGGACTTGCTATTTAATGAAGGTGAACATACTTGATTAATCTGTGAGGACGATTATCACAGCTATGGAGTAGTATTTGCATTAATACAGGAAAGTAGTAGGAGTGCTGTCTTATTATTAGAGGGTACTACTAGGTAATAGCTTGTAACAGTAGATCCGTTTTTTGTTTTTGTAAAGGAATGTGAAAGGGCCACTTTTATTGCTAAAACAAAAGAAACCATTGAATGAGAGAAAAGGATAGCAGCTATTGTTGTTTTGTGGTTTGTATTTTAGGGTTATGTTGTTGTTTGTTAGGTGTTTATCCTACTTTTTGTAAAGAGTAAAATTTCCGTAAATAATCTAGACTGTATGGTTCTTATTCTATTCGATTTTATAACGTTTGATTTTAGTCAAATCAATTCTATGGCAGGGATACTAGGTTTTATCCTGCGCAGCTTTATAATGTATTTAGTTGCTTTATTTCTTTTAAGGCTAGGGGGACTTCGCATCATGGGTAAACAAAATAGTGTGGATCTTGTAATTCTCATTATGCTTGGATCAGTTTTAAGTGCTGGATTAATGGAAATTCCGTTGTTTATGCCCTCAATACTTATAGGGATAAGCATTGTTGCTTTTAATCGGTTTTTGATGTGGCTTAGCGCAAAACATAGTATTATTAACCATTTTTTTAAAGGCAAACCTATATTGCTATATCAAGATGGTGAATTTCTTTGGGATAATATGACCAAAGGAGCTATCGGAATAAATGACCTAACGACAAGTTTACGACTACAAGCAAAACTTGAAGATTTTAGTCAAATAAAATCTGCCTATTTAGAACCAAATGGAAAAATTAGCTTTGTATTAAAATAAGTTACTATGCTTGTTGGTTTACTCCATATTTGGATATTTCGCTTCGATTTGTGCCAGTGATCCTAACCCTAGCTTTATTTTTGATCTTACACCCTTTGTGAGACCGTGTCATCATAATCACCAAGCTGATTGCATAGAAACAGCCTTCAAAATCGAAGGCTGTTAGCTAATAGAGGAGCCTATTTATGCATTTTATAATACTATATGTAAGTTTGCATCAATACTTTGTTTTACAGCATGTTCAAGTGTAGCATTGTACAGCGGTAAACCAACTAAACGGTAGTCTTTGTTTTCTACTTTTAGAACGTCTTCTTTACCGTATTTAGTAGTAATATCGTGTAGAAACTGTTCTTTCCAAGCCTCTTTACTATTGTCGTATCTCCCTGTAGCATCTTTGAATTGCGAACCTTTTGGCTCGATAAATACTTGATAATACCTAGCTGTGTCTCGCTCTTTTAATAGCAATAGAAAATCTGGTTCAAAACCCTTTCCATGTTTGAAATCGTATATTTTATATACTTGCTCATTTCTTAACAGATAGACATTTTCGTATTTTTCTTTGAAATTCTCTATCGTATTGATGATAAAATCAACCAGTGACTGTTCTTCAGATGTTCCGTGAAAGTGATTTAACGCATACCAATCCTTAGTGATAAGTTTGTTTTCGTAAGCTGTATTTTTTGAATCTTCTACAACGGCTAGTGGCTTTGCACTTTCGAAATAGTATTTAAAGGGCTTCGCTTCAAAATCACTGCCAATATGGGGGTGTATTTCTTTTTTCCACTCTTCAATGAATTGCTCAAAGAAACGCACAAATGCTTTTACTAGTATTTTAGGTTCTACCTCGTTTAAATTGTCGTATTGCTTAGGTAAATACAACGTAATATAGAGTGTACCTAAGAACTGATCTGTCCATAAATCGTCAATGGATCTAATTTGTAGCTCTTGTTGTAACTGCTCAAATCTAAACAATGATCGTTCTTTTTTAGCGATTTCATTAAACGCTTTTAAACATATATGTCTAAGATGCCCAGCCATAATGACTGATAATTTTTGCTTGATTTGTTTTTTATCCTCATTTCCTTGGTTATGGCGAACCTCGTCTTTTTTGCCATCCTCTAGGACTACCTTTTCCGCTTTATAGTGGTAAGATGGAATTGTATATTCAAATTTGAAATCTTGAATAATATCTTCTAAAGTTGTTTTACGGCGATTAGGGTTTTCAATTTTTTGGTTAGCAAATAGTTGTAGCTGATGATAGAATGAATCTTTATCATTTTTAATCTGTTCTTTAATATCAAAATACTTGATGACCTTCTTGTCATCTGGAAATAATTTTTGATTTTTTAGCTCTAATTTTAACTCGTCAATGTATCTCTCATCCTTATCTGAATGGAAATAAAATTCTTCTAATACACGTAACGGGTGATCTAAGTGCTTGTCAAATTTGCGCTTATAAGCTATGTCATCTCCATATGTAAAAGGATTGTAACGCACGCCACGACCTATCAACTGAACTTCTGAAACCGTACTTGTACCGGCTTTGCGTTTGCCCGTTTTGCTGTCTTTACTCGCATCACGACCTTCGTATAAACGAACAATATCATAAAGGTTGAGTACATCCCAACCTTGCGTTAAACGCTTACATGTAAAGATAGCCGTTATGGGATTGTTCTTGTCTTCTAAGCTATTTAATAGCCTGTCTTGATTGTATGTTGTTTTTTCTTCTCCTTTACGGCCTTTGGCGGCTTTTTCCTTCGAATGTGTGACTATGCAATTATGCTCCTTGAATGTTGAAGTAATATAAGAGATGATCGGTTGATAATTACCATTGAATTTCTCATTGATAAGCCGTACAATATCGACAATTCTACTCTGACCGATTTCATATATTTTTTGCGCTTGTTCAACCTTAATAGATTCTAGGAATTTAAAATCAGAAGCAACCAAGTTTTCTACAACGTCTCTGAAGTAGGCATAATCTTCTTGTACATTTCCCTCTAACTTTTCATCTGAATATTTACTTCTGAAAAGGATTACTGGTTTGAAGTTTTTAATGTCATAGGCTATCGCCAAATGATTGCGATACCAATTAAACAGCAAGGCTTGTAGAATACGTTGTTTTTTGTCAAAATTAGAAGATACTAAATTGATTTCTTTGGTATAACCTGCTTTTAGAAATTCTGGTAAATCGAACTTAATAATAATTTTGTCTGTATACTTAGCTGCTACGTTGGTGTCTTTTGGAATGGTTGCGGTAAATTCCAACAATACATTAGTATTGCTAGGGGCCTTTATCCCTTCTTTATGTAATAATTTAGCCGTAACAGTATTTTCCCAACTGCGTTCCACATCTTCAGCTTTGGCACCATCTTTTAGCTCTTTGAACTCTACTACATCTAGTTGCTTTTTCTTTTTAGTATCAGCATTAAAGCTATGTGCCTCGTCAGCGAGTAGAATTAAATCACGTTTTTGTAAATCGTCTAAAAACATATCATTTTCTTTTACTACATACATGGCATTATGCAATTTGTGTATGGATGTAAAGATTATTTCGATATGATCAATTGCCGGATTGTCTAATGTAGTACCATCTACATAAGGCGAAAAATTATCTACTTTGCGAACCTCAACCGTTTTATCGTCAATTACGATTGGATTGGTATACAGGTATTTATGATGAGTAGCATCTGTTAAGTTATCTTCTGTTTTACCAACAATATTATTTTGATCTACAAAGAATATAAAATTGCGATACCCCTGCTTGTAAAAATGAAGTATGCTAGCAGCTAGTACAAGTGTTTTACCTGTACCCGTAGCCATATTGAACATATAATGCGAGGCTGTGCCTGGATTTTCTACTTGTTTAATAGCTTCTGCTAACAGAAAATTTTGCATTGCATCTTCTTGCCACTGGAATAATGGAAAGCGCAAATTATCTATAATATAAGGGGGAATAACTTGTTTGGTTATTCCTAAATCATAAGCTTTATCTCTAAGGGTCTCGAAAAGATATTTATCAGGAAACAAAGTCATGCTCTATATTTTTTATTTTAATGGATTTTACCATTTTATCACAATTTGATTCTATGCTACATTCTTGACATATAGCGGTAATTTGTTGGTGTATAGGACTGTCCTCTGCACAAATGGAACGAAAGCGCTCTACGAACTCCTTGAAATAATCGTTTTCAAAAAGTGTTTTACCCTCTTTTGCCGTTTGGCTACTACTTGCACGAGCTGTATCTTTATGGCATTTGCCTGCTGTGAGCACAATGTTTAAATACTTGGTAATTAGTGTTTTGTAAGTTGCGAATAATTCAACTATACGCTCTTGTATAAGCCGAACAGTATCATACATCGCAAAAGTATCTCCCTTGACTTTGCCTGGAGAATCCGCATATAAAAGGAATGCAGATCGTTCGTATGAAGGGAAGAACGGACCATTATCACGCATAAGACATTAGTTTTTGATTTGATAAAAATCTTTTGTTAATCGGATGTTGTCTTCTGATAAATGGTAACGTGTATCTTCAACTTCTGAAAGATTGACATACAGCTGATTGTTGTCTAACATCCGTTTAAACAATTCTTTTTGACGTGCTAAACTTAAATTGATAAAAGCTTCTTCTTTGACAACGTTTTCTTTAAAATCTTTGATGCGTACATTATAATCTAAAAAGTAGCGCGTATTTAACGCATCAAAAAGAGAAATCAACTCCTCTAAACTGTGGCAGGCATCTATACACTCTTTAGCCGTTTCATTATTTTTAGCCAATTCTAAATACGTGAATGAACCACCACCTGTCCAGTTTATATGTTTAGAAATACCTGATTGTTCACCGTGTATAACATTAGTCAACCTATTTATGGATAAGGAGAGTTGAGAATCTAATTGTTCTATACCAATATATTGCAAACCATACTTATGTGCTACTGCTGCAGTACTTCCACTTCCCAAATGAAAATCTAGTACTATTTCATTCTTTTTAATGTCCGAAATTTCTAAAACTTTCTCTAAAAAGCGTTCTGGTTTTTTTCCATTTTTAAATACAACACCCCCTTCATCAGATGAATTGTTGAAGTTTTTTTCAAAATCATAAAAGTTGGGATAAGGATTTCCAATATCTTCACCTGCTTTTAGTGGTTTTCCTTGATAATAAAATCCATTTTGACCTGTTAGATCAAAAGGCTGTCTTATATATCTATATCCTAATCCATCGCCTCTTTCTCCCATTCCTATAACCTTGTACAAGGTTCCTAAACCATCATTTTCTTTTCTATCCCTTAAATGTAATTCATAAAACTCCGAAGCTGAACCTTTTTGAGTTATTAGTGAACCTCGTATATTATACTCTTTAAGACTTCCATTTTGGACTTTCGTGATTTTGTATTGATCTGCGGTATAAATCTCTACTTCATATCCATTTAGGTGGATGATTTGCTTTGGTTTATGTATTGTTTCTATTTCAAATATGTAGTCTACATCTTTGTCTTTTTCAACTTGAATCCTATTTGGACTATAATCTGCTTTTGAATAACAAAGTAATTGCTCCATTACTTTTTGATACCTATTGTCCTTTCGAAGGATTCTATTCTCATGTCTGACTTTTATGTAAAAGGCTGATTCAAAGGATAAATCTTTGAAATTATCAAGCATTATATTTAAATAACCATATTCATTATCATCACAACTTATAAATATAACACCATCGTTTTTTAGTAGATCTTTAGCTATATTTAGTCTATTATACATAAAGGTCAACCAAGTGGAATGATTAAAATTGTCATTATACTTAAAACTATCGCTTCCTGTATTATATGGAGGGTCTATATAAATTAATTTAACTTTGCCCTTAAACTCTTTTGCTAAAGAATGGAGAGCCAACAAGTTGTTGCCTTTTATGATTAAGTTATCTGTTATCGTATCTTCAGGTAAATCGCGTTTTTTATTCAGCTCTACATCTCTTGTAAACGAATTAGGTATAGCTTCGCCTTCAGCATCATAGCGAACTATTTTCTGAAATGCCTTTGGCTCTAACAAACGGTCTATCTCATCTTTTGCAATAATGCTATTGTAGAAAATCTCTTTGCGTTTTGTGATTTTTTCTACATAATCGTTGGCATCGGAATCGTATTCAACATAGATATCATGGCCTTCTTCTGTACTTTGACCACCTTCTAGAACGCAATCTTTATACGGAAAATCAAGAACATAGTCCGTACTCTCTGTTAAAAACTTACCGCCCGAGGCTAATCCGATACGATTGGCGTATTGGGTGTAAGAACCATCTAATACTTTGCTATCTAAGTAAAAAATAAATTCGTTTTGCTTGAATACATAAACGTCTTTTACTTTGATAAAAAATTTATCTCTTACTTGTTCATCAGAAATTAAGCATTCGATAAATGGTACATCCAGGTTATTTACTAGGTCTCTTACTACATTTAATCGTAAATCGTTTTCGTCATCTACTAAGCGATTATCTGTTTTAAGTAGTTGAGTTATATGTTTGTTGAAATTGAATTCGTGCATTTATTTTGCTGTGTTTAATATTCTATACTATCTATAGTAAAAAGTCGAGCTGTTTGAAATAATGTCTCCATAGAGGGGGGCACGTCATTCGTACACACTCTCAAATTAGTCGCCTCCCTTTTCCTAAATCTGCTGCTAACCGTCTTTTTGTTTTGTTTTTTAGGCTAGAACAACTAGTAACCAATTGATTTTCATCCTATGTTATCGAGTAAGCATTTGGAGTTAAATGTAAAGGGAAATATGGAGATGACAAATATTTATTCGCTATTTTAAAGATGTGCTTTCTTCAACCTCCCACGTCAACTTAGCCCCCAAAGCACGCAATACTTTTAGTACTGTGACAATCTTTACATTAGCGGTGCTCTTTTCTATTTTGGATATTTGAGCCTTTTGCACGCCAACAAGCTCACCCAGTTGAGCTTGGGTTAATCCCTTTTGCTTTCGAAGCGTTTTAATTTTGGCGCCTATCAGTTCAAATTGAATTTTAGATTCAAATAAGTCGCGTTTAGGTGTGCCAAGTGGACCTATTTGTTCATCGATGAATTGATCTAAGGGGTATGTTTTCATTTGTAGTAGGATTAGGAGACTAAATTACTTATAAGTTTCTTATTTAAGAAACTTATTGGGTGAATAACAACAAAAACAGCGACTTTGAGGACAAAAAAGACCCTGTTTAGCATTGCACTGTTATGCTTGTAGTTGAAAAGACAAAAGAGTAAAAATCTAATATACACATATGCATTAAAGCCCATGAAATAGAGAGAAAAACCTGGTTTTTTAATGGGATTTGAATTGGAATAAAACCATGAAAATCCTATCTTGTAAGCTTGTAAAATTAAGGACGCTGTGTAGTATGTTATTGAAATTATTTTTGCTTTTTACAAAGATTGGGATATTTACAATTGGGGGTGGATATGCTGTTATTCCTTTAATTGAAAAAGATATTGTTCATAGAGAATGGCTCTCACAGGAAGAATTTTATGAACTTTTGGCCATAACAGAATCCCTTCCTGGTGTATTTGCAACTAATATAGCCGCCTTAGTAGGTTTTAAAATTGCGGGAATTAAAGGTGCCTTATTAGCCGCTCTTGGAACGATATTAGCTCCTTTTATTATCATTTTGCTGATTGCTATATTTTTTAGTCGTTTCCAAGAAAATATATATGTAGCCAAGGCATTTAAAGCATTGAGACCCGTCGTAGTTGCCCTAATAGCCGCACCCTGTTATACTGCTTTTCGCGTAAATAATTGGGGGCTAAAGAATTTAGTATTGCCAGTACTAGCTTTAGCTTTAATGTGGTTTGCAGCTGTATCTCCGCTATGGATAATTCTCGCAGGTTGTGTAGGTGGAATTGCCTATCATAAAATGGCTAAAAGCTAATTCGTATGATTTTTTTTAAGATTTTTTGGGTGTTTATCAAAATAGGAACTTTTGGATTTGGAGGGGGGTACGCTATGTTATCACTCATTCAAGAAGAAGTTGTGGACAAAAACAATTGGATCTCCAAGAGTGAATTTACCGATCTGGTCGCTGTATCTCAAATGACTCCTGGACCTATCGGGATTAATTCTGCTACTTATGTCGGATTTAGTGCGTTGCACAATCAAGGCTATTCCGCTACTATTTCAATCCTAGGTTCTCTTATAGCTACGGTAGCATTGTGTTTGCCATCATTTATCATGATATGCACCATCTCTTATTTTTATTTTAAATTTAGAAGCAATAGATACTTCGCCTATGCTTTAGCGGGAATAAAGCCTTTAAGTATTTCTTTAATTGCATTAGCCGCATTGAGTATGAGTAATGATGAAAACTTCATCGATTATTATAGTTTTGCCCTATTCTTAGTAGCCTTAGTTTGTTCGATTAAATTTAAAGTTCACCCCATTATAATTTTGTTCGTCTCCGCTATTATTGGTCTACTGATCTATTAAATGAAGACGCCTGTATAACCAACTTTAGAGGGAAATACACATTGATCGTTAGGGAATTTGAACGATATTCGCCTGGGGGAGACAGCATCGTAAATTAAAATAAGCTTTACCTTTAGCCAAAATTGAGACGTATGAGAAAAAAGATATCCCTTGTAGCAGTTGCCTTATGTGCAATTGCCGTAATTGCATGTAAAAAGCAAGAAGCAACAACGCACTATCAATCGGAGCAACTACTAGGTGTATGGGAACTTTCATCGGCTAAGATTTACGATAAGGAAGCGAAGTTTTTAAGCGACACTACTCCTAAAGACGACTTTGGATGTGGGCGCTTAACTTGGATTTATACCACTGATCAACTAGACATTCTAAGCTATGTTGGCCAAGATAATACAGGCAACTGCCTTGAAGAAAAAACAAGCTTGCGTTACACACTTCAAGCAAATACAATCAAAACAACAGACGAAAGGGGAGTAGAAGACGAGCTGTTGATAACAAGTTTGACCGATGATGAATTAGTTGTAATGACTGCATTGCCTACTGCCGTACCAGATACGGTCAACGCCATTAAATATGTTGAGCTCAGGTGTAAACGAGTGAAATAATGTTGTTTTTTTGGTGATTGTTGTTAGTCAATTGGCAGATCGCTTTGCAAAGGAGACTTGGTAAGGCGTACCCTGTGTATGGACTTCCTATTTGTGGTTGTACTTCTTAACGCATTAGTAACTTTATGGGGTAATTAATCCTTTACAGCGGGTTGAACGAATGAATAAATAAGAGTTTTAAAACTTGTAATGGGTTTAAATTCAGTGTCTTGATTGTAGAGTATACTCGTTTTTGAAACTTAATGATTTAGTAAAAGCAAATGCTAATCCTCCGTTGCACCGAATAAATACTTTTACGCTTAAAAACAGCCTATGTCTAAGCGTAATGATTACCTACTAGATCAAATCTACTTGGAACTATGGAAACCTCTCTATTCCTATGCTTATACTATAACGAAAGACAGTAAGCAATCAGAGGATATTATTCAGGAAATTTTTATTGACCTTTGGAAGCGAATAGACCAACTTGAGGTTCAGAATATAAAATCTTATTTATATGCGGCAGTCAAGTACAAGAGTTTTGAGTATATGCGAAAGCGTCCATTTACAACTAATGAGCTGGAGACTGCCTACCAAGCCTTACAAGAATGCGATCTGATGACTGAGGAAGAGCAACAGCTTTTCAAAGCGTATTTATTAGCTCAAATCAAACAAAAAGCAGAAGAACTCTTACCAGAAAAATGTTATCAGGCCTTTCAATTGCGCTTTTATGCTGAACAGTCATATGCCGAAATTGCTCAAGTGATGAATATCTCAGAACATACAGTAAAGAATCACATTGTTAAAGCCTTACAAACATTACGCGCCAATTTACCTTATTCCATTGAACTAATTTTTCTCTTCGTTTATCTATGTTAAGACAAGGTTATTGAAGTTAACTTTATGTAAAGTTTCTAACGATCACTAGTCCAGGTTTTGTTTTTCGACACTCTATAGAAAACAACCTGTTGTATGGATAAAAAAATAAGAGCTATTTTACAGCGTTTTGCACAAGGGAAGACTACTGCCCAAGAAAATGCTTTTCTAGATCGTTGGGTGGATAAGATGAAAACGTCTGGTCAAGAACCTAAAGAAGTTACGCTTGAAGCTGAACGCACAGCCTTGAGAATAAGAACGAAAATTCAACAACACCATCAACAGCGAAAACGCAGGCGCACAAAGAGAAAGATTGTCGCTTTTGGATTAGCGACTGCCCTCCCGCTGTGTTTCTTTATTTGGAATCCCTTTCAATCTAAATCTGCGTTAGAGTATATCGCCAAGGAGGAAATGACCCTAACCTTAGCGGATCAATCTTCTGTTATTCTGTCCAAAGGGAGTTCCCTTGTGGTTGCGGCAGATTTTAATCAGGACAATCGACAGGTAACGCTAAAAGGAAAGGCAGCATTTTCCGTTACTAAGAACCCTAATCTAGCATTTGTTGTTCAAACGAAAAATATCCAAACAACTGTATTGGGAACGAGTTTCGTGGTTGACGATGCTGATGAAACCTATAAAGTAAAAGTCAATCACGGGAAAGTAGCCGTTTTTGAGCGAGAACAAACCAGACTTTTTGTACTGCAGGCACAAGACAGTATTGTGTGGGAAAATCACCACCAAAAGGTCAATACGCTTGATCAAACTAAATCCTATTTCAATTTTGACGGAAAAGAGCTACACCATGTTATCGCGATATTAGAATCCTATTATCAAGTGCCTATTTTCCTTAAGGATCAAACAAAAGCAAACCTTATTGTACAAGGAAATTATCCTAAAAAAGAACTCTATTCAATTTTAAACAGTATAGGATTTATTCACAATCTCTCCATTAGTAATAAAAATCAAACCATAAGTATTCAATAGTAAACGAGTAATAAAACAATGATGAATTCCTTTAAAACTATGAAAAACAAACTTTATCTGCTTTTGTTTTTTCTTATTGCAACAACAGGATGGGCGCAAAAACGCGCGCTTAATGAAGTGGAAGTACGGTTTTCCAGCCAAGAAGTAACTGTAGCACAAATTATTGAAGTGATTGAGAAACAAACAGAATTTCAAGTTTTTCTCGACAAAACGATCAATACAAAAAATAAGATTAGCTTACCTGCTCAAACCACCTCTTTGCAAAATGTATTACACACATTGCAAAGCAATTGGGCAATTGCCTATCAGCAAGACGATCATTTTCTCTCTTTAAAACAAGCTAAATTTCAAGGCAAATCAATGACTGCATCAGGTGTGCTTGTGGCAACAGATGGGTTAACTCTGCCTGGGGCAACTGTTGTCAACCTAAATTCTAAACAATCTACAATGACCGATTTGAATGGGGTGTTTAGCATAGAAGCTAAAGAAAGCGACTTGTTAGAGTTCTCCTTTATGGGATATCAATCGATAGTGCAAAAAGCCGCTACAGGAATGCATCTAACGTTAAGCGAACAAGCCTCTGCTTTAGATGAGATTGTCGTAATCGGATATGGAACCGTGAAGAAAAAAGACCTAACAGGCTCCGTTGGACAGGTAAGTGGACAGCTAATTGAAGAGCGAAATACCACCCAAGTATCTCAAGCACTTCAAGGACAGATGTCTGGAGTAACCGTTACGCGAAATAGCAATAAAACAGGAACAGGAGCTACTATTCGCGTGCGCGGAATTACCACAATTGGCGATAGTAATCCACTAATTGTTGTTGATGGTGTAGCCCAAGATAATATAGACGAAGTAAATCCAAATGATATTGCCGAAATTTCCGTTCTTAAAGACGCCTCCGCAGCCTCTATATACGGTGCTAGAGCAGCAGCAGGGGTGATTCTAATCACCACGAAGAGAGCTAAAAGCGGAGAATTTCTATTTAATTATAAGGCTGATTTTGGAATTGATAAACCAACAGCCATCCCTAAACCTGTGGACTATAAACGCTATATGGAAATGATGAATGAGTTGTCTTGGAATGATGCAGCTAACCCAGAAAATGGACAACACAGCATCTATAGCCAAGAAGCCATACAATCGTGGAAGCAAAATAATGCCCTGAATCCTGACCAATTTCCTATTACTGATTGGCAAGATATCTTACTCAAAAAAGCAGCCTATCAACAACGTCATGCCTTTTCAATGTCTGGAGGTGGAGAAAAAACCAAATCGAGATTGAGCATAACCTATGACAATAACGAAGCCATGTATGCGATTGAAAACTTTAAACGTATTATGATGCGGTTGAATACAACCGTAGATATCAATTCCTTCTTATCCGGAGATGTGGATTTTTCCTATAATTCAACCAATCAAACCTCACCAGTAACGAACCCTGTTTGGGAGGCTATACGCTATGCGCCTATATATGCAGCTACTTGGAAAGACGGCCGAATTGCAGAGGGGAAAACAGGGTCTAATGCCTATGCAAGACTACATTATGGAGGACAGAATAAACACTATTCAGATAAAGCTTATGGACGATTCGCTTTACATATTACACCAGTAACCGATTTAAAAGTGTCTTTGGTTGTCGCTCCTCAACTGTATTTTAATCGAAGAAAGAATTTTACCAAACAAATTCCCTATTACGACGCCCAAGATCCCACGCGTTTTAACGGTTATATTAATGGACATGCTAGTACTCAGCTCGTTGAAAATAGAAATGAAGGTAAACAGTTGACCAAACAAGTGTTGATTAACTACAACAAAACCTTCGATGATCACAGTTTTAATCTTCTAGCCGGCTATGAAGACAACTTTAATTCTGTAGAAAGCTTAGGGGCTTCTGCAACGAATATGGAGCTGGATAATTATCCATACTTGGATTTGGCCCCAGTAGATTATATGACCAATTCAGGAAGTAAATACGAAACAGCATATCGTTCGTTTTTTGGGCGATTAATATATAACTACAAGGAGAAATACCACCTCCAAGCCAATGTTAGAAAAGACGGTTCTTCTCGTTTTCATTCTAAGTATCGCTGGGGAACTTTTCCTTCTGTTTCTGTTGGGTGGACCGTTTCGAATGAGGAATTTATGCAAGACCAAAATGTATTCAGCAACTTAAAACTAAGAGGATCGTGGGGAACGTTGGGTAATGAACGAATTGGAAACTATCCCTACCAATCGTCTATTGGGTTTTCAAATACCCTGTTCTATCAAGATGGACAAATTCTGTCTTCTTTAACTGCAGCCCAGATTCAATATGCTATAGAAAATATTACCTGGGAAACCACAACCTCAACCGATTTTGGTGTGGATATGTATTTCCTCAACAATCGTTTAGGTATAACAGCAGATTACTATAAAAAGAAAACCAAAGATATGTTGTTAGAGTTGGAAATTCCCGCTTTCATGGGGTTTGAAAATCCAAACCAAAATGCAGGTGAAATGCACACAGAAGGTTGGGATCTTGATGTTACATGGCGAGATCAGATCCAAGATTTTAAGTATAACATAGGATTGAATGTGTCGGATTCCAAAACCAGAATGGGGAATTTGAATAATCGTATTGTCATCAGTAATAATCAAATTATAAGAGAAGCAACACCTTATAACGCTTGGTATGGCTATGTTGCTGAAGGCTTATTCCAATCTCAAGAAGACATTGACAACAGTGCTTTATTGACAGTAGCAACTAAACCTGGTGATGTAAAGTACAAGGATATTAGTGGCCCGGATGGGGTGCCTGATGGTAAAATTTCTGCCGATTACGATCGTGTCCCCTTGGGTAACTCTCTTCCTCGTTTTACTTATGGGGGATCCATTCACATGGAATATAAAGGCATCGAATTGGGAATGGCTTTTCAAGGTGTCGGAAAACGCCAAAGCCTATTAACCGAAGAACAAATGAGACCTTTCCAATCCTCATGGGCAAGCCCAATGCAAGAAATTGACGGCCGCTATTGGAGTCTATATAACACTGAAAGCCAAAACCTAGCCGCTAAATACCCACGATTATCCCAATCAAGCGCAGAAAGTAATAACTACAAAACGTCTTCTCTTTGGTTGGTTAATGGCGCCTATTTTAGAATTAAGAATATTACCCTCGCGTATAACTTCCCCAAAGAACTAACTAAACCAATTCTAATCGATCGACTCAGAGTTTATATGTCTTTGAATGACTTCTTTACAGTGAGTAATTATCCTAAAGGTTTTGATCCTGAAACACTTTATAATTCGTATATCACCAAGTCTGTCAATTTTGGTGTGTCCGTTAATTTTTAAATGATATTATATGAAAAAAGTATATTTACTATTCGTCTTATTAGGGTTGACCAGTTGTGCTGATTTAGACCTAAACCCACCAGCTAATGCCTCAACAGAAAATTGGTATGCTGACAAAAATGAATATGAAATTTCCATTGCCGATTTTTATAGAGAATATTTATGGGATCTGGATATTAATTGGGCCACAGAACGCATGAGTGATAATTGGTCCCAACGACAAGTGATGAACAGCTATGCATCTGCTGGAATTAATAGTGAATGGGCCGTGTCAACCAATTTTTGGCACGATACGTATAAAGGTATTTCAAGAGCCAATACCATTCTTGTAAATCTAAAAAACAACAAAGGTAATTTAAGCGAAACCGATAAAAAACAATTTGAAGCTGAAGCAAGAGCATTTCGTGCCATCTTTTATGGGCGATTGATCTTTTACTTTGGAGATGTACCTTTTTATACCGATAAATTAACCATTGAAGAAGCCTTTTCTATGGGACGTACGGATAAAAAAGTGATATTAGATCAAGTATATCAAGATTTTGACTTCGCTCTAGAACATTTACCTGAAGTATATGAAGGGGTAAGCACTGCTCGATTGACTAAAGGAGCAGCCTATGCATTTAAAGCAAGAACGGCATTGAATCTCTTGGATTACAAAGTGGCAAAAGAAGCGAGTGAAGCTTGTATTAAACTAGGAGTGTATGAATTACATGATAATTATGCTGAATATTTCTTGTCCAAAACTAAAAATGCCAAGGAAACTATTTTTGGTATTCCTCGATTAGCCACGTTGAATTCTACCTTACAAGTAAAGAATTTTGTGACTCGAAATGCAGGTGGGGCAAACGTAGCTCAACCGTCTTGGGAATTGTTTGCTTCCTATTTGTGTATCGATGGAAAAACAATTGACGAATCCCCTTTGTTTAACTCCAAAGAGCCCTTTAAAAATAGAGATCCTCGCTTATTAGCTACCATAGCAGAGTTTGATCAACCTTTCCTAGGTTATGTGTATAATCCACGTCCTGATGCAACTAAAGTCCTCCATACATCTACAGGAAAACAAGTTAAGAACAAGGATACCAGAAGTGTAGATACGTATGCTTCTTATAATGGTTTATCTCTTAAAAAAGGAGTGGATGAAGATTGGAGCGAAGAGTATTTAATGGAAAATGATATTATAATTATGCGCTATGCAGATGTATTATTAATGTTAGCTGAGGCTAAGATCGAGTTAGGCGAACTAGATCAACAAGTGACTGAGCTAATCTACCAGGTCAGAGCAAGAGGCTACAACAATAGTGGAATCACAGCTCCTGCTGTTGCCTTAGGATCACAAGCAGAAATGCGACGACTTTTGCAAATAGAAAGAAGGGTAGAGTTGGCCTGGGAAAATCGAAGAATCGAAGATTTAATTCGATGGAAATTAGCAGAAAAAGCGTTGAACAGACCCAACTATGGCTTGTTAGATCCTAAACCTCTACAAAGTCAGGTAGTAGATAAAAACCTTTGGTTTTGGTCAGATACTCCTACCATTGATGCCGATGGATTACCAAACTTTGATCGCTTAGTCGCTAGGGGAACCATCAAAGTCTTAGCAACACGCGCTTTTGATACCCAAAAGCAGTACTTATGGCCCATTCCATCAAAAGAAGTAATCATTAACCCGAATATAGATCAAAACCCTGGATATTAAGATGAAAAGAAGTTATCAAATACTAGCGGGAATAGGTGTATTTCTTTCGACCTTTTCCTTACACGCACAGCAATATGCGACTAAGTTGCAATTAGATCAACCAGGATCTTGGTCGATGGTTCTTGTACCTGATGTGCAGAATTACGCAAAATACTACCAAAACCAGCCGATTTTAGATGTAATGAACCAATGGATCAGCGCTAATGTTGAGAATCTGAATATTAAAATGGTCTTGTGTGTTGGTGATTTGGTCGAACAAGATCAAGTAATCCTTCCCGGACATGATGGCGATGTACCATCCAAAGAACAGTGGGAATTTGTATCCAAATCCTTTGGTATTTTAAATCATAAAGTTCCCTACATTTTAGCAACAGGAAATCACGATTACACCATTGATCAACAAGGGAATAGAACCTCTCAATACGATGATTACTTTTCGATAGACCAAAATGTGTTGAACCGAAAACACCTCGTACAATATGGTTGGGATGCCAATAATAAACCGACGCTGAGTAATGCAGTATACGAATTTAATAATTTGCATGGTCAAGATTTTTTAGTGATGAATTTAGAGTATGCCCCTAGTAATCAAACAATTGAATGGGCAAACACTATTTTAAATTTTGAGGAATACCAAAATCACAAAGTTATTGTACTGACACATGCTTACCTGAACCGGAAAAATGAACGCTTAAATGGCGAAAACAAATGGGTGATTTTTAAACCTTATATCAAGGAGAAGAAACAGTTAAAATCAGAACGTATTGTTTTGCCTAATTCCAATAATGGAGAACAATTATGGGAGAAATTAGTGTTTCCAAATAAGCAGGTTGAGTGGGTGTTATCAGGTCATATTTCAGGAACAGGCTATCGATCTGATCCAAATAGTACTGGTCGTAAAGTCCATCAAATGTTGTTTGATATGCAATCGGAAGGCGGAGGACACCAAGGCAATGGCGGAGATGGCTTAGTGCGAATCTTGGAATTTTATCCTGATGGAAAGACAGTTAAGGTTAAAACGTTTTCGCCTTTATTTGCCTTGTCACCCAAAACTGCTGCACATGCCTATAAAAAAGAAAGTGATTATGAATATGTTATCTCCTTAGATTAACCTTGATTCTTTTAGTTGCTTACTTAATCTATTCACTCGGTCTAACCTAAATGGAAAGAACAGATCGAGTTGTAGTATATTCCATAAAGCTCATGCAAAACGCATGGGCTTTATTGTGATAGAAAAATGAATATCCGCATATAAATTACCAGCCAAAGTAGGCTTTGATCGTTAAGTACAAGCCTCTGAAAACACTTCCTGTGAATTGAGCATCCTCTAGGTTTTGTGATTTGCGTTTCCCCTTCACTTGGTATACATCAGTCGTTGAGGTAATCGTTGCAGTAAATGCATTTTCATCTGTGAAAGTCGCCTCTAGTAAAAATGGTTCCGAATGATGAAAGGAAAAGCAGGTAAAACCAGTTGACGTCATTACTCCTTCAAAACCTTGAATACCTCCCGCACCATAGGCTCTTCCTAGGAGAGTGTTATCCTTTCGATAGAGGTCGAGGGATTTTACTCGATCTATGGAATATCGAAGTAAATCAGTGGAATCACTCAAATCCTTCAACGGACCAAAATCAAGTGTCCAAGTACCCGTAGGTACAATAGGCGTAGGATTAGCAACAGGAGTAAAAGGAGACGTTTGTTGATCGACCTTTTGCACGCGAAATTTCGCTCGTTCTACTGCAGTTCCAACTCCATCAAAGTACCCCCCTGAAACCGTATTACCCTCTCTTATTCCTCTAAACTCACTGTGTAATCCCGCCTTGAAGTGAATAGAGTCACTAGTCTCATGCCAATAACTCCAATGCGCTAGTTCAGGACCGCTAAACAGGCGAACTTGTCGCGTTTCCGTTTTTCCCTCAACGCCAAACAATATAGGGATTTGAACCCCTTCCTGTACAATAAAGTGACCCTGCCAAACCTCATACCCATATTGCCCCGCATCGCGTGATGTTAATTCATAACCTTTTGAACAAGAAATCAGCAGAAAACTGAAGCTAGTAAATAGGAGGAATGAAGCTAATTTTTTCATAGAAGATATAGATCTGTTTTTTAAAGTTCAACCAGAGTGAGGTATAACTCAGCGCCTGATTGACGTATTCCTAAAAATACGAAAAAAGGTGCACTCATACAATAAACAACAGCAAATGGAATCGAAGAATAGAACTACTAAGGAAGAAAACACCAAGCAAATAGCATTGGTTTCCTATGGTGAGTAGGTCCATTCTCCGATGTCCTGTCTATTGTATTAGTCAAAGGATAATTCGTAAACTTTGAGGCTTATGTATTCCGGTACATCAGGATTAATTACATAGTGGCCATTGATTCGTTTGATAGGTTCAAACTCTTGGTAGTACAAATAGCGCACTCCATCTACATCATAAACTGTATAGCGGCGTTCAAGCATATCCAACTTGGTGTCCTTGTCAAAAATATCATAGGGAACAAAAAAGTCTGTTTTGAATCGGTACATATTGGAAAATAGGGCAGAATCACTCCCTTTCGCAGTCGTTTTTTTCAAGGCCTCTCTAAAGAATACCTTTCCTTGGTATTCCATTTCAAATATGTAAATCTTTTCGTTTTTTACAAAATTGTCCTCAAATTGCGATTTGTATGGACCTCCCCAACCTTCGGCTTCTTTAATAAACAATGCCTGACCTAAGGTCTTATTGGTCAGTTCAGTTTTCTTAATGGATTGACTAAATACCGCTGATGTAGTTAATAGCAAACTTAAAAAAAGTTTTTTCATTGTATTTTTGTTTAATTGTGTTTGAATTTGACAAAGATATTTTAAATAAACGGTAATCTTTGTCGTATTTTAACCTACTATTTCGCTAAACTCTGTATTTAATAGCTTTGCAATTAACAGCCTTGCTGAGAATCAAACGCAATGATGAGATAACCCTATTATTTTAGCATTAGTACCATCCTTTTTGTACAAATGTTCAAGGAAAGAACTATTTTTCAGAAAACGTTAGTTTCGAACTTTTTTACTGAAACTGCTCTTTATTTCCTGTAATTAGTTCATGCCTTTTCTTATGAAATGCGAATAGTATAGACAGAAATGTGCTCTAAGTTCTAGGATACTTTTTCGAGATTCTGTATTTTTGCCCCCTTTTTAAACAAAACTAATTCCTATGAAAATGCGATTTTTAGCCTTGTTGCTAACCGTGATCACCTTCATTAGTTGCGATGATCCCTTTAAAAGACAAGATTTTTACCTGTCTAATCCCACAGACGCAAGCATGCAGCTAACTTTAGATGATCAAGCCTACACTTTAGCCCCTCAAAGCGTTGAGTTGGTAAAGTTAAAAGCAGGTGTACACGAGCTAATCTACAAAGAGCAAAAGCACGCTTTTACTGTGTTCCAACAAAATTCCGGTGGGATTATCAACCCTGCCTTAGAACCCCATTACATCTATTCGATGGTTTATGCCACAGAAGGAAACTTTGATAAATTCGGCTCTACTCGAAGAGCGATCGAAATTGATGGCGTTCCCTATGAAGATAATATTAAAGTCACCAATGCCCTGTTTATTGACAACAACCTTTACCGTTGTACTTATTTCTTAGGAGAAGCTTATCCTGAAGAACAAATTACCTACAACAAAAATACGGTCGGAAACTTTTTTAATAAATTCTTTACTAAAGCAGAGTTTATTGCGTTTTACGACGAAGCAGTTGTTGAAGAAGATAGAGGATTTCACCAGCTAAATCGCGTAGAAAACGGTAACTGTACTATTACAGAACCATCTGAAAATGCAGGAGTAACAATTCCCAATATACCGAACGAAGAGTTAGTTGCTTCTTATAAAAAGGAAGTTGAATTACTAGAAGAATTCAAGAAATCTACAGATGCATCTAAACAAAAAGCCATTCAAAAAGAACTGTTTGACTTAGCTATGAGTCGCGCTAAATTGGAAATCAATTACGGCGAATTGACAACTGAGCAAAATCAAGCAATGAATGATTTTGTACATGCTAGTGGCCGAATTTCTGGGGCAGGAATTTTGCAGCTGTAAGCCTATAATAAAGCAATATACACGTACAATTGCACAAAAAGGATTGAATTTTACCCAAAATTCAATCCTTTTTTTATACCTGTTTCTGTATGATTACAAAACCCAAAAATAAAAGTTGTACATATAAAAAAAAGGGTGTTATTTTGAGGAAAAATACTAACTAGTATGTTTTATGAAAAAAGCTGAAGTAACCAGACGTCACATTTTAGAGAAATCCTATGAACTTATTTATACTAAGGGATATCAAACGACGAGTATAGACGATATATTGGCGACAACACAAGTGACTAAAGGCGCTTTTTACTACCATTTTAAGAATAAAGATGAGATGGGGGTGGCAATTATCAATGAAATACTTCAACCTTCTGAACTCAAAAGTACAGCCTTATTTCTTCATGCCACAGCCTTGGATGCTTTGGAGAAGCTCTACAACATCTTCTACTACCTCTTACTCGAAGAAGAGGATCTGACCGTGGAACACGGTTGCCCAATGTCAAACTTAATTCAAGAAATGACGCCTTGGAATGAAAGCTTTAGAAAAGCCCTGACTTTTCAAGTTCAGACGTGGGAAAAACAATTTATTGACCTGGTAGAAGAGGGGAAAAGCTGTGGAGTTATTCGAGCAGAAATTCAAGCTAACCGCGTAGTTACTTACCTTTTAGCGGGTTATTTTGGAATCCGAAATCTGGGAAAATTACAAAACAGCAAAGCGGTCTACATCGACTATTTAAAAGAACTTAAAAATTACCTAGACCAGTTAAGGTAATTTTTTTACCCAAAAACATACTGACTAGTATGTTTTATAATACTAAAACAAAACTATGTACTCAACATTACTTATTTTGCACGCTGTTGTGCGATGGCTTGTAGTAATTAGCTTAACTACGGCCTTGGGAAGATCCATTTATGGGTATCTCACCCAACGTTCCTTTACTCGCGTAGATCATATATTGCGCCATTGGACGGCCACTTTTGCTCACATTCAACTCGTTATGGGGGTGATGCTCTATATGAAGAGCCCTCTTGGACAATACTTTTGGAAGAATTTCAGTGAAGCCATGCAACAGCTTGATCTTCTTTTTTATGCTTTGATTCATTCCTTGACTATGCTAATCGGAATTGTAGTGCTTACAATAGGTTCGGCCCTAGCTAAGCGCAAACAAACGGATCGCGAACAATTCAAAACTATGGGGCTGTGGTTTGGAATGGCTTTTATCCTTTTTCTAGTAGCCATTCCTTGGCCTTTTTCCTTCTTCGCTCAACGCCCGTTTATTCGCTTATTTTAATTAGCTGTACGAATGAAAAAAATTCAACTTTTTTTGTGTTTTCTAATTGGTGTACCCTTGTTAGCAGCCCTTTGGTACAAGAAAGATGCTGCTCCTAAGGTGGTGGAGGACCAAGTAGTGTTTCACCAATACCTTTCTCAATATCAGTTGTTCGAAGGGGATTTGTCTCAGTTGATTCCCGCTGCGGGAATTGAAGTGATTGATATACAAGCTCCTTTGTTTACTGACTATACGGAAAAACAACGCCTTTTGAAACTCCCTGAGCATCAGAAAGCGAGGCTCACTGGAGATGGATTGTTGCAATTTCCCGAGGGTACTCTACTAGCAAAGACGTTTTACTATCCAGAGACAGCACAAAATCAAGGCAGGCGTTTGTTGGAAACGCGTCTTTTGATTAAGCAAAAATCGACCTGGATAGCGCGAACCTATCAGTGGACTCAAACACAAGATGAGGCCGTGCTAATCGAAGCAGGCGCCGTTGTTCCCGTTGCATTTATCGACGCTCACGCCAAAGTGCGACAGGTCAATTACAAAATCCCAACTACAGCAGATTGTAGAAGCTGTCATCAAGTTGGGAATCAGCTTTTGCCTATTGGTTTTAAAGCACGAAATATGAACCGTAAGGTCCATAGAGCAGGAGAAGAAGTGAATCAATTAACGTATTTACAAGACCAAGGTAAATTGATTCATTCAACGATTACAGCAATCTCTTCCGCGGTCAATTACGAAGACCCTGGCCAACCTATAGAACAACGCGTCCGGTCGTATTTAGAGGTGAATTGCGCACACTGCCATAATCCCCATGGAATGGCTAAAAGTGTAAACCTTGATTTTCGATTGGAAACCCCTTTTCATCACACAGGCATTTGGACCAAAACAGGAAAAATAGCCGCTCGCATGAGCGTCATGGGAGAAAAACATATGCCCAAATTGGGAACCACAGTCCTACACGATGAGGCAGTTGAACTCATCCTGCAATATATCAAACAGTTAAACTAAAACAACAATGAAAAAATTAATGCAAACCAAACTCGGTCGATTGAGAATGCTGGCCATTTTAGAAGGAATATCCTTATTGCTTCTCGTTTTTATAGCACTGCCGCTCAAATATATACTGGACTTCCCCATGGGCACTAAAGTTATGGGAATGCTACACGGAACCTTGTTCTTGCTATTTCTCTTTAATACCCTCAGTGTAGGTGTCGAACAACAATGGACCTTTCGAAAAACAACGTGGAAAGTCTTGCTCGCTTGTGTTGTTCCCTTTGGAACCTTTTATATCGATAAAAAAATATTGAGCAAACTACCTAGGTAAGACTGTCATATAGTTAACGGTATACACCGAACAACTCGAATAAATTTCTCTATTTAAAGCCTGTGTATTCTCAATTGGAATATATTAATTATGTTATTTTATGAAAAAAGTATATTTTAGTACAGCTATAATTAGATTTATTGTTCCAATAAGGAAGAAAAACTGGCTTTATACGGTATTAGTAACGAAAAATTCGCACTTATGTTGAAAAGATTATTTTTAGTTGTCTGTCTTTTCCCTATGATCTCCGTTGCCCAAAAGGGAATAGGGGTAGAGATTAATAGTACACCCCAAGAGTATGTAGAACATATTGTTGCGACCTGGGGAGTTGATAAAGATAAAATTGTGTATATCACAGATGAGACATCGTTGTTTAAATTGAGTAGAAGCATCCAAGGATCGCTGCTGTCATTTACCCAAGGGCCGTTGTCAACTAGTGCGGATATCTTGAATGGCAAAGTAACAGAAGCAGGAAAGCGAAAAAAATCAACCTGTGGATTATCTTTAAATAACCTAGATATTGACCACATTAAAAAATATTTAAAAAAAGGCAAGAATTATCAAAAGCTAACCTTGAAGCGAATGTCAGATAACAGCGCATATGAAATTCGGGAAGACCTAACAACTGTCTTGATGTATTCGCAAAAACTCGATTACGTTATTGGAGAGTACTTTCAGATTATCAAGCAACTAGAAGCAGAAGATGTTGATTATATGATTCTGTGTTTTGACGATGAAATAACTAGGCAAATACCTGGAGCATTGAGCAATAACTAAATATAGTCAGCAGTAAAGATAATAATCCCAAAACTTGTGGTCGTTGAGCCTAGCTGTTTACCAACAAAAGAAGAACAAGGCTGTTTATTCTCTTCATCCTATAGTGAGTAAGGGCAAACTAAAATAAAAAGTTCACCGCTGTGAAACCAAAAAAAGATCTTGTAACAACACAAGATCTTTTTTATCGGATAAGCCTAGACCTGTTGTGCGGTTATTGTTCTTCAGCTGTTTCAAATACCTGCAATACCTGTTTGCCATACTGAGCCTCAAATGCCGCAGGCGTAATTGCAAGCGCTTCTTCATTGACGTAGTGATAGTATTCAGCCCAATCGTCGCTTTCATCCACGTGAGAAGCTGCAACGTAAATCTTGCGTAACCACCCTTGATAGTACTGATATATACTATAGTATTTATTGTTGAAATCCGTTCTAAAGTATAGTAATTTCTTTCTAAAGTTAGTGGCAAATGGAGGGGTATCAAAATGGCTGTATTGCGCATTTTCAACGTAGTTTCGATTGGCGGCATCGTAAGTGAAATACACATATTTACTAGGAAGAGATTGGAAACTACACAAATCTAAATACCCGTCAAAATTGTAATCTTCAATGTATAAATCAAACTTATCCACGATCTCAGTCTCCCAAAATTGAGATTCAATCGGGATTATTCGCTTTTGATTTTTGGAATCAGTCTCTTCGATTTGACTAATGTAATAGGTGTCAGAACCAGGCGATTTTTCCGTAGCTAACACGCGGTAAGACCGCTTAGGATACCCTTTTCCTTTCGGATTAGCCATGTTCAAATTAAAGGTTTCCCCCGTTGACTTATTCGTCCAATATCCGCTAATTTCCCCTTTATTATGATCAAATATCCCCTCAAAAGTATTGCCCAATTCTTCGGTAAAAAAAACGACGTTGCCTGTGATTTCCCCTTCAATCTGTATGGGTTTTTCGTATTTTAAGTAGTAGTAGTAACCCGAAATACGATCGTCAATAATGCGTAAATTCATGTCAAATGCATACGTATTATTGATTTTTCCAGTAAAGTGATACGTATAGTACGCATTGACCTCTTTCCATCCTTTTTTTATGCTTTCACGATATGGATCTTGTTCTAGAGGGGCTAGCGTTTCTGTATAACCTGGAGTACTATCTACTATTTCGAATGTAGAATCCCTTTTTTTTTCACATGAAAGGAGGAGTTGCAACAGGCAGAACGCGCTAATAATTAGTTTCTTTTTCATTTCTTTTGTTGTTTGCTCTAACAAAACTAAGTTGATTTTCGCTGGAGGTGCTTATCCTTTTTATCCCTCTATTACAAGACATGCTCAAGTTGAAAGTCAAGGCATCTTTTCTTATGGTAATGAGTGAGTTCGATCTGTAGCTGAACAAAAAAAGAGCAGGTGATACAGGGCTAGAATCAATGTGTTGAGCGAAAAAAAAGTAAATAGTCCATAGTATTAGCCACAGAAATAAGAGGAATACGCAATTTTTGTTTTTTTAAAATTAGACCTATACCTTAAAAGAAGACAATTCATTTTTTACTAATTAGGGCACATGAATTAATTTATAATGACCTATATAAGTCAGTCATGATGAGTAACGTTCTCTAGTCTTTACCTTTTTTTACTTTTTTGGATATATAGAGTACAATGCTCTATACTTCAATACGCACTAAAGGATAACTGTAATAAATAAACAAGAGGGCAGTATAACAATATAAACGAAATCTCAAATAATAGTAGGAAAACAATCCTGTGGGAGTGAAATAATTGGAGAAAATCGTGAATTTGTTTCCTAGATAAAAATAAATCAACAGATTTTAATTTTTTAAATAACATAAGCAGCTTTGCGAATAAATTTGCAACAACAGTTGCGAAAACTCCCGCCATTTTTCTTTGGGCACTACTAGAATGCTACCAAAGGATATCGAGAAAAAATCTCATAAAGTAGCTTTGGTAGTCAAAATAAATGTAAGATTGAGATTTACCTCTCATTTTATAGTGAAATAATCGAAAATAATCATTTATTTAAATCGTAAAGCGCTGTATATTAATGTATTGTGTTTTTTTTGAATTGCATTTTTTTAAATTAAATAACACTTTTTTCACATTAAATGAATACCTAAATGGATAGTTTTAAAAATAACATATTATTTTAATAAATAAATGTTATTTTTCCTTATTATTTTGAATAGTTTATGTGTTAAATGTTTGTATTTTAAAAAATACGTACTCATATTGTAATTTTTTTGGTATATTTGCAATAGATATTCACTTACTAAAAATAGAAATGCTAGATTCAATTGTTTTACAGCTCGAATCGTTGCAACAGGATGATTATTTCGAAGAGTTTTTAGTTCTATTTCACAAAGAAAAAATACAAGGCCGGAATTATATCATCTTGTCAACTATTCCCGTCGCTTTACATTATCGTTTGATACAAGAAGACTATATCATCCAGAAAAGAAGTAAAGTAAAAACGCGATTCTTTTTCTTTAAAAGAACCGTGTATTACTATAAGATTGCCTTGCCAATCTAATACCGATGTTTGTTTACACCCCCAGATAAGGAACTGCAAGCTGATCTGAAATTGCTTATACCTTAAATTAAAAGGTAATCGAGTACTAAAAAGCCCTTTCTAACTAGAATTTGTACGTATTTACAAAAACCACTACTACTGAGTGTTTGTGAGTACTACTTATCACATCCTACCTGCTCCTCAGGCTATACAGTGGAGCAGGTTTTTTTTTACCTTTGTACCCTTGTTTTTTGCGCATTTTTTGCAATTTTCAACTATTTTGATCCTGACTTGTCCTCCTATATATTCGGTTAAGCTATATTATTTTAACAAAATATTAAGCTATTTATATGGGTATTAATGTTAAAAATAGCGTTAATTTAATTAAATAGTGGGTAGAATTACCTTATTTTGTTTATTTGATTAAATAGGTGATTTTATTGATTATTTCACTATATTTATCACAGCTTATTAAAAGAATAAAATTAAACGATGCAAATAAATGGTATACCATCAAATAAAAAGAGACATTTGGCGTTATACTTCTATATAAAATGGAGATTTATCCAACGATAGTGATTTTAGCTTTGGCAAATACGCGTAGCAAATCTGTTAATTGATTGTAAAAATCACAGCAGCGTTGCGAAGTCAATTTAGAGAGAATATTTGTTTTTTGTTTACACCAAGATAGATAAAGAAAGAAAAGATTCGAAGTATAAAAAATATTTGAAGTCGATAGAGTTTATTTTTCACCGTTATCCACACTGCAATCTAATAGGAATACGATATTGAGAATCAATTCTGATCTGAATTTATCAAACAGGTCCTGTTCGGGTTACTTTCCCTGAACAGGATTTTTTTTGGCGCGTTGACTCCAATATTAGGTACAGCCTTTCTTCAAGTGTTGTCCAATAAAAAAGCCCAAGACATCAATCTCAGGCTTTGTGCATTTGCTTACATCGCAATTAGTTTTCCGTTTTCTTTTTCGGCAACTTCTTTTCGCAAAGAACTGCTGGAGAACCGATGGTCTCTTGAGTTGTAATACAACTCAATGCCCTTTTCTTCACAGTATTTTCTTCCTGTAAAGTTTTTATCAGCATACTCGTCTCCGATAATTCTCACGTGAATGTGAAAAGCGCGTAAAATGTCTTCAAGGTCTTGTTCTGTCGTATAAGGTACAATTTCGTCAACAAATTTGCATCCTTTTAACTGAATATAGCGTTCTACCACCGTTTGTGTGGGTTTGTTTTTTTCTGGTCTATCGATGGTTGGATCTGTTTGTAAACCAACAATCAAATAATCACATTGACGTTTAGCCTCTTCTAACATCTTAATATGACCTGCGTGTAACAAGTCAAATGAACTAAATGTAATACCAATTTTTTTTGTTGTCATAGCAATAGGGGGTTAAAAGTTTAAAATCGATTTGCTTGTTGTAAGATGCAATACGGTTAAACTTTTTGATAATATGAGCAAAAATAAAGAGTTTTTACCTAAATATCCAAATGATTTAAGGTAATATTAAGGGGAACTTAGTAAAAATCATTATTAATTATACAAATAAAGACTATTTGTATATATTTTAAATAAAAAAAGAACGTTTAGGTATACAACTACATAAACGTTCTTTTGACTACTATATTGTGATCGTTGTATTAATCTAAGGAACTTTTTCCGCTGTAGTAACACTTTCTCGCTTCCAAGAACAAATAGTACTGCACCCCAAATAGGATGGAAGCAAGGACTAAATGAGCCGTTTGAGAGCCAAAAGGGAAATGAGCATATTGCATCAGTATACCAGTTAGAATCTCTAGAACCAAGAGAATAGCAACCCATTTTACTTTGGAGAAACCTAAGTTTAGCTTTTTATTCAAGAAGAATAAATAAAAATTCAACACAAAAACCAAAATAGAAAAGCTGCGGTGAATATAAAATTCAATTGTAGGGTTGTTTAACCACAAGTATTCGTTGGTAATTCCCGCTTTTACCTGCTCATCTACAAATTCGCGTACTTGCGTACCCAACACTACCTGTGCTAAAGTTAGAAGGAGCGTTATCACAGTTAGTACGCGGAAGGTAGCGTTGTATTTTTTGATTTCGGTTTTATCTTTGGCTACTTTAATAATATGGATAATGATAGCGACAATAACCAAAGCCATTACCATGTGAACCGTAATTTTAATCGGGTTGAGTACCGAATATACTACAGTAGCGCCTAACCAAGCTTGGAACCCCATTAAGAAAACGACCAACCAAGAGGCTAAAACCAATTTTTTGCGCGTTTTCCAATACCTACCAGATGCAATGGCCATAGCTACACAAGCCAATCCTGCTAATGCGCCACATAGACGATTGATGTATTCGGTCCAAGTGTGTTGTGGATTGAATTTGGCGTAATCGTGTTTGGTGTATTTCTCCCAATGCTCCTCTTCGTAACTAGCAGAAGTCGTAAAGGTGTCTTTTGCTTTCCAAAGTGCATCGTCGTGAATAATCATTTGTCCTTTTTCGTAAGTGCGATCGGGTTGCCACATCAGGACTTCCTCGTCCGTAGGCGGAATGTAATAACCAAAGCATTTTGGCCAATCAGGACATCCCATGCCCGAACCAGTCATCCGAACAGCAGCTCCAGCAAATATTACCAAGTACACCAGTACCAGGGAAAGTTTCGCCAAAGGTAAAAAAGAGCTTTTCATACTATTATTTATTTACAATTGTTAGTCCCATTTTCTCCGCTTTTGCCAACATAAAGTCATATGCCGCATCATACTCATTGGGAATTACCCCCTCTAGAATCGCTTCTTTTATCGCTTCTTTTAAAGTACCTATCTCTCTGCAGGGTTGTAGATTGAACAGCGTCATAATTTCCTCTCCCGTAATTGGCGGTTGGAAATTGCGGATGTGATCCCTTTCTTCCACTTCAACGATCTTCTTGCGAACCAGCTGAAAGTTGTTGTGGTATTTTTTGAATTTATTAGGGTTTTTAGTGGTGATATCGGCCTCACATAAAATCATGAGATCTTCTACGTTTTCACCTGCATCAAATACTAAGCGACGTACCGCCGAATCGGTAACCTCTTTTTGCGACAGTACAATCGGTCTAGAACTCATCATGACCATTTTTTGTACGAATTTCATCTTTTGATTCAACGGCATATGCAAGCGCGTAAAGATGGTTTTGACCATCTTGCCGCCCAAGAATTCGTGTCCGTGAAACGTCCATCCTTGTCTTTTTGAAAAACGCTTGGTAGGCGCTTTTCCAATATCGTGAAGTAAGGCTGCCCAACGCAACCACAAATCATCGGTATTTTCTGCTATATTATCCACTACCTCTAGGGTGTGGTAAAAGTTGTTTTTATGAGTATGTCCTTCGATCTCTTCTACTTGGTTTAAAGCGATTAATTCGGGTAAAATTAAGTGAAGTAACCCCGTTTTGTACAGCAATAAAAAACCCTTAGAAGGTTTTGATGCCAAGAGAATTTTATTGAGTTCGTCCACAATGCGCTCACCAGAAATAATTTCCAAGCGGTGTGCATTCTTTGTAATAGATTCGATAGAAGCCTCATCAATGATAAAATCAAGCTGGGTAGCGAAGCGAATGGCGCGCATCATGCGCAAGGGATCATCCGAATAGGTGATATCGGGATCTAAAGGCGTGCGAATGATCTTGTTCGCCAAGTCGGATACGCCGTTAAACGGATCAATTAGCTGGCCGAAGGTAGCTTCGCTCAGTGACAAGGCTAGGGCATTGATGGTAAAATCACGTCTGTTTTGGTCGTCCGCTAGGGTACCATCTTCTACCACAGGATTGCGACTGTCAAAGTGGTAGGATTCTTTGCGCGCACCAACAAACTCAATGTCGATGTCGTCATAGCGCAACATAGCCGTGCCATAGTTCTTGAACACCTGAACTTTAGGGTGATTGGGAAGTAAATTCGAAACCGCTAAAGCCAGTTCAATACCACTGCCAACGGCAACGATATCAATGTCTTTCTTGGAATCTCTCTCGAGTAAAAAATCGCGTACAAAACCGCCAATTACATAGGCCTCTACCTTCAAGTTTGCTGCGGCTTGGGTAATAATCTCAAAGATGGGATGTTGTAGGGCTTCTTTATAAGTTGGGTTATCTAGGGTCATAGTTTCTAATGGCACCGTTTACTTTCTAATGATCGTTACTTGTGCGTTTTCTTTTAATTTAATGATAGTAGAAGGTTTGTGGGGTTTGGTTTCCTGTTGTTTGAGGTTCACCACATAATCCACCCCTTCAAGAATGCGTAAATCAATATCCATAAAATTTTGAGGAGAAGGAAAACCACTGAGGTTTGCAGAGGTTGAAACCAAGGGAACCTTCATGCGCTCAATCAAATTGTAACAAAAAGTGTCTTTGACGATTCGAACACCTAAAGATTGATCTGCCGAAATAATTTCTGGCGCTACAATTTTAGGGTTATCTAAAATCAACGTAGTCGGCTTGTCACTGAATTCTAATATCTCCCAAGCCACTTCTGGAATATTGTGAAAAACACGGTGTAAAAGGCGATCGCCGTTTACCAAGACAATCATGCTCTTGCTCTCCGCACGTTGTTTTAATTGATATATTTTTTTGATGGCTTCCGAATTAGTCGCATCGCAACCAATACCCCATATCGTATCCGTCGGATACAAAATTATACCGCCATTTTTAATCACTTCAAAAGCGTTGTGAACTTCTTTTTGGATATCTTCCATTATTTGCTTCCTTAACAATAAAATTGGTTCTTTATTTTAAGGGCTTAAAAATACTAAAAAAATAGGATACACGTCGGGCTTGGAGCAGAAGAAATGTATTGCCACTTTCAAAAAAGAAAGAATTATAATATTTTTAAGAGGAGTACATCTTTTTTGGCTTACTTTTAAGACGCCTAAAATTAGTTATAACATGAATGTGAAACGCAGAAAGGATTTTAATAAAGAAGAGGTATTAGCCATGTATGCCAAGGTGACAAAGAACACCTTGATGGAAACATTGGAAATTAATTATATAGACGCTGGTCCAGAGTTTTTAGTGGCTACAATGCCCGTAAATCAACGCGTACATCAGCCAGCGGGTTTGTTGCACGGCGGTGCCATGGTGGCACTCGCAGAGAGCTTGGGTAGTGGTGCTTCGCTTATGCTCATCGACCCAAACGAACAGGAAATTAGAGGAATTGAGATTTCCGCTAATCACGTGCGCAGCAAAAGAGCTGGACTCGTAACGGGAACAGCGCGTCTGATACACCGTGGTCGAACCCTGCATTTGTGGGAAATTCGCATTACAGATGAAAACGATGTATTGCTGTCGGTATGTAAAATAACCAATATAGTAATCGAT
This sequence comes from Myroides sp. DF42-4-2, assembly GCF_030326445.1. Classification (NCBI taxonomy): domain Bacteria; kingdom Pseudomonadati; phylum Bacteroidota; class Flavobacteriia; order Flavobacteriales; family Flavobacteriaceae; genus Myroides; species Myroides sp. DF42-4-2. The sequence goes on from NZ_JACAKI010000004.1 coordinate 131,007, forward strand.
AAAAACAAAGGGTAATGAAGTTATATGAAACGTGGTTCACGCATATAAAAGAAGACAAGCCTTTTGTACTGTATAAAAAACCAGGCCAAACCAAAGTAAAAGGCTTGTTTCAGTGCGATTCTACACTACATCTCGTTTCTAATTTTAAAGAAAAAGGATTTGTTCTTGCGCCTTTTTACGAAGGGGTGCGCTTTTATATTCCCTTGGACGCATCGGTGCAACTAGAGGCAGATTGGACGAAAGAACAGCTGCAAGTAGCATCGCTTGGTGGGGATAAATCCGCTGCTGCCTTATTAAATTACGAGGAACAACCTGCGAAAGCCAATTTCGAAGATTTGGTTCGCCGTTGTGTACAGGCGATTAAACAGGGTAAGTTCGCAAAAGTAGTGCCTTCTCGCAAAGAAGTAGTGCCGTTGCAGGTAGCAGAGGTAGCAACGTTGTTTGATCAATTGCTCGCGGCCTATCCCGAGGCTTTTTGCTATGTGATTTACCACCCTCAAGTAGGAATGTGGATGGGGGCGACGCCCGAAACACTCATTGAACTAACAGGACAAACCTTGCGGACAATGGCCTTGGCAGGAACCCAGGTCAACCACGGAATGGAAGAAGTACACTGGGGCGAAAAAGAAAAAGAAGAACAACAATATGTAACGGATTTTATCGTAGAGCAGTTGCAGCCGTTGAGCAGCACAATCGACCTATCGCCACCTTTTACCAAAAGAGCAGCTAAGGTAATGCATATTTGTACGAGTATTCAAGCCGAATTGAAACAAGACGACGTGCAAACACTGGTCGAGGCCTTGCATCCAACACCCGCAGTTTGTGGAATGCCCAAATCGGTCGCACGCGATTTTCTCATTCGGGAAGAAGGCTATTCCCGAAAGTACTATGCTGGTTATTTAGGAGAACTCAACTATACCTCCCCAAATGAGCAAACAACCACTGACTTGTTTGTCAATTTGCGATGTATGGAGATTGAAAAAGAACAAGTAAATGTGTATATTGGGTGTGGCGTGACGGCAGAGAGTGATCCAACGAGTGAATTTGTGGAAACGGTAAACAAATCAACCACCATGAAAAAGATTTTATTTTAAGCGTATGAAAGTAGATATATTAGCCTTTGGCGCCCATCCAGACGATGTTGAATTGGGATGTGGTGCAACACTTGCAAAAGAAATTCACCTGGGTAAAAAAGTCGGAATTATCGATTTAACCCAAGGGGAATTAGGAACGAGAGGAAGTGCAGAAATTCGAGCACAAGAAGCCGCCGCTGCCGCCGCTATTCTAGGGGTTTCAGCCAGAGAAAATTTAGGTTTTCGCGATGGCTTTTTTGTCAATGACGAAGCACATCAGTTGGAAATCATTAAAATGATCCGCAAATACAAACCGGAGGTTGTTTTGTGTAACGCCATCGACGATCGCCATATCGATCATGGAAAGGGCAGTAAATTGGTGTCTGACGCTTGTTTTTTAGCTGGATTAAGACGTATTGAAACAGCTATAAACGGTGTAGAGCAGGAGGCTTGGCGACCTAAATTGGTGTATCACTATATCCAGTGGAAAAACATTGAACCTGACTTTGTTGTAGATGTAACAGGATTTATCGATCAAAAGATGCAAGCCGTCTTGGCTTATGCTACCCAATTTTACGACCTAAACTCCAAAGAACCTGCTACGCCAATTACCTCAAAAAACTTCCTCGATAGCATTGTTTATCGTGCTCAAGACCTGGGGCGATTGATTAATACTGAACATGCTGAAGGATTTACGGTAGAAAGATATGTGGCAGTCAATCGGTTAGATGATTTGATGTAAAATTTTTCAAAAAATGCTTGCAACCTAAGGAAATATGGCTACCTTTGCAAGCGTCAAAATAAGACAAAAACGGTGGTTATAGCTCAGCTGGTTAGAGCGTCGGATTGTGGTTCCGAAGGTCGTGGGTTCGAAACCCATTAATCACCCAAAAAAACTTATCGTAAAGGAGGATGGTTATCATCAACCGATACAAAGAAAAAGGTGAATGTGTTTGAAACACCTAAAGAAAATACACGGTGGCTATAGCTCAGCTGGTTAGAGCGTCGGATTGTGGTTCCGAAGGTCGTGGGTTCGAAACCCATTAGTCACCCAAAAAAACAAACACGGTGGTTATAGCTCAGCTGGTTAGAGCGTCGGATTGTGGTTCCGAAGGTCGTGGGTTCGAAACCCATTAATCACCCAAATAAAAAGCGCATGATCTACTAATCATGCGCTTTTTTTGTGCTTTTTCCAAGCCTAGCTTTGTACGGCTTGCCTATTGCTTTTGCTTATGCTCAAACCCTACAATAGGAGCAACCCTGTCCACTAAAACTTATACCCTACACTCAATTGAAAGACGCTTTGTTTAGTGTCATCTCCAACTTTGTTGATCTTCGTCAATCCAAGATTATAGCGCGCATCGAAGAATAGTCCAAAAGACAAATCATAGGCAACCCCTAAATTTAGACCGAAGTCAACGGTGTTTACCAAGTCTTTATTGTCTTGTGTAACCGTAATTCCATTGGCCGTTATTTCTATTTCTGATTTTACGTTAAACCCTAGTTGTGGTCCCGCCTGAAGACTTAGCCCCTCAGCTACATAGTATTTGGCCATAATAGGAACATTGATGTAATTCATCTTAAATTGAATATCGGCATCGTATAAACCGAAGTATTCGCCTAAGCTTTTGTCAAATTTACTTCCTTGGGTAGAGTATTGAAGCTCTGGTTGCAAGGCAAATTTTTCTGTTACAAAAAACTCTGCTGCTACCCCAATATTGAATCCCGCTTTTGTTTTGCTAGAAGGTTCATTGGTAATTGTACTGATGTTTAATCCAGTCTTTAACCTAATGTTTGTGTCTGGTTTTTGTGCATGAGCTTGTACGCCAAATGCGAAAATAGCCAATAGGCTCATTGTAATTTTTTTCATAGTAGATGAAGTTAGATCTTAGCGAAAAAAGAAGTATGCAATAAAACAACTACTTCTTTTAGGTTTGAGGGTGAATGAGAATAAAATCCAATCACGCTTTCTTCCTTAAATTAGATTAAAATTTGTATCCTACAGAAAGTTGGAATACGCTGTTCTTAGAAGAACCTTCTCCATCTTTATCTAATTTTGAAAGTCCTAAATTATAGCGAAGATCGGCAAACACACCCATCGGTAGTTCATAACCAACACCAAAGTTCAATCCAAAATCAACTTTTTTCGCATAGTCTTTAATGTCTTGTGATTCTTTAATACCAGATATTTTTTCTTCTTCTTCTGCTTTTACTAAAAATCCAACTTGCGGACCTGCTTGAAGGCTTAACCCGTCTATTACATAGTATTTAGCCATAATAGGAACATTGATGTAATCAAAGGAAGCTTTAAATGAATAAGGCCCTTTTACTCCTTGTGTTGAGTATAGAACTTCGGGCTGCACAGCAAACTTTTCGTTTATAAAAATCTCAGCTACAGCTCCAACGTGAAATCCTGTTTTGCTTTTTGATTCATCGATGTTAGTTACCGACGTAACGTTTAAACCTGCTTTTGCCCCAATTTTAACATCTGGAGTCTGTGCGAATGCCACACCACTTGTAGCGAAAATAGCCAATAGGCTCATTGTAATTTTTTTCATATGATATAATTGTATTTAATGGTGAATTTACGGTTAAAAGTATTGAATTTTTTTATCTAAATATACTAAAGAGTAAATTATTTGACGTTAATTTTTCAATTGTGCTTTGTCTTATTAGTATAAATTTAATTAATATTCATGACATATAAGTGATAGGGTAGGGAGGGTTTTCACTGTAAAACGAATGGGATATCACCTAACTCGTTGATCGCCTATGTCGATTCTTTGCTGTTGTGTGGGATAAAATTCAATAAACGCTGCTTATTTTACGCCTTCTGCGTTTATTATCATGTATCCTAGCCTATGCAAAGCAATACCAGCTGTCCTAAGCACAAACAAGGGGGATGTAGGTACTATCAAACAAGTAAAGCCTAGGTGGAGTAAAAAAAAAATGAGACCTTTGTGTACATAATCCCTTGGATAATGCAAAAACAAATCATTGAAGCAAAAGTTTGCCCGCTTGAATACGCAGTAAAAGCAATTAGTGGTAAATGGAAAATTCCAATTATTTGGAGAATTAACGAAGGCGAAAAACGGCCAAGTGAGTTTTTACGTGGCATCGCTACTGTGGATCGCCGTGTGCTCAATCAACAGCTCAAAGAACTAGAAGAAGCGGGTATTTTATTCAAACAGCGCTTTGACGAAGTGCCTCCTCGTGTAGAGTATACATTAACCCCTATGGGGATACAGTTGGTAGACGTTTTAAAACAACTCAATGCTTGGGGATGCTGTTTACTCGAACAACACAATAAGTAAAAGACTTTTTTTACATAGGGATATACCTTCTCGCCTTACGATCTAAATCTTAGTAGGTAAACTTCTAGTTTTTTAATGAAAATGAGCCAAAAACAGCATAAATCAAGTCAATATGTTCTATTTTCATTCGGAATGCTCAAAATAGGAGTGAATTTTACCTACTGATTTTTTGTTTTTTTTGCGTTTTAAACAATATTAATACGATAGATTTTCATTTCGCTTAACGTTTTTTTTTTGTGTATTAAAAAAAAATTAAAAATATAATTTCCCCCCTTTTTTTCTTGTTTATTAACTAGAATGGTATTTCCTTTGTTGGGGAATTAAATAATTGAGTGGAAGTTCTTTTAGACGCGTATCTTCTTTTTAAGTAAGGCGAAAAAGAAGGTGCAATTTTAAGTTAAAAGAGAACTTTTCGTTTTTAATTTTAAAAAATATAAGTGTTCTGTTTAATTGTTTGTTGTTTCATAATAGTCCTTATTTTTTAAATTAAAAACAAGTAGTGCGAATAAAGTTGTTCGTACTGCGAAACAAAATTTTGTGAAAAAGAAAAAGCAGGATGATTTTATTGTCCTGCTTTTTCTTTTTACTTTAGCGGTGTCCGGTTTTCGCAGTTCATTATTGACGCTAATGCGTACGGTTTGCTTATAAGAAGGTGTAAGCCTACGTGCATATAATACGAACTAGATAAACCGCATCAACTACAAAACAACAACGATGTCTCTACCTAAACTTACCGTACAACAGCTCCTTACACCCCATGGTCCAACCATCAAAGCATTCAAAGCACAAGCACAAACTTTTTGTTTACCTGGGAACCACCTACTAGAGAAGGAGGAATATTCAACCAAAGCAAGCAAGGCATATTGGGTGAAATCGGGGAGTGAGGTAGTGGCTTATTTTACTCTTCGTACGGAATTGTATTTTGGACATTTGACGGAATTTTACCTTTTGCCTAAGTTTTTTAGGGAAGAAGGACTAGAACCCCTAGTCAATAAAATTAAAGAAGTAGCCTTAAAGGAGAAATTCGACTATTTGATGGTATGGAGTTCGCATGAAACCAATCTGATGTATGAACAACTAGGCGGACAGCTATCAAGGGTTTGGAATAAGGAGTTTTTAGGACAACCGACCACCGAATACTACCTTACAGTGGTGGGTGAACCTTGGGTTGATCTACAGACAGCTGGACTGGTGTGTTTGGATGGTGACAAACTGCTGTTAGCCTTTAGTAAGAATAAACAAGCGTGGTATTTACCTGGTGGAAAAATAGATTCAGATGAAGATAGTAAACAAGCGTTAATTCGCGAAATTGAAGAGGAATTATCCCTTTGTTTACAACCCGATAGACTCTCCTTTTTAACCCCCATTGTGGCGCCCGCTTTTGGTGAAAAAAAGAATATCATGATGCAACAAGCCTGTTACTACTATGAATTAAAAGGAGAAACAATAACCGTTGCCAATGAAATTGGTGGAGTACAGTATTTTACTAAAGAAGAATATCTCCAACATCAAATTCCCGTTCCTGGTGTATTGAAAGTGTTCGAATTTTTGGCCGAGTCGTTTGGATAAGACGAAGAAAAAGCACAATTACAAAAAAATTAACACCTCAAATTCTTGTGTTTTTTGGAAAAAAAATATTTTTGTTTCCATGAAATATGCATCACTAGTCGTGTTACTTTTCTTTGTTAACTTTATTGCTACCCCAACTATTGCGGTGTTAGCAGGCATTGAATTGGATATACCGATGATTGCTATTTCGGAAGAAAATAAAAAACCAATTACCAATGCAGAGGAAGAAGAAAAAGGTCACTTCAACGACTTTTTCCACGTTCAAGACGATTTTGTGTATCAAAATGTTGATGGCGAAGGACTTGCTTTTGCACACTTAAAGTTAATATACGAATCTCAAGAGTTTGATGTCGTATCTCCTCCTCCAGAATTTTTTGTTGCTTAAAGAAAAATAAGACGCGTATTAGGGGTATACGACCGTGTTCAGTATGGACGATTGTCCTGTTTCGGTGTGGATTTACGTCTTGTTTATGCTGTTTGTTTGACGCAAAGAGCAATCCCCCTCACCTTGTATTTTCATTGGTTAATCCCTTAGGATTGATAAGGAGTTTACCTGTTGATAGGGGACGATAATCGCCTTCTATGCAACGCCTATGACTCTGTTTATCACCTAGCTGGGGACACCAGTGAGATTAATTCTTTAGTAAACAAAATATGATACATACTATGCGTTTAGCAACATGGAAAAAAAGTGTTGCTCCAGGCCTTGTGGTCTTTTTAGTAGCGCTTCCCTTGTGTTTGGGAATCGCACTAGCCTCTGGCGCCCCGCCGATTGCTGGAATTATTTCAGGCATCATCGGGGGAGTTGTCGTCGGATTTTTAAGTCACTCAAATGTTAGCGTCAGTGGTCCGGCAGCGGGCTTAGCCGCCATTATTTTAGCCGCCATTAGCGAGTTGGGATCTTTCCAACTCCTACTTACTGCCGGAATTATTGCTGGAGTAATCCAGTTGATTTTGGGCTATTTGAGACTAGGTGCAATTGCCAATTTTTTTCCTTCAAGTGTTATTGAAGGGATGTTGGCCGGAATTGGATTGGTAATCTTAATCAAGCAATTGCCCTTAGTATTGGGCATTGATGCCTTGAGCGACCTGACGAGTATGGCAGTTATTCACAAAGGAACACTCGCCATTGCATCCCTATCCTTGGCTATTTTGATCTTGTGGAACAAGAGTAAAGCACTGCGCGCTATTACCTTTTTACCAGCAGCACTGGTCGTGGTAGTCCTCGGAATAGCAATCAATCAATATTGGACCTATATCGGGAGTTCTTGGGCGATTGATACCACCCAATTAGTCGCCATCCCTTTATTAAATGACTTCTCTGAAATTTCTTCCCTATTTGTGTTTCCCGATTGGAGTGGATTGACCAATCCAACGGTGTGGATTATCGCTGCTACAATTGCCGTGGTCGCTTCTATTGAAACCTTGTTGTGTATTGAAGCAACTGATCGCTTGGATCCGCTAAAGCGCAGTACCAATACCAATAGAGAGCTCAAAGCACAAGGAATCGGAAATATACTGAGTTCACTTGTAGGTGGTTTGCCCATGACTTCCGTTGTCGTGCGTTCTTCTGCCAATGTCAATGCCGGCGGACGCTATAAAGCCTCGGCTATTATCCATGGGGTTTTACTGTTTTTAGCCGTGCTTTTGTTGCCTCTAGTGTTGAATATGATACCCTTGGCTTCTTTAGCTGCTGTGCTGATTTTAGTTGGGTATAACCTCGCTAAACCAACCGTTTTGCTCCATTTTTGGCACAAAGGCTATACGCAATTCCTGCCGTTTATCGTCACTTTTGTTATGGTGGTCGCAACCGATCTTTTAGTCGGCGTTTTAGCGGGAATGGCTGTTAGTGTAGCCTTCTTACTGCTTGGTAATGTGCGCAAAGCCTTTTCTATGCAGCAATCCGTCCAAAATGAACAACGCACCTTTACCTTGACCTTGGCACAAGAGGTGTCCTTTCTCAACAAAACAGCAATCAAAAACAAACTGTATCAATTGCCTGACAATTGTCACTTAGCCATTAACGCTAAGCAAATGGGATATATCCACATCGATGTGGTCGAGCTACTTCAAACTTTTATCAATGAAAAAGCCAAAGAAAAAAATATCCTAATTACCACCACTGGATTTCATACTGCTATCCACGTGGACCAAGGGCAACAACACATTATTTTATCACACAGAAAAACCATTTAAAGATGAACTCATTTACAAAAGAAATATTAGCAAATACTACACCAGCACAAAGTTTAGACCTCTTGTTAGAAGGCAACAATCGCTTCGTTAACAACTTAAAATACAACCGAAATTTCCTGCACCAATTGCAAGAAACAAAAGACGGACAACATCCACATGCCGTGATTTTGAGCTGTATGGATAGTCGAGCTCCTTTAGAACATGTTCTCGATCAGGGGATTGGAGACATTTTTAGCCTGAGAATTGCCGGAAATGTATTGACAGACGAGGTAATTGGCAGTATGGAATACGCTTGTAATGTCGTAGGGAGTAAACTTATCTTTGTATTAGGCCACAGCCGTTGTGGTGCGATAACAGGCGCTTGCAACCACACGAGCTTGGGAAAACTCGACACCATTTTGGAGCGCATTCACCCCGTGGTGGATAAAGTGAAAGAACAGCACAAAGACACAGCTATTTCGCAAACAGAGCTCATCGAATTAGTAACAAAAGAAAATGTACGCACTATCGTAGAACAACTACAACAAATCAGCCCCTCTTTAACTAAACTAATTGCCGAGGGACAAATTGGCGTAGTCGGTGGCTATTACGATGTAGTAAGCGGAAAAGTAGAATTGATTTGTTAGGATTAAATAGCCTATCACACGCTACAAAAAAGCCCCTCCTTAGGGGCTTTTTTAGTTTTCTTATCACTTACAACAAACGATATAAAAACAGAAGTAAATCTTATATTGAGAATATTTATACATATTTAAGTGAATATATGCGATTTATTTGTACTTTTAACGGAAGTGTTCACATGTTAAATAAATAGGGATTCTGTATTGGTAGTTGCACTTGAATCTCAGTAATTGCGTTTGTATAGTACAATCAAGGCTTTTGTTTAGTAAAACCGCCTTTTTGATTCGTATACCTAAAAGCAAAGCTGTGAGAATTGAAAAAATCGTACAAATGGTTGAATAGTAAAAAGCAAAACTATGTTAGATGCAAATGATGTAATCAGTAGATTAAAACATTTACTTGGGTTAAAAACGGATTTAGAGCTCGCTAATTTATTAGAGATAAAACCCAATACGTTGTCGTCTTGGAAAATTAGAGCTATGGTGCGTTATGATAAAATCATTGAGGTTTGCACCAAGTATAAGATCGACTTAAATGAGGTGTTTTTGATTCATCCCAATTCAGTGTATAACGTTGATTTAGAGGATCGGATCGTAAAAATGATTTCGGTAGATCATCATATAGAGTATTTTATGAATCCGGATAAATGCTTGGCGAGTTCGCCTTGTTGTGTATTTCCCACAGAAGAAGCGGTAGATATCGCGTTTCAACTAGGTGTGGAGCACATGTTTCCCACCATCAAAGTTAGTTCTTATTTGCTGTCTAAAAGAATAGAACTCTCCGAGATGAAACCGTGGAATATATATGTATTAGTCGTTGAAAATCGCGGTATTTTATGCTATCGTTTTAAGCGCAAAACGGAAGCCAATACGCTGTTGTTTGTAGCAGACAACGAGGCTTTTGAAAGCTTAACCCTCCGAGAGGACGAGATTCGCGAAGTGTTTTGTATACGCGGTATTTTCTTGCCCCATGTGAAGAATTTATCAAAAATATAAAAGTTTGATTTTAAGGATATTTGCACAGGTGCAGCTATCCTTTTTTTACTTTTCAGGCTATCCTATTGGCCTTTTTGGATTTCACGCGGTGAAAAACCGTATTTCTTTTTAAATGCAGTAGAGAAATGGCGCTGATTCTTGTAGCCAATGCGCTCGGAAACCTCACTTATCGTTAGGACTTCATCCGAGAGTAAGTCCTTGGCATGTTCCATTTTTTCATGTGCCCAAAAAGCAAATACCGTCGTGCCAAATAGTTCTTTAAAGCCCTTTTTTAATATAAAATCATTGGTTCCCACCTGATGGGCAAGGCCAAGTAATGATTGGGTACTGTCTAAATTTTGCATCATATAATCTCGAACGGCATATATCCTATCGATGTCGGTTTGCTTTAACGATCCTTTATAGGGTTCGTCCCCATAGAATTGCTCTAGTTGCAAGAGCAATAGTTCGATGACTTTAGCTTCTAGAAACAACCGCTTAAACATTCCTTTCTTCTCACAGGTGATAATCTGTTCGATGAGCTGGTACATCTGATGATTGATTTGGTAGTGTTGTGGATGGAGCAAACTCGATTTTCCCTTTTCAATGGCATTTCGGAATTGAGCAAAAAGCGGGTGGTCCTCTGGCAAATATCGCGTAAAGAAATCAGGTCTTAGGTTGATTTCACACAGCTGAAAAGGTTGTGCATCCCATTGCATTTTGCCGCCTAAACCATTTGTATATAACAAATTGTGCGAATGGGCACTAAAACTAATATCCTTGTCAAATTGACTGGTGTGAGCCGTGCTCTTTCCCTTGAGGGTAAAGTGCATCTCAATGGTTTCAAAATTGCTTTCAAACCCCAAGTGCAACGCCTTGGCTAGGCGAACATCTCCAAAACCAATATGCACCCCATCAAAGTATATTTCCTTGTAGAACCCCTTTCCTAGAACAGAATCTAAATAAGTGGTATGTTCTTTTATACCCCCTTCTTCCAAATCAAAAAAAGAGGTCGGATAGTTTTTCTCTACTAAAGTATGCTTGTGTTTTAAATCGTACAAACGCAACGTCATCGCCATAAGATCATTTTTTTTGACGGATTTTTTACTCCGTATTTGAAACATAGAGGTGAGCGTTAGCCATTACCTTTGCGCAAATATAACAATTGTTTAGAATGATTCTTAATAAATAAAGAAATTTATCTTTCCCGTTTCACAAATGAAAATGGAAAATAGAAGCTTGCATTCGAACATATTAGTACAATTTTAAAACTACATAAGGATGGATAAACAAAGAGAACTCATTTTGGCTGGAAAATTACCCAAAGTTATGATACAATTGGCTTGGCCCGCTATTGTAGCTATGGTTTTATACGGTTTAAACAATTTTTTAGATGGCTTATTTGTCGGACATCTAGTGAGTAATACAGCCTTGGCTGCTGTGGGAGTTGCTTATCCCTTAGCGCAATTTGCCCAGGGATTCGGAACGTTAATCGGAACGGGAATTGGTTCGGCTATAAGCATTTGGATTGGTGCAAAAGACACAGATAAGCTCAAAAAAGCCATGGGATCTGTAAACTACTTAACCCTTGTTTTTTCAATTGCCTTGACGATTCCCTGTTATATTTTTGCAGAAGAACTCGTGTATATGATGGGAGGACGAGGGGAAATCCTCTCCCTTGGTGTAGAGTATTTTCGAGTAACCATTTTGGGAAGCTTTTTCTGGATTCACGGTTTGGCACTCAATATGATCGTAAGGGCAGAAGGGCGCATGAAAACTGCAGCCTGGATGATTGCTGTTGGGCTTCTAGTGGATTTGGCGTTAAAACCCTTGTTCATATCCACCCTTGGTTGGGGTGTTGCAGGTGCTGCCTGGGCAACGAATTGTTCCATGTTGATCTACACCCTTCTAGGTATATGGTATTATGCTGGCGGAAAAGCTTCTTTCCAAACGAGATTCTGGTCGTTACAGCCCAACAATTCCATCATAAAAGAAACATTTGCTTTGGGAATGCCCGGTTTTATTATGATGGTGATGATCGTCATCCAAAATATTGTCGCCTTCAATGCGTTGGCCAACTATGGAACGGATGGAGATATAGCCTTTTATACCGCGGTTAATCGTTTCTATATTTTGTTGAATACCCCCCTTTGGGGCTTGATGCGCGCCTTACAACCCGTAGCAGGAATGAACTATGGAGCCCAAAACTACGATCGAAGCATACGGGCCTATCGCTTGTTCTCCCTCGTTGGATTAGCAGTTCTTTTGCCCTTTTGGATCTTGGTTATGCTCTTTCCTTCAGGTTTGCTAGCGGTGATGATCCCTAACGTAGCATTTTTACCCCAACAATTGTTCGATTTCCGTTTGTACATGAGTGTGCTCCTAGTTTTGCCCTTTGTATTTATGGCGATGGTGTGGTTTCCCTCAATTGAAGATGCTAAACCCGCTACCTTAATTAGCCTGCTCCGTCAAGTGGTGTTTTATATTCCCATTCTCCTTATTGTACCTCCTATCTATGGAATCAGTAGTGTGTATTGGGCAAGCGCCGCGATTGATTGGGTCATCTTCGCACTCGTCATCTTCGCCGTGATCCGCAGTGCAAAAAAACTCAAAACCAAAGCGATATTACTATCCAAATCTCCTATGGTTGTACCCATACCTGCGGAAGAAATCAAATCTTAAACTTATTTTAAACTTAAATATTGTAAATATGAATGATTCAACGAAAATTAAATGGTCTTTTATTTCGAGTATTATCGCGTCCATCCTTTGGGTTATTGGCGATATCCTCATTGTAGGGTTTCACGTAGACCCTGCCAAGTATCCATTATTTACCGAAACCTATGTCGATCAACTGGATCATACCTTAGCCTTGCTGATGATCGAAGGCTCTTCTCAACGCCTGATGTGGGGCGCCCTTTTACCTGCTATGTCGGCGTTTTTGTTCTTGCCCGGGGTGTGGTTAGCCTTTCAATTCTTTAAAGATAAATCTAAACCTTACGCCTGGTTAACCTATTTTATCCTGATAATCAGCGTGGTATTGATGCCTTTAGGACATGCCGATTTTTACTATACAGGAGAAGCGTTTAAAGCAATTTATCACACAGATCCTAGTGCACATCCCTATTTGATCGAAATGGCTACCGGGTTTACCCAAGTGCTTTACATCGCCTGGGGAACGGCTATTGTCGTGTTGTTATTGGGGTGGTTGCTGTTTTCGATTCTCGTATTTCTCAATAAAACAGTACTGCCTAAATGGATAGGGTTTATTTCTCCCGTATTTATTACCCTCTACCAACAACCCATCAAAATTATGCTGCCCGACGGACTTTTAAAAGCGTGGATTAGTGCCGCAGGATTTAATATCGCTTATCTAATCTTCTTTATTTTACTTACTGCCTATTATTACAAACGAGCAAAAAACCAGTCTCCTTTGTTGTAAGTGGTGAGTGGTAAGTGGTAAGTGGTAAGTGGTAAGTGGTAAGTGGTGAGTGGTGAGTGGTAAGTGGTAAGTGGTAAGTGGTAAGTGGTAAGTGGTAAGTGGTAAGTGGTGAGTGGTGAGTGGTACTCACTACTCACTACTCACTATTCACCACTCACTTCTCACTTCTCACTATTCACCACTCACTATTCACCACTCACTATTTTATTTTTCATTGATCTTATCAAACCTAAAATCATTTTTTTAATGGTTATCAATTGATTAAAATACAGGTCATCTATTGCAGCTAACTTTAGATTTGTAGCAATTATTAATTGAGTTTCTAATTCAGTTAAACTTCCTAAGGCTATGTATAAAAACCGGATAAATTCTTTATAACTCCCTCTCGCACTTCCCTCTGCTATATTGGAAGGGATTGATACTGCACTTCTTCTTATTTGACTAGTTAAAGTATACAACTCAGTTTTTGGGAAGCTATTGGTTAATTTATATATATCACTCACGTAATTTATACTCATAACCCATACTTCTAAATCTTTATGTGTTTTCATGGCTTAAAATTTTTGGAATCATATTACAAATTGTAAGCCAAAAAATTTCAACTCACTATTCACCACTCACCACTCACTACTCACTATTCACTTCGCATATTCCAAATTTTCTCCCTAGTAACGAGAGAAGAAAAGGCTGCTAAAATTTTCAGGTCCACAAGAAGATGCTTACCTTAGTGTGACCTATTCTTATTGTGCAACACATGAAATCCATCTACTATAAAATACTCTTCTTCAATTTTTTAATTGCTGCTTTATTGGGGGTTTTACTGCGGAGCACTTTTGTTTTTCCCATTGAAGGGATCACTTTTTTGTACGTCTTACACGCCCACTCTCATCTTGCCTTACTCGGTTGGTTATACTTATTGGTCTATGTGTTATTCGCAGCGTATTTCGCGCCTAATACCCCCAAGGAACATCAATTTTACCGACGTTTGTTTTGGATCACCCAAGTATCAGTTATCGGAATGGCGCTAACCTTTCCCTTTCAGGGGTATGCAGCTGCTTCGATTTGTTTTTCTACTTTGCATATTTTGTGCTCCTATGGCTTTGTTTATCGCCTTTGGACCCGTAACTCTTTCGCCAATAGGCAAGAGGCTCTCTTGGTGAAATCAGCCCTGTTTTTTATGTTTTTTTCCACTTTAGGGGTGTGGTTTCTAGGACCCGCCATTGGCATGATGGGGAAATCTGGTACTTTTTTTCAACTGTGTATCCAATTTTTCTTACACTTTCAGTTTGACGGTTGGTTTTTTACTGCTTTTGTTGCGCTTCTATTTGCGAAATTTGTCCCCCAAGGCATCGATAATCAACGGTTTAATCGCTTTTACTTTATGTGGATTACCTCCGTTCTTTTAACGTATGCTTTAGCTGTTAGCTGGTTCGTCCAAGTGCCAGTATTGTACTATATCAATGGAGTGGGAGTGGTGTTGCAAACAATTGCTTTAGGGTATTTTATCCCACCATTGTTTCTGCAATTTCGTGTGAAACAGCGTAAAAAAACGCCCTGGGTTGCTGGCTTACTGTTGTTTGCTGGCGTTTGTTTAGCGATTCGAATAGGGGTTCAAGTCCTCACCCTCGTTGAAAGTCTAGCAGCTTCCTTACGCGGTTTACGTAGCTGGATCGTCGGATTCATCCACTTGAATATGTTGGGGATATTTACGGCCTTAGGCGTGGCTCTTTTGATAGAAGAAGGCAAATTAGCTCTCAACAGATGGACCAAAATGGGATGTATCTGCTTGTTCGTTGGATTTGTTTCTACTGAAGCAGTATTGGGACTACAAGGAACCCAACAATTTCTTAGGTTGTTAATCCTCGATAGTGGAACCTATGCAATAGCGCTGTTTTGGTTCTCGCTCTTACTTCCCTTGGGAGTAGGAGGGATCCTCAAAGGGTATTTTAAAGGTTGACAGTTGTCGCTGTTTTTGCTTTTGTGAGATTGGGTGAGCTGATGAGAAAATGAGTTTCCCATTTCTCAATACAAACCAAAAAAAAGCCGGTCATTCAACCAGCTTTTTGTTTTTACATATCTAGATTTTTAATCTGTTGTAGTTTGTCTTCCCAAATTTTCAATTCATCTCTGTACTTTTCGATGTTCTTGTACACTTCTTTTACTAGAGGATTGTCTTTGGTTGCGTTGGATACATAAGCTAGGTTGTTTTCTAGCTGTAAGATGCCACTGTGTATTTCTTCAATTTTGCGTTGAATAAATAGGGCTTCTTGCTGTAGCTTGCGCTTGTCATTTGTTTCTACTAAATCATCTAAGCGATTTGAAAACTTCATCGATTCAGCTTCTCTTTTACTCAAGCTTAATTTATCGAATAAAACATCCAGTATTTTGTTGAATTTCCCTTCTATAAAACGCTTGTTGTGTGGCACGTTTCCAATGCTTTTCCAACTGTTTATTTTCTCTTTGATAGCTTCTAAATCTGTTTTATGGTCGCCCACTAACTCAAAAGATTTAAGCTCCTCTAAGAATTCTTTTTTCTTGTTGTAGTTTTCATTTCCTTCCTGATTCTCGTTATTGCGGACAGCGTGTAGGCGGTCGAAATAAAAATTACAAGCATCTTTGAAGTCCTTCCACAATTGATCAGAATACTTTCTTGGCACATGACCAATTTTCTTCCAATCCTCTTGAATTTGCTTCATAATTGGCGTTACCTTATCGTAGTCCTCGCTGTCCTTGTACTTTAAGGCTTTTTCGATTAACGCTTGCTTTTCGTTATAATTCTTTTGTTGTACTTTTTTGAGGTCCTTGTAGAATTTATTCTTGTTTGCATTGAAGTTTCTCGTTGCTAATTTGAATAAAGCCCATACTTCCTCATTGTTTTCTTGAGGGACTTTTCCAATTGAGAAAAACTGATTGCGCAAGTCTTCTACTTTTTTGATTTCCTTTTGCCACTGCGTATGGGAAGTAATATCTTGTTTGGACAACATATCAATTTGACTGATCACTCGAACTTTTAAGCCTAGGTTTTCTTTTTCTCCTTCTCTTAAATTTTCAAATAACAGCTCGCGTTTATCGTGTAATTGTTTGGTTAAGTCGCTAAACTTCTCCCATATTTCTTCTCTAATTTCACGATCTACTGGTCCGATTTCTTCTCTCCAAATACGGTGTAAAGTTTGAAGTTCTCTAAACGCTTTGATTACGTCATCTTCTTGAAGTAATTCTTCTGCGCGTTGGATAATCTTTTGCTTTTGATCCAAGTTGTATTTAAAGTCTAGATCTCGAGACTCTCTATCTAGGTGTAATTGATCGTAAAAACGCTCGATATGGAAGTGATAGTTATTCCAAACGTGATTGTATTTATCTTTTGGAATAGCCCCTGCATTTTTCCATTCATCGCGCAAATCTCCTAAGAGTTTAAGAGCATCGGTTTTGTTTTCGCTAGTATCGACAAGGTCTTTGATGCGATCAATAATATGTAAGCGCTTGTTTAAGTTTGCGGTTAAATTATTTTGCAGTTCTTTGTGATAAGCATTTTTCTTCGTCTTGAAGTCGTTGTACAAAGCGTCAAAAGTTGCTTTTAACGGAAAATTATAGTCAAAATCACTAGCAGATGCCTCAGGGTTTTCTTCTAAGAATGCTTCTTTTTTCTCTTCTATAAAATCATTGAATTGTCGGTAGAACTCTTTTCTAATATCTTCGACAATATCTTTAATATTGGTGATTTTATAGGTTTGAATAAGTTTTTGCAACTCTGCCGTGAGTTGTTCCATATCCAGCTTTTCATAATCTAGGATCGCGATGTCGTTCTTTTCGTGCACGTCATTGTCTTCGCCTTCCTCAGCATTTGATGCAGTAATGGAATCTAGAGCTTTTTCTCGTTCAGCAAGGTGTGCAGAAGTCGGGGTAGTTGATTCCGGATTTTGTCCATCTGCTAGCTCGTGCAGGTTTTCATTCTTGTGTTCTAACATAGGTATAAAAATCTTATAATTAACAACAATAATCCTCGATTAGGATATTTCTTATATTCTCAAATTTAGTAAAAAATATCTAAAGTAAAAGGAAATAAGCGGATTAATACGTAATAAATAACCCCGATTTTACAAAATTAATCTTGTTGAAAACGCTTAGACCATATTTTATACGCTTTTTCTGCTTGTAGAGCTAACATTTCCCCTCCGTTTTTGATCGTGGCTTTTTGGGCTTCTGCAAGGCGCAAGAAGGCGGTTTTTTCGGGATTGTAGATCAAATCATACACCAAGTGTTGATCGGTCAGAAATTCATAGGGAATAGCAGGTTTGTCCTCTACTTGTGGAAAGGTTCCTAAGGGCGTCGTATTAATGATTAACGAATATTGGGTGAGGATCTCCTGGTTGAGGTCCTCGTAGGTAAACTCATTATCTTGCTTGGTTCGGCTCACAAACTTATAGGTAATCCCCAATTTTTTCAAAGCAAATTCAACCGCCTTGCTCGCTCCTCCTGTACCCAAAATTAACGCATGCGTATGCTGCTTTTTCAGCAGGGGTTTAAGCGAATGATAAAACCCATACCAATCGGTATTATACCCTTTTAGTTTGTTTTTCTTGGTAATGCGAATGGTGTTCACTGCACCAATTTGCCTTGCCTTTTTAGATAAACTGTCTAAATAGGGGATAATAGCCTGTTTGTAGGGAATAGTAACATTCAACCCTTTTAGGTTGTCTTGCTGCTCTAGAAGGTCGCTAAATTGGCTTATTTTAGCCAGGTCAAAGTTGCTGTAGACACTGTCTGTCAGGCCCAGCTGTTTGAACTTGGCGCTAAAGTAATTTTGTGAGAAAGAATAAGTAATGTCTTTGCCAATTAATCCATATTGTCTCTTAATCATAACACAAGGTATTATAATGAAACAGCTATTCAGACAAGTGAATAGCTGTTCTTTTATTTAGTGAAATCTTTTATGGCTTGTTGTAGAATCGGATTTTCCCATTGGGTGTGAAATAAGTTTGCTATAAGCGAAACTTTTTCTGCATCTGTAGTCAATCCTTGCTCTAACCAAACGAGTGCCTCTTCGCTATTGTTGTTAGCGAGGTGAAAAACGGCTAGTCGATAGTATATCTCCGCTGTATTGGGATGTGTACTCTCAATTTGATACAATTTATCAATGGCGTCCTCGTATTCCTCCAAAAGGTATAAGATATCTGCCCAATCAATCCAGTAATCCAAGATATACTCGCCCAGTTCGGTCGCTTTTCTATAGCCCAATTCCGCTTCTTTGAATTGGAGTAAGTTGCGGTTGAGCACAGCGTATCGAACCCAGTATCGCTCGTTTAATTCATCAATTTGAATGGCTTTTTGCAAGGTCACAAGGGCTTTGTCAAACTGACTTTCCTTGATGTAGATGTCTGTTAAGGCAATCCATCCTTTGTCGAGCATTGGATCTTCGTGTACCGTTTTCTTGTAGTACTGAATAGCCAAAGGAAAATTGTTAAGGGCTTCATAGCAAATCCCAATGCGCAATAATACATAAGAAGAAGGTGCGTCCAACTCTAAGGTAATCATATAGTTGTCAATCGCCTCTTGGTGTTGTTGTAATTTCTCTAGCGATTTGCCCTTCTCCAAATAAGCGCCCAAAAACTGTTCGTCAATTAAGGTCGCATAGTTGAATGCCCAAACGGCTTTTTCGTAATTCTTCAACGCATAGTATTGTCTGCCTAGCTGATGCCAAGCGATTTCACTATACGGATTTTTGTCGATAAACGAGTTTAAGTAGTCAATGGCTTCTTCTATTTCATTGAGAAAGTCAAAGCAGTACACGATGTTATACAAAGTCGATTGATCTTCATCGTCATTGTCTAAGCACAGAATAAAGCTCTGTTTTGCTTTTTCAATTTCGTCAATAAAGAGATACTCCATGCCCAAAAGAGAATAGATATCAGCCAAATCTTCGGTAATCGTCAACGCTTTTTCTAAAGCGCTAATGGCTTCGAGATGGTTGCCTTTTTTGGAGTAAATACTCGCTCTGTGAATGTAGATCTCGTCATTGTGAGGCTCTACGTGTTCTATTTCATCTAGCAGGCGATCCGCCGCTTCTAATTTATTTTGAAAAATTAATATTTCTACTTCCACTAATTTTAATCCAATCGAAGTAGGGTGTTGGTCCAAAGCTAATTTTAGCGCTTTTTTGGCCAAGTTTACTTTACCTGAATCCAGGTAATGTAGGATGATATTTTCAAACTCTTCCGAATCGAAAAACAAGATCTTATTGGTTTTGAGCATTGACTCAAAACGAGCAAGTGATAAATTGTTTTCTTCTTCTTCGTTTTTATTGAAATCCATTGCTTTGTTTTAGTGCGTTAATTAAAAAAAGCTATAAGCCTAACTCTTTTTGAACTTCATCTAAAGCTTCTAATAGGATGGCACATCCTTCTTTTATTTCCGTTTCGCTAATGGTTAACGGTGGAGTGATGCGTATTGCTTTTCCTTCAAACAGAAGCCAGAACAAAATTAGTCCTTTTTCTTGACATTTTACGATGGCGCGGTTGGTAATATCACTGCTAGGGGTCATGGGAGCGATCATCAATCCTCGTCCTCTAATTTCGGTGATCAACGGGTGAACGAGTAGCTGTCTGAATAGCTGTTCTTTCACCAATGTTTGTGCCATAATATCGGTTTCCACGAGTTCTTTCAGGGTTGCTAAACTCGCAGCAGCAATAACGGGGTGACCGCCGAAGGTGGTGATATGTCCAAATTTTGGGTTGTCATACAAGAGGTTCATATGCGCATCGCTAGCAGTAAAAGCCCCAACAGGCATTCCACCTCCCATACCTTTACCCATAACGATTACATCTGGAACAACGTCGTAGTTCTGAAAGCCAAATAGCTTTCCTGTACGGCCGAATCCTGGTTGAATCTCGTCGACAATCATCAAAGCGCCTACTTCGTCACAGCGCTTTCTTACTTTAGTTAAAAACCCATCAAATGGCTCCACAAATCCTGCGCCTCCTTGAATGGTTTCCAAAATAATTCCCGCTGTACGCGTCGTGATCTTTTCCAAGTCTTCCACACTGTTGAAGTGGATGAAATCTACATCGGGTAAAAGTGGGCGGAACGCTCTCTTGCGCTCTTCAAACCCCATTACACTCATGGAACCCATCGTATTGCCGTGGTAAGCGTTAAAACACGAAATCAACTGGCTTCTGCCAGTTACGCGTTTCGCCAACTTCAGCGCGCCTTCAGTCGCTTCTGTACCAGAATTTACGAGATAGGTTTTATTCAGCGGAGCAGGAATGTTCTCGGCTAGTAGTTTACAAAATTCTACAGCAGGGTCCTGAATGTATTCCCCGTAAACCATAACGTGTGAATATTTGTCTAGCTGTGCTTTAATCGCATCGTTGACCTTTTGGTTCTGATGCCCCAACGTACAGGCAGAAACACCCGCTACGAAGTCTAAATATGCTTTTCCGTTCTTGTCGTATATGTAGGAACCCTTAGCGTGGGAAATTTCCATGGCCAACGGATTCGGTGAAGTCTGTGCTTGGTATTTAAAAAAATCTTCTTTCATGTTTATTCAACCTTATTTTTTCTCTAATTTGGTTTTAGGGGATGGTTGTTGTGGAGCTAATGTTTCTTTTTGAATCTCCATCGGCTCATTCGCATCCTTTTGTTTTTGCAATCGCTCTTCTTTCTGATCTATTTCATCTTGGACTTCTTCCTCGCTGAAAATATCGGCTAACGAATTGATTTTCTCCTCGCCTCTCCAAATAAAATCCTTGAGGAATCGAGCATTCTCGGGTAACATATGATCAGGGTAGAGCTGACTTTCAGGGGAGACAAATAGCGTAACACTGCTAATTTCATTTTCGCTAAAGCCCACGTTAATATGGCTGCATATGCCTTTGTCAATGCCGATAAATTCATTTTTTTCATTATAGGCATAGTAAATCATCTCTGCGTTTTTCACCAAGTCTAATTCACTGAGCTTATTGTCTACAAATTTGCCGTATAAGTTAACGCCTTTCACCTGGTTATAACCGGTGCCTAGGGTGTCTTTCTCAACGATAAACGCGTTGTTTAATACTTTGAGCGAATCCATTTGTTTGGTTTCTAGATTGCTCAAAAGATGCATCACTTCGCCCGTTACTTGACTATCGCCATTCCAAAGCACAGGACGCCCAATCATTTGAGTTAAGCCTACTTTTTCACTCCAATGGATGGAATCGGCTTTACCGCTCATGCTGTCGCGAAAAATGCGTGCATCGTGGTAACCGCGGATGATCCGATCTTTTTCTGGACCCGTTAGCACAATGCGCTTGGCGCTAAAGTAAACGGAATCTCCTTCTTCCGTCAACATGCTGACCAAGGCCTTTTTAGTGACATACATCGAGTCTTGTAGCTTGTATAACTCGGCATAATGCCCTGTGATTTTTGATTTGTTGATGGTGTCTGTGACGCGGACGTGATTGGTTGCCGAGGCAAACTCAATGCGCTTATCATAATAGATGGAATCTCCTTCAATCTTCCGCTGATCATACCATATATAGGAGTTCTTGACCATCTTGCCCAAGTCGTGCTTGACGTCGTAATACCCATTTTCAGTATAGATATAATCGCCTTCATTGGTAATGGTCGATGGACCAAATACATAGGCGTGCTCAGGAACTTCATAAAAGTCCAAATGGTTGGACTTGACAATGGTTCCTTGTGTTGTCGTAATGGTAACCGCCGTGAAAAATTGAAATTTCTTCTCCGTTAAAAAGTATTTTCCCGATTGACTTTTTAAGGTATTTCCCTTGTTGACAATCGTTCCAGGCGTATTGTAATAAATCAAATTCTCATTGCGATTAAAGCGCAACGTATCAGTTTCTAAAGTTGAATCTGGCGAACGCACGATAACATCTCCTTCTGCATACGCAAATCCATTGATGGCATTGTATTCGGCATATTTACTGTCCAAGAATAGGGTATCACCTTGATTCATCCTCACATCACCCAATAGTTTGATGTAGTTCTCTTTCTCAAAGTAATAAGCGGTATTACAGTTTAGAATAATTCCGTTGTGTTCTGCTGTAATATTTCCCCTTAACAACGTTGCATCGGGCAGCTCTGTTTGATTGCGATCCGACAAATCTGCATGATGAATAATAATCTTGTTTTTATCTTGACCATAACTAGAAAAGCCCATTAGCGTCAATAGGATAAAGAAATAGAATGTTCTCAAGTCTATATTTTTTTTCAAATTTACACAAAATATACGAAGTTATATTTGCCTTTAGAATAAATTATGGGTTATCCCTAATCCTTCGTTCTTCTCTGTGTCCGTTGAATATTCACTCCTCGTCTTACTAGGTATAAAACACCTGAGAATACCTTTGCTTAGCATTTTGGCTTTTCTTGTCTAACCTTTCTCCATTAAGGGGGGATTTTCTATCGTTTAAAAAATCGTCGAATATCACCTGCTTAGGTTGATTGCTTATTGTCGTTTTGGTTTTGTTTGAGCGATGTTCGCGTCACCTATGGTTTTACAAGGGGTTGCGGTGGTCTTGTCAAAGGGAGTTCGAAGCCTATCTAAAAATAGAGTAGGGGAAGGTGTGGGAGCATGGAGAAAGTTAGGGCGGAAGTGTGGATAGGCATCCAAAAATCAAGGAAAAAGCAGGGAGAAGTGTTTTTCGATCGTTCGTTGGTGGTTTGACTTTCTACAGTTCATACCCCAAAAAGTGGTATGAAATTTGTTGAATTTTCCGCAGTAAACGGATGATGATTAAAACGCAGAGAGCTAAATTCGAAGGGAGATTGTCCTTTTTCATGAGAGGGATCCGTTTACTTTTATTGGATTTAGCAAGGACTGAATGCTAAACGCATATTGAGGCTTTTCCTCAAAGAGCCTAAGGAGGCTAGCTTACTTACCTTAGGAAAGACTACATCAATTATTTTTTAACGAAAGAAATCCGCTGGCTAGTGTACGCATTCAGCCAAGGGTTCATACGGGTGCAAATGACTTCTTTAGACTGCAGCTAGGGTTGTTGGTTTGCATGACTTCTCTGGGTTTATTGCAATATAGGCTTAGTGGATTTCTAATGCAGCGCTTCGGTCTAGTATTTTGCGATCTGTAAGGCTTGGTTTGCTTCGCCTCAGGTGGAGGAGATTGGCTTTGTATAGGTGGTGAGGACCGCGCTGGGCCAAGCGCAACTTAAATTTTAACTATTATGAAAGACGAACAAGCAAAACAACGCGTTACAGGAAGTATTTTTTTTGATGGCACAGGGAATAACCGAACAAATTCACGACGTGATGCTACTAAATTTGGCAACTTCACTTCTATTAATTCACTTTTCGAAGCTTGCGTATTAGCCGATCGAATATATATTGAAGGCGTTGGAACACGCGATAATATGGATGATTCGAATTGGGCCAAAGCAACAGGGGCCAATCCAATTGGTTATACTGATTATTCGTATAGCGATAAACTGGAACGAGCATTGAACTTTTTAAAGGCCTTTCAAAAATTACACGAAGCCGATGATATTGATTTAGTGGTGTACGGTTTTAGTAGAGGGGCAACCTTAGCACGTGATTTTGCTAAAAGAGCCCTAGAATACCCCAATATTAGAATTCGTTTTCTAGGTATTTTTGATACGGTAGTATCCCTCATTTTTGACTCGCCAAAGATTCATTATACCACAGAAGAGCTAGCGAAAATTGACCAAATTCTACATTTGACCGCCATCAATGAGGCAAGATACTATTTTCCGCTGACCAGTATATTTGTCGAGCAAGACAATAGTGAGTTGGTCAATATCAAAAACAATGTAGCAACAGCTAATATAAAAGAAATTTTTGTTCCTGGTGCACATGCTGATGTTGGAGGTGGTTATACTGCTGGTGCTGAAAGACTCGTTCTCAACCTTAATAAGGCGAGTTCTGACAGCCTTTTAACGGATTGGCAACGCATGCAAAATACGGTGAAAGACCACTTTGAAAATGATGTTCAAAATTCAATCTGGAAATCATTGCTGGCGAGTAACGTGACTATCGAAGGCACGGAAGCAGCGGCTAATTTGCTGACGAGAAGGGATTCCGTATCTATTGATATGACACAGGTGTATTTTGAAGTGATGGCGTCCTATTCCAATACGTCGGCCAATCTGACAATTTTTGACTTTACGCCTAGTGAACTCTCTCCAAGTTTGGCCAAATTGAAAAGCGATTTGCTTACCTATATTCAGTCTGGCACTCCTAATCTCGGTCCTAATTACGACTATGAAAATCTCGCTTATTCTACACATATTTCATCCAATTACGGAAAAATTGAAAGTACAACGGATATCAATCTAACGCAGAATACCTTTGATTTGGACGCCTTAAAAGCGGAGATTGAACGTGTAAAAGCAGAACATCCTAATGAGAATTTCGACTCCTTTAATTTAGAGGTTATTGAGAATGCCTTTGGAATGAGTCTCATCAACGTCAATGCGCCCAATAATAAAGACTGGCATCGCAAGGTTATTTACGGGTAGTTACTCGTGTAAATCTGCAACTGGGCAAGTACATTGATTCGTTGTTTATATGCGTTGATGTGAAAAAAAAACCACTTCGAAAGAAGTGGTTTTTACTTTTTATTTTACGATTGTTTGTGTTCTATCAGGACCTACAGAAACAACTTTCACAGGTACTTCAAGGTAATTTTCAATGAATTGAATATACTCTTTTAGTTCCATTGGCAATTGATCGTAAGAGGTCATCCCTGTTAAATCAGCGTTCCAACCTTTGATTTCTTCATAGATTGGCTCTACGTTTTCAGGTTCAATATTGTATGGTAGATAGTCAATAACTTCCCCTTTGTACTTGTATTTTGTACATACTTTTAGATTTTGGAAACCAGATAAAACATCGGCTTTCATCATATAAAGCTCTGTTACTCCGTTTACTTCAACAGCATATTTTAATGCTACTAAATCTAACCAACCACATCGTCTAGCGCGTCCTGTTACAGAACCAAATTCTCTACCTACACTAGCCATTGTTGCACCAACTTCGTCGTGTAATTCAGTAGGGAATGGACCGCTACCTACACGAGTTGTATACGCTTTGAAAATTCCAAATACTTCTTTCACGCGGTTAGGGGCAATACCTAAACCAGTACATGCACCAGCAGCTGTTGTATTTGAAGATGTAACGAATGGATATGTTCCAAAATCAATGTCCAATAAAGAACCTTGAGCTCCTTCAGCAAGGATGGTTTTTCCTTGTTTTAAAGCGCTATTTAAGTATTCTTCACTGTCAATAAAAGTTAATTTGCGCAATTCTTTAACTGCTTGGAAGAATTCTTCTTCTAATTCAGCTAAGTTGTATTGCATATCCACATCGTGGAACTGAATCATCGATTCATGTTTGTCAGCTAATGCGCGGTATCTTTGTTCGAAATCCTCTAATTCAATATCACCAACACGAAGACCGTTTCTACCTGTTTTATCCATATAGGTAGGGCCAATTCCTTTTAAGGTCGATCCGATTTTTGCTTTGCCTTTTGCAGCTTCAGAAGCAGCATCAAGTAAACGGTGGGTCGGAAGAATTAAATGCGCTTTTCTAGAGATCAATAGTCGAGTGACAAAATCAATGTTAAATTGCTCTAAACCTTCAATCTCTTTCATGAAAACAACAGGATCAATAACCACACCGTTTCCGATGATGTTGATTGAGTCTTTGTGAAAAATACCTGAAGGGATTGTGCGAAGAACGTGTTTAATTCCGTCAAATTCTAAAGTGTGTCCTGCATTTGGTCCACCTTGAAAGCGTGCAATAATGTCGTATTTTGAAGTAAGGACATCCACGATTTTTCCCTTACCTTCATCACCCCACTGCAAGCCAAGTAGTAAATCTACTGCCATTCTTTTGTGTTGTTAAAGTTTTAAATTAGTTGTGTTAGGATTCAGATTCTTCTTCACTCGCTTTTCTATTTCCATAGAAATACAAGGAGTGGTTGTGAATCTCAATGTTAAAAATATCTTCTATTGTTTTTTTAATGGTTTGAATACGAGGATCGCAAAACTCAATCACTTCTCCGGTGTCCGTTAAAATGATGTGGTCGTGTTGCTTGTCGAAATAAGATTTCTCGTAATGTGCCTGGTTTTGTCCAAACTGATGTCTGCGAACTAATCCACACTCTAATAAAATTTCAATAGTATTGTACAGCGTAGCTCTACTAACACGATAGTTTTTATTTTTCATTTTGATATACAATGACTCGATATCAAAGTGCTCTTCACTATCGTAAATTTCTTGTAAAATAGCGTATCGCTCTGGTGTTTTTCGATGACCTCTCTCCTCTAAAAATTTAGTGAATACGTTTTTTACTATTTCTTGATTATTCTCGCTTCCCATAACTAAATACTAAAATGCAAATATAGTTGTATTTTCTCTTGTGAGAAAATTAATTAATTGATTATGTTTTATAAATTAAAGATACAACAATTGGTTGAATTTAATTGGTGTTTACTCTTGTCACTTTGTCAACGCCTTCGATTTTCTTAATATTGGCAATCATTTTTTTCAGAATATCATTATTTGGAACGATAACGGTAATGGAACCTTTGAATAGTCCTGCGTTTTCACTCAAGGCAATACTTCGGATGTTGACTGCTTTACTCTGCATAATGATTTTGGTGATTTCAGTGGTTAAACCGGCAGAATCCAATCCTGTAATATTGATGGTTGCTTCAAAATTGAAGGAAGTTGAAGAAGCGACCCAATGGGCTTGCAGGATGCGGTAGGCGTAGTTCGAACGCATACTAATGGCGTTTGGACAGTCTGTTTTATGTACTTTTATTCCTTCGTTAATCGTGACAAAACCAAAAACATCATCGCCTGGGATGGGATTACAACAAGTGGCTAGTTTGTAATCTAGCTTCTCTTTGTCCTTGCCAAATACCAGTAAATCCAATGCGTTCTTGTCTTCTGTTTCTTGATGTACAGGAACAGAAGGCGCGCGTTTGATGCTTTTCTTGAAAAAATTGAACAGCGTATTGTTGCGTTTTGCCGCGTACTCTTTGAGTTGGCTGTTATCAATTAATCCAGCACCTACGCGGTAAAACAAATCTTGACTCGTTTTTAGTTTGAAGTAGTTCACCATTTCGTTCACGGTGTTTTCGTCCAAATTGATTTTTAGGTGTTTGAGCTTGCGCTGCAATTGTTCTTTTCCTTCGTCTGCAATTTTCTTGGTGTTTTCGTTTAGTGAACTCTTAATCTTATTGCGGGCTCTACTCGTGGTGACATAGTCTAACCAGTTGACGTTCGGCTTTTTGTTTTCGGAGGTAATGATTTCGACTTGATCCCCACTAGACAAGATGTGGTTTAAAGGCACAAGGCGTCCATTTACGCGTGTTCCCCTTGTTTTTAAGCCTATTTCTGAGTGAATAGAAAAGGCAAAATCTAGGGCAGTCGCCCCTTTAGGAAGGGATTTAATCTCTCCTTTTGGGGTGAAGACATAAATTTCTTTAGCATATAGGCTCAGTTTGAAATCTTCAACGAAATCTACGGCATTTGTTTCCGCGTTTTCGAGGGCTTCTTTGAGTTGGTTTAACCAGAGGTCTAGGCTGTTTTCTTCTGTAACCCCTTGTTTGTATTTGTAATGTGCAGCATAGCCTTGTTCTGCAATTTCATCCATGCGTTCACTGCGGATTTGGATTTCAACCCAACGCCCTTTCGGGCCCATAACTGTAATGTGTAAGGCTTCGTATCCCGTCGATTTAGGGGATGAAATCCAGTCGCGCAAGCGGCTAGGGCTAGGGCGAAAGTGATCCGTTACAATAGAGTAAATCTTCCACGCAATAAATTTCTCTTCGTGTGGTGTGGATTTGTATATGATACGCAAGGCGAATTTGTCGTATACTTCATCAAAGGTTACGTTTTGCGCCTTCATTTTTCGGCGGATGGAATAGATCGACTTCGGACGGCCTTTCATGGAGTATTCGATGTGTTCTTCATCGAGGGATTCGCGCAAAATGTCAGAAACGGATTTAATATAAGCTTCTTGCTCTTCTTTGGTTTCTTTCATTTTGAGGACGATGTCCTGATACACCTCAGGTTCGGTGTATTTTAACCCCAAGTCTTCGAGTTTGGTTTTGATGTTAAACAAGCCTAAACGATGGGCGAGTGGAGCATAGATATACAGCGTTTCTGAGGCAATTTTTGCCTGCTTGTAATCCACCATACTCTCCATGGTTTGCATATTGTGCAAGCGATCAGCAATCTTGATGAGAATCACGCGAACATCGTCGTTTAAGGTCAACAACATTTTGCGGTAGTTCTCCGCTTGCATGGAAATATGAGAATCAGGCTCGAGCATTCCCATTTTGGTCAAGCCCTCCACAATTTTAGCTATTTTGGGGTTAAACCACTCTTCGATTTGCTCTACGGTGATCTCGGTGTCTTCCACAACATCGTGCATTAATGCCGCTGCTATGGAGGTAGCACCTAATCCAATTTCAGAAGCAACTATCTTGGCAACAGCAATCGGATGAAAGATATAGGCCTCTCCCGATTTTCTGCGTTGATCCTTATGTGCTTCAACGGCAACGTCAAATGCTTTTCTAATTAACTTTTTATCAGCATCGGATAAAGTTTGGTAACTGATTTTCAGTAACTCTTTATATTCTTTTGCTATTGCTTTATTTTCTAATTCAATCTCAGCTTCTGTCATACTACTATTAATCAAATAACATACTTTAAAAGTAAGAAAAAAACCGCGTATATGCAAGCGATTTGGGACAAGCCTACACCGGCTTAAAAAAGGCTTTTGGGGGACAAAAAGAGGAGTAAAACAAAAAAGGCGATTAGTTGTTGAACTAGTCGCCTTGCTATGTTTGCTTTATATTGTTCTAGAATACAAAGAAGACCCCTCCATTGATTTGTAGGTTACTTCCAGGTCCTCCGCTAAGGTTCTTTTTACCTAGTACTTCTAGGTTCAAACCAAAGCGATTAATCAACAAATCGCGATTGAATTGTCCCGTTTTGAATAAATTGGTGTCTGAAAGCCAAATATTAACCCCACCACCCAAGTTAAACATGGCTTTGTCGTCTTTGTTGAAATGAGTGTAACCCAATCCTGTTTGCACGTAGGGATCTACAATCGGAATATTAATCAATCCTCCTAAACTGTACACCATAGTTGCATCTACAGCAAGTACACTAAATTTGTCTTTGGCTAGTTTTCCATTAACCAAATCATCCGCTTTAACTTCGCTAGACAATAGCCCAAGTTTAAAGCTAATGTTTTTTCCTGCATAGTATTCAACAGAAAATTTAGGTAGAGAAGCGGCTTTCAATTCATCAAAATTAGCAACATCATCCCAATCGAAATTATTGTTTAACATACTCATTTGTACGTTTACTTTCCACGGGTAGTTGTAGTGTAGGCGTTGATCGTAATTATACTGTGCAAAAGCGACATTAGTAAAGGAAAGGAGTATAGTAAGGATGAATAATTTGAATAATGCGTTGCTTCTTTTCATATCACTGCTTAGTTAAGTTTTAAATGTTAAGGAAAATTTAATAAAAATCAAATATAATTAAAAAATACTTTCTACAAAGCGAGATTAACATTTTAATTCTTTTTACTAAAACGGCAATCTTGTTCTATTATTGCGGTGAAGAATGATAAATAGTTCACATCTATGACAATTTCTTATGCCAAAGTTTATTTTTTTGAGGCAATAAGTAGCTTTTCAACTGTTAGTTGAAATTGCGTTGTCGTTTTGCCTCAAACAACAAAATAGAGGCAGCAACAGATACATTCATCGAATCTATGGTTCCACTCATGGGAATAATGATGTTTTGAGTACTGCTTTCCCGCCAAGCTGCTGTTAGTCCTGTAGACTCTGTTCCCACGATAAAAGCGGTGGGCTGGGTATAGTCTTGGGTGTGGTAGCTGCATGAGTTTTGCAAAGTAGCAGCATAGGTATAAACGCCTTGTTGTTTCAAAAAGGCAATGACTTCCTCTGTTGTGCCTACGGCAATTTGGTTGGTAAACAGACAACCTACACTAGAACGAATGATATTGGGATTGTACAAATCCGTTTTGGGGTTGGCAATAATTACTGCATCGATATGTGCGGCATCGGCTGTTCTCAACATAGCGCCTATATTTCCGGGTTTTTCCGTTGCTTCAGCCACTAGGATAAGGGGGTTGTCCGGCAATTGTAGCTCGCTTAACGCATGGGTTTTTACACGGGCCAAGGCTATGACCCCCTCAGTAGAATCGCGGTAGGCTAATTTCTGGTAGATGTCTTTGGTAATCTCTATACAGGAAGTAGTCGATGCAACAAAAGGTGCTACCTGATCGAAAGGCAGAATGTCTGAACAGAATAAAACAGTCTCCAATTGATAGTTTCCAGCATGTGCCAATTCGATTTCGCGCACACCTTCAATGATAAAAAGCCCTTCTTTCTTTCGATTTCTCGACTTCTCTTGTAATTGTAAAATGGATTTTATCAGTGGATTTTGTGTGCTTTCTATTTTTTTTATGCTCATAGTTTAGAACCCTTTTGCTTTGATTTTTAAATACATATTAATCGTTTCAATGGATAAGTTTTGGGGAGTTGTCAGAATACTCTGTATACCGTATTTAGTCAATTCACTAACGATTAATCGCTTTTCAAAGTTAAATTTTTCCGCAATAATTTTGTCTATTATGTCGTCTGTATTTTTTACTTGTTTTTCTGTGAGGGCTCTAAGGTCTGTATTTTCAAAAAAGATAACGACTAAAACGTGGCTTTTCGCCAAGGCACGCAAATACGGAAGTTGTCTTTTTAGACTGGAAAGCGATTCAAAATTGGTGTAGAGCAAGAGCAAGCTCCTATGGGTAATGGTTTGTTTGACTGTGCTGTACAAGTACCCAAAATCACTCTCGCTAAAGTTTGTTTGCAAGTTGTATAAACTAGTGATAATTTGTTGTAAATGCGTCCTTTTATTGGAGGCAGCAACGGTATTTTCTACTTTTTTTGAAAAGCTCAACAGACCAATGCGATCGTTCTTTTTTAGCACTACATTGGAAATGGCTAAGCTTGAGTTGATGGCATAATCGAGGAGGGTCATGCCGTCAAAGGGCATTTGCATTAATCGTCCTTTGTCGATGATGGAGTACACCGTTTCTGTATTTTCATCGAGAAATTGGTTGACCATTAGCGCGTTTTGCTTGGCGGTAGCCTTCCAGTTGATGGTGCGTATATCATCGCCTGATACGTATTCCTTGATCTGTTCAAACTCTGTGGTATTGCCAATCTTTCTCAATTTTTTGAGTCCAAAGGCATATTTGTTTTTTGCAAAGGCAATCAAGTCGTATTTTCTCATCTGTATGAAAGATGGATAACAAGGAAGGGCTTGTCCTTGTGAAAAAACATAGCGCTTAGCAATGAGTTGCAACGGAGAGCTGATGTAGATATTTAAGCTTCCGAAGTGATATTCCCCTCGTTTTTTTGGCGTTAAGGTATAGTGCAATTTTTTTTCTTGCTTGGCTTGGAGATGCTCGTGAATGCTGAACTCCCGCTCTTGGAATTGAAAGGGAATTTCATCAATAATTTCACAAGACACCCGAAAAGGATAGTCGTTTCTAAGCTGTAGTTCCACTTTGTTTTCATCTCCATTCGACAGTTTTTCCGGTAAATATCGTTGAGCTGTGAATTTGTTTTTGCCCCAAAATACAGCGACGATATCAACGAAAAGCAGGATGAGTCCCACGCCCACAACGCCCCATGTTATTTGGTATAAAACGGGAAATACAAAGGAGAGGATAAACAGCACAATGACAATGCCGAATCCATAATATACGCGTTGGAGTAAGAAAAGGTGTTTCATCATAGCCTCTTATTATCTCGGAATATCGATTGTTTCTACAATTTGCTGAATAATGTCATGGGCGGTTACCCCTTCCATTTCGCGTTCTGGCGATACAATAACGCGATGGGTCAATACTGGATACGCGGCTTCTTTAATATCTTCAGGAGTTACAAAATCGCGATTATTGATGGCAGCATATCCCTTGGCCGCATTGAGTATGGCAATGGATGCACGGGGGGAAGCACCGAGGTATAACATCGGGTTCGTACGGGTATTGTGAACAATCTTAGCGATGTATTCCATTACTTTTTCTTCAACGACAATCTGCTTGACTAATTTTTGAAAACCAACTAGCTCTGCCGGGCTAATAACTTTTTGGATTTGTGCAGTTTTTACCTGGTCTACAAAGTCGTGTTCTTTTACTAAGATGTTAATTTCTTCTTCCAACGTAGGATACTCAACATCTATTTTAAATAAGAAACGGTCTAATTGAGCTTCCGGTAAGCGATAAGTTCCTTCTTGTTCAATAGGGTTTTGGGTTGCTATAACCAAAAAAGGCTGATCCATAGTAAACTGTAGGTTGTCAATGGTAATTTGACGCTCTTCCATTACTTCAAATAAAGCAGCTTGTGTCTTAGCTGGGGCGCGGTTAATCTCGTCAATCAGTACTAAATTGGCGAAAATTGGCCCTTTTTTGAAGTCGAAAGTAGAGGTTTGCATATTGAAAACTGAGGTTCCCAAAATATCAGACGGCATTAGATCCGGTGTGAACTGAATGCGACTATATGTTGTATCAATGGTTTGAGACAGTACTTTGGCTGTAAGGGTTTTAGCAACACCAGGTACTCCTTCAAGTAGCAGGTGGCCATTGGCCAATAGGGCAACTAGCATGCGGTCGATGGTTTTGTTTTGTCCGACAATGACTTTGCTGATCTCGTGTTTGATAGCGCTCACTTTCTCTGCTAAAGGACCTAGATCTAAGCGAGATTCAAAGGCGAGGTTGTCCATCTCCGTTTGAGGTATAGCTGGAGGTGTCATTTCATTTGTCGCTTCGGATGTCGATGCTGTTATCGGGCTGTTCTCGCCAGTTGGCGCGTGCTCAGGTGTATGTTCAGGTGTATGTTCCATAGTATTTTAGTCTAATATTTTTTCTGTTAATCGGTTTAATTGAACAAGATCGGCTTCAACAGCGGGTTGTCCTCCTCGTCTAAAATTAGTTACAAATTGAACAAAAGCGAGAATATCTTGTTTGTCTTTGTTGCTTTTTAAGTGAAAGTGCTCGACAAAGGTCTCATCTAAAACTGCTGTGTCCAAATAGTATTTTCGCCTAATTTTCTCGAGGGTGTAAATAATGCTTTTATCTATTAAATCACTGTAGTCTTTGGATTGAATATACAAGTTTGATACGGTTTTGGTAAACTGTACTGTTGTATTTTTCAGAGGTTTTATGATCGGAATAATGCGTTGTTTTCGCTTGGCGGTAAACAGTGTAAATACGATAAGGCCAAACAAAAAGAAGTACCAAGCCCATTTGAGTTCCCGATTGGCAAAGATAAAGCGCAAGAGGGATCGGCTTTCTACTGCCTTGTCCACTGAACTTCCATACATATAGGTTTTTTGCTCTGGTAAATAGGAGAATACCCCTTCTGCATAGAGGTGGTTATTGCTTCTCAACAGGTAGTAGTTCGTCAATATAATGGGGTCTAATCCGAGAATTAAGTGTCCTTTTTCCTCTCGGTATCTCACTAAATTAACTTGTTTTAGCGTGTCTCCTACGGTTTTGTATCCCAAGACATCCAGTTGGTTTTTTAGGCTATCTGCAAGCTCAAACCCTCTGGAAAAGGACTTAGCGCGAATACTGAATTTCTGCTTGCTTACCTGATTGTTGGTCAATTCCAAAACCGTACTGAATTCCTCTTTGTTCTCGATTGAGCTATACTCTTGTATGCGATGCAGGCCAAAAGCTTCTAAGAATGCATTATTGAAATCGCTCTGTAGGATTACGGCTGTATTCCCCGCTGCGATAAACTCCTTGAGGTAAGCCGCAGTATATTGATCTAAATCATAATTTTTGTCTTCGAGGACAATGAGGTTCACGGGTTGTAGGGTATCGTATTGTTTTTCATTGAGAAAATCATATACCGCTGTGGTGAAATGCCAAATAGAATCTTGTGCTAGCAATGTTTCTAGCTCTTGATCCAAGATGTATAAGCCATAGGGGTTTTTATCCCGATTGTCATAGGTCTCAATCCAACTCAACGGCTTTTTCTTTCCACTTTCGTAAATGAAAACACAGGTGACTAAAACCATTAGTGCAAGGCCAAACTTTTTTAAGGAGCTGTTCATGGTTTACTTGGTTTTAGTTTAGCATCAAACGATTTTTTCGCTTTGTAAAATTCCTCTTCGTTAATTTCGTATTCGCCATACCAAATTGTATTGTAGAGGTAGGAGAGATAGCTGAATTGGGATTTGTCGTGGCTGTCTTTGAGCTCGTACATATAGTCCGCATTGGTTTTCTCAGGTGCCCAAGTAATTTTTTCTTGTACTTGTAGGCGTTGTAACAACCAAAGGTAGTACAGTCGAATAGCCAAGCGGTATTGTTCTTGTTGTATAGCATCGGTGATGAGCTGTTCAAAATCGGTAGATTTAAAATCTTCTGTTGACAAATCTTCCACAGCACTAATGCCTTTGCTTTTCTTTTTAAATAGCCAATAGATATCTTTTTGGACAAATGCTCTACCGAGGTAGTACAGGATAAGTCCAAGCGCGACAAAACCGAGAACGCGCAAGAAAATTACGTAGTAATTATTGCTGAGTTCTTCTCCAATTTTAGCAGAGAAATTGCGGTTGATCCAATCGACAATCGCTTGTTTTATGCGCTCTAATACACCTACTTTTTTTTCAGTTTCCTCATAGGTAAACGCTTCTTTTCCTTTGTATTTCTGCTTGAATTTTTCTTCGAATTTCTTGGCATAGACGGTTCCGTCCGTATCGCGTAATAGATACAGGGCGTCGGATGCAACTTTGGTTGTGTCGCGTTCTGCCTGATGTACGTTTACTTCTTCTGTTTTCGGACAATCACTACAATCGTCTTCTGATTCTTGTGCTTGCAGTACAGGAGTATACAAGAAGAAGGAAATGAAGCAAAAGAAGGAAATAGAAAAGCGTTTATTCATTATTTGAACCAATACTGTCGATTTTACGTTTAGTGAAGAAGTTTTCTTCTTTTTCTCTTTCGCTATAAAAGATAATCCCCTGGTTAATAAACATGATGTTCTGTGCCAATGTTCCTAAAATAATGTACACAAAATAAAGGAGAACAATACCCCAAGTAACTGCAGAAGTCATGATTTGGCTGTCCGAAACTTGAGGGTCAAAGAACATACCTCCTCCTACGATAAGCAACTGTATAAGGAAGGAAGGAATAAAAGTAATTAGGGAAGTGATAATATAGAAAATGAAAGTATTTCCAATGATGGACCAAAAGTTGTTACGCACGTATTTGATGGCATTTCCGTATGCGGTAAAGAAGCCCACATTTCTCGTTAGGTATTCATAGAACGCAAGGGTTAGTACAGCATACACTGTCGGTAACATGAAGATCAAGATAGGAATTCCAACAAGTAAAAATACGAGGAGGACAGAAATGTAGAACATGATCATGACCAAAGGTAAAATAATAAAGGATGTCCCTAAGAAGAACACGATGATTTGTCCCAATTGATTTTTAATTTGTTTACCGATACTGTTTTGATCAACGGGTTGATCTGTTGCTGTAGCCAGATTTTTTAAGTAAAGGATAGGGTAGGAGTAGCAAATGATTCCCATGATAAGGGCTACAATGAATAAGCCACCTAGGGCAAGAAGTCCCATTCCCCAGTGTTCGGAGAATATTTCTGTAAAGATGCTCTCCGGAGTGGCTCCAGTATAGGCATTGGCAGATACGGCAGAAGTTACCCCAATATCGGCCAATAGATAAATAAAGATCAAGACCAAAAATAGTGGAATGCCACACAGCTTTAAAAAGTGTTTAAAATAGTTTTTTCCTTCTACTTTTAAGAAGGTAAATGTGTCACTAAGAAGCGCATTAAAGTCGCGTTTTTGAAATAGTATAAACATAGCAATTGATTATAATAGGTTTAGTTTTTTTACGAGGCGTTTAGGGTAGATGAAAAAATAATAAAAGATGAGGCCAAAAGTGCTCAAAATGATAAAATAATTTAATACATCGGGCATTTCTTTGGCGTATCGGGTGATAAATCCTTCTATAAACCCAGCTAGGACAGTGAATGGCACTGTGGCAATAAAAATGGTTAATGCATCTTTAAAACCTAGTTTAAGGGAGTTCATTCGCGAAAGTGTTTTTGGAAACAACATACTAGCCCCTAAGACGATGCCCGCAAAGGCTTCTACGACCATGGCAGTTATCTCAAGCGCTCCGTGCAGCCAAATGCCTCTTACGCTATCCATAAAGGCGTGTTCGTTGACGAAAAAATATTGAAAGGTACCCAGCATAACGCTGTTGTACAGCAAAAATAAGAGTGTTCCCAAACCAGCTGTGAGTCCAAATAAAAAGAAGCGCAACCCCACGTAGAGGTTATTAGCGGTGATTCCAATAAAACTACCCCAAGAACTCCCCGATTTATAAATAGCCATGGCATCTTCATTTTTGATGTTGTCCAGCGTTTGGTTAACATAGGAATCCCCCAATATGTTTCGCGTAAAAGACGGATCGTAATGCGTTGATATCACTCCGATTGCAACAAAAATAACAAAGGTGATTAGGGTGAAGTTTAACTTGCGTTTATGACGGTAAACCGCTAAGGGAACATCGACCAAAAAAAAGTGTTTGATCCTACTTTCTTCAATTCGTTTTGTTTTATATATTTTTTGGTAGGTTTGTATGGCCAAACTGTTTAAATATTGTGTAATTTTGCTCTTTGGATAAAAAGTTTTGGCATATGCTAAATCGTTCATGATTTGCATATACAATTCAGCAAGATAGTCTGGTTTTTGCGTTTCCGAAGAATACAGGGCCTTTTCGTAAGAAAGCCAAAGTTCTTTGTTTTTTTTAATAAACGCAACTTCTCTCATGAGGTACTTAGTTAAAAATATAATTATGGCTAAATTAACAATAAATACGACACAAAACATAGAAATAGATTTTAAAGCAGCAGCTGTTGGTGAGCGCATTTTGGCGTTTATCTTGGATATGATCTTTAAAATATTGTATCTTATTGTGTTCTATTATGTTAATTCCTTGTTTAAGCTATCTAGTTATTTTTCAGCAGATGTGTGGTCGGTAAATGCGTATTGGCTGGTGGTATCACTGCCTGTTGTATTTTATACTGTTTTTTTTGAAGTGATCATGCAAGGGGAAACGCCAGGAAAAAAGATTCTGGGAATTAGGGTAATTAAAATTGATGGATATCAAGCGACGGTAGTGGATTACTTTGTTCGCTGGATTCTTCGCGTATTAGATATTTTGGCTTCTAACGGTATTGTAGCTATTTTCAGCATTATTTTTACGCAAAATAGTCAGCGTTTAGGGGATATTTTGGCTGGTACTACTGTTGTTAGCACAAAAAATAGAATTCATATCGGTACGACTATTTTCCGCGAAGTGGAGGAGGAATACGTTCCTGTACTTCCGCAAGTCATCCGCTTATCGGATGCGGATATTGGAGTTGTACAAGAGATTTATCTGCGATATAAAGCAAGTAGAGATTTTTCATTAATTAAAGCTTTAGCCCGTAAGTTAGAATCAGAGCTGGAGATCGACAGCGCAACGTTGGAGTTGAGCAATCAACAGTTTGTCGAATTAGTCCTCAAGGATTACAGCCATTTTACGGGTAAAGAATAATCACGTTTTTCATGTTAAGTTTTTTTGAGATTTTAGATTTGCTCGGAACATTGGCCTTTGCTATTTCCGGAGCATTAGCGGGGCGCGAACGTAAACTAGATTTGTTCGGGATGATTATTTTGGCCTTTGCAACCGCTGTAGGGGGTGGAACTATACGCGATATGATGATTGGAATAACACCTGTTTTCTGGTTAACCGATTTGAATTATTTTTACGTGACCTTTTTAGGGGTATTTCTCGCCTTGCTTTTTTATAAGCGATTTGCGATTTTGCGCTATTCCTTGTTTTTATTTGATACCATTGGAATTGCCGTTTTTACGTTGATCGGAATTGCCAAGGGGATGTCAGTGGGCTTACATCCCGTTTTTTGTATTGCATTGGGAACGATTACAGCTTGTTTTGGTGGAGTAATCCGCGATATTTTAGCGAATCAGATTCCCATTATATTTAAAAAAGAAATTTATGCTACGGCCTGTATTTTTGGAGGTTGTATCTACTATGTGCTCGATCACTATCAGGTGAATGTCGAAGTGATTTACATTGCTACAGCGGGGAGTATTATTGCCCTGCGCTTGCTTGCAGTTCGCTATAAGTGGAGCTTGCCTTTTGCGCAGGAGGTATCGGATACTAACAGGGATGCCTAAGGAAAACCGTAAGTGACGACACTAAAAAAAAGCGAAAGAAAACAAATCTTTCGCTTTTTTTTTATTCTTGTAATTTACTATTTGTATGGGTTTCAAAGTGATCTGGACTAAGAATAACGATTCCCTTTTGCAAGAGTAAGCTATTGGGGTAGGAGATTTGTTCTCCGTCTTCGGTTACCAATAGGATGTAAAAGGCTTTGATATCGACGATTCTCGCTTCCGTAGGGAAGTCTTTATCCTGAATTCGAATGATATCGCCAATTCGAAAGGGAAAGGAAAAGAAAAGTAAAATACCAGCAGTAATATTACTCAATAGAGACCATTGGGCAAACATCGCAACGCCAATAACGGTGAAAACAGAAGTAAGCGTGAGCCAAATATTGTCTTTTTCAACGCCCCAAATCGTAAAGATAATCACGAATAACAACACGAATAACAGAATGTTAAACAGGCGAATGACCACGGCTTCTCGTCCTTCTTTCATGTCGGATTTCTTAGAAAACGAATGGATAATGCTGTTGATGATCTTCCTAGAAATAAGATAGAGCAAAATGGCAATGGCCGTAACTATGGCTTTTAATAAATATCCGTCGGGCATGATTTTTTATTTAATAAACTCGTATAATTCTTTCATTAATTCAGTTGTTGGCAAGCCAACAATATTGGTATAAGAACCATTGATTCGTTCTACTCCCACTAAGCCTATCCACTCCTGTATGCCGTATGCACCTGCTTTGTCATAGGGCTTGTAGTGATCGACATAATATTCGATTTGCGCTGTGGTTAAGCTTGCAAAGTAAACCGCTGTCACGGCGTGAAATAGCTGTTCTTTCTGGGTTGTTTTAAGGCAGATCGAGGTGATTACCTCATGCATTTTACCCGATAAGCCCTGAAGCATGGCGATAGCCTCCTCTCGGTCTTGGGGTTTGCCTAGCGACTGTCCTTCACTCCAAACGGTTGTATCACTAGTGATTAGTATTTCTTTATCACTCAAGAGCGCTAAAGAAGAAGCCTTTAATCGAGCGATGAAATCGGTGATTTGCTCTCTTTGTAGTTCTGGGGGATAAATCTCGTCTACGTCAGAAGCACGCACAACAAAGGTCAGACCTAAATCGGTGAGGAATTGTTTGCGTCTGGGTGAATTGGACCCCAAAACGATGTCGTAGTTCTTTACTAGTTGATCGAACATAGGTCAGGGGTTAATCGTATTTAGCGTCAAAGTGTTGGAACCACTTTTGTTGGGTTTTCATCACTTGTTCAATAACTTCTCTAACCGCTCCTTCACCGCCGTTTTTATGCGAAATATATCTTGAGATACGCTTAATTTCGGGTGAAGCATCTTGTGGTGCTGTAGGTAGTGCTACCTGTTGCATCACGTGATAATCGGGAATATCATCGCCCATGTAGAGAATTTCTTCTGCTTGTAAGTGGTGATCGGCGCAGTATTTTTTGAAAATTTCTACTTTATTCGACACGCCTAAGTAAATGTCTTTCACCCCAAGGTTGTGCAAGCGCGTTTTTACCCCTTCATTGCTTCCTCCTGAGATAATACATACGCGATATCCGTTTTCTAAAGCGGCTTTGATAGCGTATCCATCTTTGATATTCATTATTCTCAATAAATCTCCAGTATTGGTAACGTGAACCTTACCGTCTGTTAAAACGCCATCTACATCAAAAATGAAGGTAGTGATGTCGTTCATGATTTCTTTAAAGTGTTTAGACATTATCTATTTTGTATTGATTTTGTGATAAGTTGATAAATCTCTTTTTTAGTTGGATCAGTAAGAAGCTCCAAGTGCTGCTTGATCGTGTTCTGGTCGCCCCTTGATGCTGGGCCTGTTTGTGCCTCTACAGGTGATAATTCCATGATCTTATTTGCCGTTTCTGCAATCAACGGTTTGAGAATCTCAAAGGGAACTTGGTGCTCTTTACAGACTTCTTCGCCTAATGTGAACATGTGATTGGCAAAGTTGTTGACAAATACCGCGGCTAAGTGAATGGCTTTTCGCTGCTTTGAGGATATTTTATAGACGCGCTCTGAAAAACACACCGCTATTTGTTCTAACATTTGAAAGTCTTTGGCGTGGTTTGCTTCGATACAAAAGGGAATAGCGCTAAAGTCGACGTCTTTTTCTTTGGTAAAAGACTGTAGCATATACATCACTCCTTTTCGCTCTTGGCTAATGGCTGACATGGGAATTGTGCCTGAAGTGTGTACAACAAATTGATCCGCTAAGTGTATGTGCTTGGATACCTCTTCAATGGCAATATCACTCACGGCAATGATAAAAATATCAGCTGGTTGCAATTGATCGATTGAATGTACAACACTACTTTCGGGAACCATATCAGGTACCGAATTCGTATTTCTTGCGTATATTTGTTGTAATTGTAACTGATCACTATCTAATATGTTTGCAATTAGATGGTGGGCCACTTTTCCAGATCCTAAAATAGTTAGTGTAAGCATAAGGTAAAGATAAAGATTTAATAGGAAAGCGGGGAGATTTTAAAAGAAATAATTGTATGCAAAAAGATATAGAAAACCTTAAAGATATTCAGCTGTTGGTCAATACATTTTACGGTAGAGTGCAGCAAGATGACTTAATTGGGCCCATATTTAACGAGCGCTTGGAAGGGAAGTGGGACTACCATTTAGAAAAGATGTACGCCTTTTGGCAAACGGTATTACTAGAAGAGCACACCTATTCAGGGCGACCTTTTCCGCCTCACGCTAAACTGCCTGTCCACAGCGAACACTTCGAACGGTGGAAGCAAATTTTTAATGCAACCGTAGATGAGTTGTTCGAAGGCAAAATTGCTGAGGAAGCCAAGTGGCGTGCTGAACGCATGGCTGCCATGTTTTTGAGCAAAATAGAGTATTTTAGGAGTTAGTGGAGGTTATGAGTTTACAGTTAACGGTTAACTAGCTGTCAACCGTAAACTAAAATAAAAACAGCGATGGTTTGCAATTGCAAACCATCGCTGTTTTTATTTTTTCTTTCCGTTGTTAAACTTTATGTTTCCCAGTGGGTTTTTAGGTTTATCTGATTTAGTAAACGGTTTCTTACCTCCTGAAGTGCCTGCTCCTTTGGGTTTGTTGCTCGTCGTTTTTTGTGCTGTAGGACGATCGGTCTTTACCTTCTTAACAATATTCTCTTTGTTTTGTTGTAAAACTTCCATCGGATTTTTAGGTTCTTCTTTTGTTCCTCTAAGGTAAATCACCAATCCATTCAAGAAGTTTCTCAGAATTTGATCCCCACATTCCATGTATTTTGGATGATCTTCATTTCTAAAGAAGTTTCCTAATTCTCCTTTAGACACTCTAAAGTCTACCAATTCTAGAATTTCAACTATTTGCTCATCTCTAAGTTGTAGGGCAACTCTAAGCTTTTTTAAAATATCGTTATTTGTCATTTGTAAGTACTTATATTTTAT
Organism: Myroides sp. DF42-4-2; assembly: GCF_030326445.1. NCBI lineage: Bacteria > Pseudomonadati > Bacteroidota > Flavobacteriia > Flavobacteriales > Flavobacteriaceae > Myroides > Myroides sp. DF42-4-2. Next base: position 172,945 of record NZ_JACAKI010000004.1, read on the forward strand.
CTTTTAATACTTTAATTTCATCTCTTAATTGGGCGGCTAACATGAAGTTTAAATCCATAGCTGCTTTTTCCATTTCTTTGCGCTTACTGTTGATTAGCTTTTGAATTTCTTCTTTCGAATGGTATTTCACCTGTTCTTCAGCTACTTTTTTCACCTGTTCACCTAGCAGTTCGTCATAAGAAGGTTTTACTAACTCATTGCTAATTTTTTTAGTAAGTCCCTTTGGTGTGATGTTGTGTTGGGTGTTGTACAGGATTTGTTTACTGCGTCTATATTCTGTTTCGTCTATGGTTTTTTGCATACTTGCGGTAATCTTATCTCCATACATAATGGCCTTTCCATTGACGTTTCTAGCGGCTCTACCCACAGTTTGAGTGAGTGAGCGATGGCTGCGCAGAAATCCTTCCTTATCGGCGTCTAAAATAGCTACAAGGGATACTTCGGGTAAGTCTAGTCCTTCGCGTAGTAGGTTGACTCCAATAAGTACATCAAAGAGACCTTTTCTCAGGTCTTGCATGATTTCTACACGTTCGATGGTATCGATGTCAGAGTGTACATAGCGACAGCGAATGCCCATTTTGGTAAAGTACTTCGCAAGTTCTTCGGCCATGCGCTTGGTTAAGGTGGTGACCAATATGCGTTCATCGACGTCTACGCGTTGTTGAATTTCTTCAATTAAATCATCAATCTGATTTTCCGTAGGGCGCACTTCGATAATGGGGTCTAGTAAACCTGTGGGGCGTATGAGCTGTTCAACGATAATCCCTTCGCTTTTTTGTAGCTCATAGTCTGCAGGTGTTGCAGAAACATAGATGACCTGATTTTGCATGCTTTCGAATTCTTCGAATTTCAATGGCCTATTGTCTAGTGCAGCGGGCAATCGAAAGCCATATTCAACGAGGTTTTCTTTTCTAGAACGGTCACCGCCATACATGGCGTGTACTTGAGAAATGGTGACGTGACTCTCGTCGACTACCATGAGGTAATCGTCAGGAAAGTAATCCAATAAACAGAAGGGGCGGGTGCCAGGAGCTCTACCGTCTAAGTAACGGGAGTAGTTTTCAATACCCGAACAATAGCCCAATTCTTTCATCATTTCCAAGTCGAAATTTGTTCTTTCCTCTAATCGTTTGGCTTCGAGGTGTTTTCCTATTTCTTTGAAGTAGGAAATTTGTTTTTCTAAATCTTGTTGTATTTCCCAAATGGCGTTGTTTAGCACATCAGGGGAGGTCACAAACATATTAGCTGGGTAAATATTTAAGCGGGTAAATTTTTCAATTACCTGTGCTGTTGTGGCGTCAAATACTTCAATGGCTTCAATTTCATCGCCAAAGAAGTGGATGCGATAGGGGTGATCGGCATAGCTGGGAAACACTTCGATCGTGTCTCCTTTTATTCTGAAATAACCCGGTAGAAAGTCGGCTTCTGTTCGCGCGTACAAGCTTTGTACAAGGCGGTGTAAGAGTTGGGTTCGACTAATTTCTTGGTCTAGTTCGATTGAGATAACGTTTTTCTGGAATTCTACGGGGTTTCCAATACCGTATAAGCAGGAAACAGAGGCAACGACTAATACATCACGTCTGCCTGAGAGCAGGGTAGAAGTGGTGCTTAAACGCAGCTTTTCCAGTTCGTCATTAATCGATAAATCTTTTTCAATGTATTGACCCGTAACGGGGATAAAAGCTTCCGGCTGATAGTAGTCGTAATAAGAGACGAAATACTCGACGGCATTGTCAGGAAAGAAGCTTTTAAATTCCGAATACAATTGAGCAGCCAGCGTTTTGTTGTGTGCCAAAACAAGGGTAGGTCGTTGTACTTCTTTAATGACATTGGCAACACTAAAGGTTTTACCCGATCCTGTAACACCAACGAGCGTTTGATACTTCTGATCATCTAATATGCCACGAGTCAATTGAGCAATTGCCTCTGGTTGATCACCGGTGGGACTATAATCAGATTTTAAATCAAATTTCATAACTACTTATTTGAATGCAAAGGTACACATTTAAACAAAAAAAGCACAAGCTTTAGGCTTGTGCTTTCTATTATAAAGTAAGAGCTAATTAGTTTACTTTGAAGATTACTCTTCTAGCAACGTTTTTAGCTTGAGTACCATCGATACCGTTTCCTTTAGCTGTAACTTTTCCAGCAGGAACTCCAGCTTTAACCAATAGATCTCTTACAGCGTTTGCACGTCTTGTAGACAATTTTTGGTTGTAGTCTTTGTTTCCTGTTGAATCAGCATATCCGCTAACTTCTAAAGAAGCAGAAGGATTGTTTTTCATATAAGAAATGATGAAGTTGATACCTTCTAAAGAAGTAGGTTGAACTTTATCAAAATCAAAATTAACAGCTACGTAACCTTTGTTGATTAATTCTTTAACCATTGCAGCGTCATCAGCGTTCATGCTCGTAGTATTTCCGTATTTTTCTTGGAAATAAGCTTCGATATTGTCTGCGATACCGTTGTTGTTTTTGTCGATATTTCTACCTCTAGAATCAACTAAAGCACCAGCTGGTGTGTTTGGTTCTAAATCTAAGTAGTCTGCTACACCATCGTTATCTGTGTCAACTAACATTGCTTCGATATTATCGATTCTGTTAGTTAAAGCGTTGATTTCGTTTTTAGTTTGAGACTCTTCAGCATACCAATCAGCGTGTTGAGCGTGTTTACCTAAATAGATAGATACCCCAACTGTAGCGTTGAACATTGTTCCTTGGAATACAGAGCGGTTTGATGCGTTAACACCGTCCCAGTTTCTATCTTGTTGTGTATTTTGAATAACTGTAAAGTCAGCGTTTAAAGCTACTCTAGAGTGAAGCTTCACTTGACCTGTCAAACCAGCCATTAAATGACCCATTTTGTCAGAACCTGAGAAGTTATCCCCGTTTAACCAAGAATATCCCCCACCCGCGTGAGCTTGTAAACCAAAAGTTTTAGTCCAGTTTTCGAAGTTTAAAACTCTACCTAAGTTAATAACTCCTTCTAAACTTGCTCTATAGTAATCAGATTGAGCGTTTAAGTTGCTGTTTGTCCAGTTGTCAATTTTATCATAACCAAATGAACCTTTAACACCAATTTTATTGTTGATGCTATATCTAACACCACCATCTAAATGTAAGTTTTTGAAAGTCTCAGCAGTGTACCCTGGACTTAATGTTCTTGCTGGTTTTGCAAAACCTGCATTCAAATCAACTGACCACTTATTATATGGCTTGTCTTGAGCATTAGCACAAATACCTACTGTAAGTGCTAATAAAGATAATGTGATTTTTTTCATAATTTAATTTTTACTTTCACTTGTCAGCTATCGTAATAGCTATTATTGTTTCGTTTACGAGGCAAATATACTATAAAGTTTTTAAATACACATTTTTTATAAAAAAAATACAATGTTTTTAAAAATCCTTAGTTTGTTTGATATTCAATATAAACTAGTTTTTATTGCGGAATTGTTGTAATTCGCCTCTTAATTTGAAAATTATTTATGTTTGAGTCGATTTATTGATTGAATTCTCTTTTAATCTTTTTCTCTATAATGAAGGTTCCGAATGGGATTACTGAAGCAAAACATACAAAAAAGAGTGTTTTGTTTGACCATTTTAACTCATTTTTGATTAAAAATGCGAAAACAATATAAGCAATGAATAAGATCCCGTGTGCCATACCAACTTTTTGCACCATATAGGGGCTGTCCCAAATGTATTTTAAAGGCATTGCAATGAATAATAATAGAAGTAAAGAAACCCCTTCTAAGAATGCTGTAATCCTAAATAGATTAACCATAGTATATAGTGTTAAATTTATGGGTGCTAAAATAGGGCTAATGCCGATTAATTCAAATATTTAGCTGGCGATTAATGCTAAATATTTCATAAAAAACGGGGGTTCTTTTTACAGTTGTAGGAGTTCTTCTTTAAGTTTCCTAGGAGATGAGTCCATAGTGAGTCCATGGTGCGTCCATGGTGAGTCTATTTAAAGTTGCTGTATTAATGGACGCATGATGGACTCACCATGCACGCCTATTGGTCGGAATAGGACGTAAACCTAAAGGAAACAGGAACAAACTCTAGTGATCGAATAGGGCAAAACTACGAGCTGCCTAAAGAAACAGCCTAAAAAAAATAGCCTTGTAAGAGGGCGTAGGCTTTGGCCTGTTGCATAAAAAAACCCCACCGATCGGTGGGGTTTAACTTTGTAAAGCTGTTTAGACAGCCTCTATCCGTTAGGCTAATAGTTTAGCATTATATTCTTTTAAATCAGCAAGATTGTGCTTATTCGTTGGATCTTTGAAAAGCGACAATAAGTATTGTAAGCTTTCAATGTCATTTTGAGCGACAACGGCTTCGTTTTCTACAACGTCTTCCTCGTCTATCGGCTCGTCATTTGGAATAGCAATGAAAAAACCATTATTGTTTTCAATGTGCTCGTACGTAAGTCTAATTGATTTGACTAGGGTAGGTACTTCTTCTAGTAGAGCATATTCTCTTAATTTCTTAAGGTTTGGAACGATTTGATCCACCACAAGACCATTTGTAACTAAATCAGATTGTATTAACTTAATTAGTTTAATTGCATTTGCGTTTTCCACAGTATTAAATTTTGGGTATTATTAATTGTAGGACAAAAATAAGCTTTTTAATAGTTTAGCAAATAAAAAAGTTAATTTTATTTTATTCTGATTGTGGTTTTTTGCGTATTCCGCTATTGTTTAGGTGGTTTGCGATTCACGTATTGTCCTTTTTACTGTTGATTTTCCTCTATTGTGTGACGATCAAAGAAATGTTGTTCGTTCAGTATGGTTTTTCCTAGACTGTTTTACAGTATGTAATATAGCATTGATGCTTTACTGCTATGTTACAAAATAGGACGCTATTCGGGATCCTAGAACCTTATTTGCAACAACGTTTTAGTAGCTGTACTTCTATTGGTGTTTTTTGCTTCGGTATCGACGCTTCGGGCAGGGAGAGAGTTTACTTTTATAGTTGTAGTACAATACGTTTACTGTCTTAATCTGTTGTTTTTGTGTTTATATTTTAAATAATTGTTGTTGATCGCGTTGGTTTATTACAGATAATTTAATTATAAAAAAACAATGTTAAATGGTGTTTCAATTGTTTTTTTTGATGATGTTATACGTGTTTTGATACATATATTAACATATCAAAAGTTAAATTTGTTTAAATGAAATCAATTAAATACGATAAAAAAGTATAAAAAGTGAAATTAATTTAGGTAATATTTAGTATATCTAAAAATTAACAAAAAAATATTATATTTCTTTTAACTGTGGGGGTTAGTTTTATTTACTAATGAGGAAGGGACGGTTTTTGGGGTTTGTTTTAGCTTTATAGTAGGGTATAACTTAATGAGCTAAACTTATTTTCAAGATGCCATCCTATGGATTAAAAAAATAAATTATGATGAAGTTGTACGATTGGAATACAAGTTTACAAACTGAGCGATTCTACTATTTATTGTTTGGTATATTTATTTTATTACTGAGCATGAATTATTACAATGCGTTGATTGAACATGACACCGTATACATAATCAATTTTTTTGCGATTGTGTTTAGTTTGAAGTTGTTTAGGCTGGTAGATGATACACCAGATGTTGTGCTGAAAACGCAAATAACCCAAATGTTTAGTTTATCCGTTGTTTTACTTGTGTTGAGTTTTCTTCCCATACCGCTTTGGATTCTGATTGCCTTGAATAATTTTTTTGGCATTGTGTATTTTGGTCTTTTTTACTTTCATCGCTTACACTTAAATAGATCCTTAAAAGCGATTGAATCTTATATTTTTATTACGCATTTTTCTTTTGTTGTCTACCTTTTGCTACTCAACGTACAAGGTTATTTTTTCAAAATAAAAATCCCTGACTTGGTTTTTGTATTGGGTTATGTACAAGTAGGGCTTCAATATTTATTGCTCGTGTTATCCTTGTTTACCTATTTGTTTTACAAGAAACAGCAAAAAGAGTGCGCATCAGATACTTTCACACTTTCAAAGGGGTATTGGGAGGTAGAAGAGGAGAAGGAAATTGCCGGGCAGAACAAAGTAGAAATAGAATCGGAAACATTTCGCTTGACGTTTGGAAATCAAGAATTAGCCGAACAGATTCTCGATTTTTTTGAAACTGAAAAAGCGTTTTTACGGCCTGATTTTAGTTTGGAGATGCTGTGTTTGCATCTGCCTCATAGCCATGCGCAACAGGCGAGTTATGTGATCAACAAGCATTTGAATACTAGTTTTTACAAATTGGTTGCTTTTTATCGGGTGATGGAAGCGTTGAAATTACTGGCCCTTAAATCGGATTGGACGTTAATGGCTATTGCGGAAGAATGTGGTTTTAAATCCGTCAATACCTTTAATAAGTATTTTAGAGATATTACCGGGTTTAGCCCTGCAGAATATCGTGTAATAATAGAAAAAAGAAAAGGATAGTATGATTTGGTTGTTTGTATGTTATGTTGTTTATGCTTTCTTTTATTGGTTAAATGGGGATACTAATAAACAGAGAGCGAACGTATTCCGCTTTTGCAGTGCGATATTTGGTTTAAATGTAGTGTTGTATCTGGTTGATTATTATGGGTATAGCGATAGGAGTTCTAGTTTTCTAGCCCTTTTGTTTTTGTTGCAGGGTGCTGGCTTAGTATACTTGTTAAAGATCAAACGCATCAAACAGTTTGTTCACTGTGTTGTAGTCGTGCTTTTAGTGCTCTTTTATGTGTTTCAATTGCTCCTTGATGAAACTTCGGTCGCCTGGATTTTTCTTCGTTATGAGGTAATACTCTTGATTAGTGTACTTTCATTTGTCTATGGTTGTTATGGCTATTGGTGTTTGATAGGGGGGAGGGTATCCTCTGGATTAAAGCAATACATTGCCTTTTATATCGTCACACTATTTTGCGTTTCGATTTCATTTATGATTGCTTATCTCTATCGGTTTCCACTTTTTAGCTACCTTAACTTCTTGTTTTATTTTACAGGACTATCCTTGCTGTTTATCGCCTTTTTAAATGAGTTAAAAGAATTTGTTTACGCCAAATTTAGTCTAAGCCGCTCTAGGATCACGGGGCAAATGGAACGCGAAGCCTCTAGTTTATTCGGTGCGATGGCTCTCGATGTATCGATTCCCAATAAGGAGAAGATGTCCATATGGTCTACGCAATACGGGATAAGATCGGATGTATTTCAGTTGGATCGGACTTCTGTTGGGGAAAAAGAATCCATCGAATGCCGGACGCACGAAATTCGCCAAGTGATGACCGCTAAATTGATTGAAAGTCGGTTGTTTTTGGATCCCGTATTAAACTTAGAACAATTGACTATTATCCTGGGGTTTCCCAAAGCTGAACTCCTAGAGTTTTTTAAAGAATCGTCCTCTTTGACGTTTAAACAGTACATCAACCGCTTGAGGGTGGAATACGCTATTCTCATGATCAAAGACAATGAAGAAAACTATACCGTTGAAGAGTTGAGCTTGCTCTGTGGGTTTAATACCCGACTTTCTTTTTACCGCGCTTTCGTCGAGGTGTTTGGCTTTGCCCCCTCCGAAATTATGAGCTAGTTATCACTTGTGAAAACAGCGCGTTTTCACCATTTAATTATCCTATAAATCCTAAAAAGTGCAAGTAGCACTGCACTTTTTTCATGATCCAGCTGTGGGATTTAAAACAAACAGCATATACCTAAAACAGGAGGGACTGTCTAATTTTAGACAGTCCCTCTATTTTAATCCGATTTTAAGTATTTCCAGTGGCTTATCGGTCTATTCGTAAAAAATTTCCCTCTTGGTCAAAAAGAAGTTCAACTTCTTGTCTTCCCTTTTTTAATTCAACATCAAAACCTTGTCTGTTTTTCTCCACTCCCACGAGCTTATAATCGCTATAGTGCTGCTGAACATAAGTAATTAAGGCAGGAGGTAGTAATACTGATGGAATTTCGTTGTCTTGCTTGCTCTCAATTTCAGTCCACGCTCCTTGTTGGTCAAATTCAATGTTGAATCCGTTGCTCAGGTATACGTCGTAGGTCGTTTGTCTGCCTACTTCCTTCTTGATTAAAACAATGCTAGCTTGACTGAAATGCTCGGTTAGAAAGCGCTTAGCGGCGCTCGGCAATTGGTCTTCATTGATCAATTCTTCGTCTCGGTCTAAATCTAAATCTAGTCCTACAAATTCTTGCTTGGCGTTAAAAATCAATTCCAAACCACTGTTTAGGGTAGCTTCAAAACCTCTTGCATTTTTGTCTAGTTCCACTAGGAAACTATCGGGATAATTTGCGTTTACATACGCTAAGATTAACGGTACTTCTTGAGCGAGAAAAGCTTCAGGAAGGGCCGTGTTATTTCTAGTTTCAATTTCTGTCCAATTGCCTGATTTATCAAAGTCAATGGAGATATTATTGTCTAAAGTTAACTGATAAAACGTCCCGTAATAATTGGGGGTGCTTTTTTTAGTTGCCTGTACAATCACCGCATTAGGAAATGTAGTCTCAATAAATTTTTTGGTATTTCCAGGCAATTGATCTAGGGTAACATGTTCAACTTTTGTCGAGGTATTGTCGTCACTACTACAAGCTGTAACTCCTAAGGTTAAGGCTCCAAATAGAACGAGTGCAATTAATTTCTTTTTCATGGTATTTTAATTTGTTTTGTTAGTAGTCAATACGCTTGAATTGCCCTGATTTTGAAAATTCAAGTTCTAGCCCATTGTTGAGTTCTACTTCATAAATGCGTCTTTCGTTACTCACTTTTACTACTTGTGCTTCTGGGTAATTTGCTTTAATATAAGTTACTATAGGCTCTAATAAAAAAGTAGTCGGCAACGGATTTTTGTTTCCATCTACTTCTTCCCAATCGCCAGACTGGTCAAATTCGATTTCAATTCGATCTGTAAAGGTTACCTTATACGATACGGATAGAAAATCAACATCCTTTTCAACGAGTTGAATCGTTTTGGAATTGAAATGGGTATCCATAAAAGCAAGTGCCTTCTTCGGCAATTCACTTTTTGTAATGATAATGTCTTTAGCTAATGTCGATTGACTAGTCAACATGACGATGGCAGTGAAGATTCCCGCAATTACTGTTTTAAATGTTTTCATGGCTATTTCTTTTTTGTTTATAGGACAAAGCTAGGGATAGAATCTGGAAAGAATTGGGAATAAGCAAAAAAAACAATCATTTTTGCCCTTATCTTCTTATCATTTTTTGTGTTATATTTTTTAAATATGGGAGGTATGTATTGTTCTATCAGCAATCATTTTTGAAAAAATGGCATTTTTTTTATAAAATTTTGTATCTTGTATGCTAATGGAAACGAAGTTGAATGGTTTGTTGTACAACGAACTGTAGTTCGTTTTTTTTCGGAAAAAATTAAAAGAGAAAAGAGATGAGAAAAAGATGGATGTTATCCTTGTGTGTTGTTGCTTTTGTAGGTTGTAACAATACGGCTAAAAAAGCGCAAGCCGCAACGGGAGAAGAACAACAAGCGGAAACGTCAACACAACCACTGAATGTAGGAGGATCAAAAGATGAACACGGCTGTATGACGGCTGCGGGTGAAACTTGGAGTGAACTGAATCAAACTTGCCTGCGTTTGTTTGAACAAGGTCTTCGTTTAAATCCGGTAAAAGAGGAGGGAGGTACCCTACTTAGTGCTTTCGTTGTATTTAATGACGATCAATCCAAATTGCAAGTATTTCTTCCAACGGAAGAACAAGAGGTATTGATCTTAGATAAAAAAGAAGGGCATATCTACGCGGATGCAACTTATACCTATGATGGAAAAGAGGGAGCTCTATACATCAAGGGACAAAAAGAATATGCGAAGTAAACGCAATCTTATTTTAGCGTAGGATCAACTTTATGTAATGTTATGTCAAACACACTTCAATAAAGGAAACTTTATGAGGTGTGTTTATTTTTTTGTCTTGTTAGATCTTGCGTGGTTTGTCTTAGTCTCGCGATAAACCGTAAAGCGATGTAGTTTATCGAAGCTGTACTGCATCTGTAGTGATTCCGTTACTTTAATAATGGTTTGCACTAAAGACAAGCCCAATCCCGTAGACTCTTCATTGGTTGTACTTCTAAAGAAACGGTTGTAGATTACTGTTTCATCGAGTGCTGTATATTGTGCACTAGTATTGGCAATTGAAAAGCTATTATGTTGAAGATCAACGCTGATGTTTCCTTGGGGGATATTGTGCATCAAGGCGTTTTTGAGCAGGTTTTGGACCAAGGTGATGGCGAGCCCTTTGTCCATCAAGATAGCAAAGGAAGCTCCCGAGTCATGAAGGCTAACGGTTATACTTTTGTAAGAGAAGAAATCCTCAAAATCTTCGACAATATCCCTTACAATTTGGTTGAGATCTATTTCTTGTTGGGGTTGAAACTGTTTGTTTTCAATTTTCGCCAGCATTAAAAGAGATTTATTGAGTTTAATCAGACGCGATAAACTTTGATGAATGGAGCCAATTTGATTGATTTGACGTTCATTTAATCCCTCGGCTTCTACGAGTAATTCGAGTTTATTACTGATAATGGCTAAAGGAGTTTGGGACTCGTGTGCTGCATTGGAAACAAAGGTTTTTTGCTGTTCGACCATTTGCTCAATGCGCAGGATCATTTTATTGATTTCTTGTTGTAGATCAGTAAATTCTTTGATGGGCGTTTGGGTTTCGACGGTGCTTATCTTTTCTCCTAAGGTATAGGTTCTCAGGTTGTTTAGCAGGCGATAGAAAGGATTCCAAACCGCACGGCGCAGAATAAAGTGATTAATGAGGTAAATGCTGAGTAATAAAACAACGTAAAGTACCAATACAGCCACTCCAAAATCGCGCAACAAATCATCAGCTTCGATTGTAGAGGTGCGTATTTCCAGTTGATAATTATCTCCTTTTTGATCGACAAAAGTGGTGGTCAACGTGCGTACAGGCTCCTCATTGTCATCGGCATCCATGTAGATCATTTCTGTGCTGAACACATTTTTTTTGGAGTATTTTCCTGGGGCTAACGGTGTAATTCGAAAGCCACTGCTTCCAAAGGAAATAAAGCTTTCTACTTGAGGATCTGTATATGCCTTTTTTATGATTTCGGTTTTGTTGTTTTTTAAGCCATCGTCAATATTGTCGTATACTTCGTCCATCATAAAGGCATAAAAAATCAATACCCAGGCGGTTAGTACAAAGATAATACCAACAGATAAGTAGCCCAACATATAATTGTGTAGCTTCATTTTACTCATTTTCTAGTTTATAGCCCATTCCGTAGACCGATTGAATGTTGACTGCCGCCTGATGGCTTTTCAGTTTTTTGCGCAGGTTTTTTACTTGGGAATAAACGAAGTCATAGCTGTCTGCCTCATCCATATTATCGCCCCATATATGTTCGGCTAAAGACGATTTGGTAACGAGTCGATTGGCATTGACTACGAAGTAATACAACAGCTCGAATTCTTTGTTGTTCAACACCATGGGGATGTCGTTTACTTTGACAGTGCGTTCGTCAATAAAGATTTCGATATTATTCCACTTCACGCTTTGAAACCCTTGTTGGTGCTTGCGTCTGAGGACAGATTTTATTCGAGCGAGTAGTTCAGACAGGTGAAAAGGTTTGGTTAGGTAATCATCTGCTCCCAGTTCCAAGCCCATTACTTTGTCGTCAATGGAATCTTTGGCTGATATAATGATGACAGAATCTTCTTTTTCCATTCTTTTAATTTCGCGCAAGAGATCCATGCCATTGCCATCGGGAAGCATAATGTCCAGTAAAATACAATCGTAGTCGTAACCAATTAATTTTTCCATGGCCTTTTTATAGTCTGCTGCAACTTCAACTACATAAAGTTCTTTTTCTAGCGATTCTCGCATAATCGCACGCAGTTCTTTTTCGTCTTCAATTACTAAAATCTTCATAGGTGTAGGATGAGTGGTTAGCCTCGAAAGGGAGCACTGTTTTTTGTATATACGTGATTAAGCGAATTTACAAAAAAACAACCGCATTTGAAACTACTTTATGTGCTGCTACTTACCTCTGTTTTGATCTTATTTACTTCTGTTGTTTTAGCCGAATTATCCTATAAACATAGTGAAAAATAGCGTAAATTTAAGGTCGCATACATCGAATACACCTTACTATGATTGATCCTGCTATTTTATTGCGCTATTGCGGTTTTATTAAAGAATTTGACAAGAGTGAAACCGTGTTTACCCAGGGAGAGGAACCTCGCTATTACTTTCAAATTATGCATGGACGCGTTAAAATGAATAACTATAACGAAGACGGTAAAGAGTTTATTCAAGGGTTGTTTACTGATGGAGAAAGCTTTGGAGAGCCTCCTCTTTTTTGTGAGGTGAACTATCCTGCTAATGCTGTTACCTTGCAGCCAACAAGTATAATACTCATTCATAAACGCGATTTTTACACCTTACTCGAGCGTGAAAAATCAAGTTGTTTTAGCGTATTAAAAGCCTTGTCTTCCCGTTTGTACTATAAGTCTATTATGGCGCCTGATATTTCGTCAAATGATTCGGAGAAGCGAATACTCACCTTGTTAAACTATATCAAAACACAGCACAAAGAGCTTACGGAGGAGTTTTATGTAGATTTGACCCGCCAGCAAATAGCGGATATGACAGGACTTCGCGTAGAAACAGTGATTCGCACAATTAAAGAGATGGAAGCAAATCACTTAATTCGCTTGGAGAGAGGAAAGTTGTTTTTTTAAGTAGACTTTTTTTGTTGTTTGTTCTTTGCTCTTTGCTCTTTGCTCTTTGTGCTTTGTGCTTTGCTCTTTGTGCTTTGTTCTTTGCTCTTTGCTCTTTGCTCTTTGTGCTTTGCTCGATTTGCAAACCGTAAACTGTTACCACTTACCACTCACCATGTACGTCCCTGACATAGGTTGACCATAAAAAATCAATTTTCCTATGAAAGTTAACGTTCAACAAATCAAAAAAAAT
>NZ_JACAKI010000050.1:0-1689 GCF_030326445.1 Myroides sp. DF42-4-2
AGTAGTGATAAGGTAGGTTCTAACAGAGGGTTTGTAGCTATACCAGAAGAGGGAGATCAAGTGATGATCAGTTTTGTAGGTAATCACCCTGATAGACTCTTTGTAATGGAAACTTTATTATATATGGGGTGTAAATATGCAGATAATGCAGATAATGCAGATGAGATAGTTGTTAAAGTATTTGAGTATATAAGGACATTAAATGTAGAGAGAGCTCGTATAAAAGGAGCTATGGGATATTGGAGGAATACAAGTTCTCTACATGCCTATGGTATGTTTAAATTTCGAGGAGTTAGATATTTGTTAAAGGTTGGAGAAGCTCGTTGTGGAGAATGGAGTGATTTTTTAATGGATATTTGTAAAATACAATCAACGAAGTTGTTTAAAGGTAAATTATTTATGTTAATAATTAAGCCTAAAAAAGACGAAAATGATAGTCTTATGTATAAAAATTGTGCTATGTTGGTTAAAGAGTGGAGGATACAAGATCCTTTAGCACCTGAGGATATTAAACAAAGAGCACAAGATCTTATGAATATTCCATTAGGTTTATTTGGAGATCATGTTTTTGTATTGTACAATACTAATTATTATGATCCTTCATATGGAGTGTTTTCAACAAAGGGTTATGAATCTTCTGATAAACTTTTACATGATTATACTAACGAGGCTTTAAGTGGTGTACTGTCAATATCTAATAGTCCCAATTATCCTTTAATTGAAGCTATAAAATATAAACCCCTAAATGGAGTATACATAGACCCTTGTGACTTAAATACAAGAATACCTAGTAAATGTCAGTATAAATTTAAAACAATTACATATAATATGGAAAAAGAATTAACTGGTGGATTTTATGAAGTATTTTAAGATGAGTTATAGGAGAATATTATTTTGGTTTATTATTTTGTTTAGCCAAGTAGTTGTAAGTCAGTTTAAAAAAGTATTTTATATGGAAAAAGAATTAATTTATAGTAAACAATTTGATGAAAATAATACAGTAGAGTGCTTCATTAATACTGATGATTTGTATTATTATTGGGAGTTTAATTTAAAGGGGACAGAAAATAAAACAATTGATAAGTTTAGAATTAGTAAAAAAGTGTTAATTTCTTATATCCCATATTTTAATACAAGAGATTTAAGAAGTGCCATGAGAATTGTTGATGTATTCAGGAGTGAACAGGGCGGTTTGATATTTTATCTAGATAAATTTGGACAGATTGATATTCATAAATACACTACTGATAATATGAAAGAAGTAATTCGTATTAGAAATTACGAATTACAAACTATTGACTCTATAAATAGAAGGGATTTTTTTGTAGAAACTAAGATGTATGGTAATACGGTTTATTGTATGTTTAAGCCCTTATCTCGATTTAGAAATGCTCCTACTCTTACAAAAACTGATCTCAATCATGGAACTTCAGTTATTACAGAGATATTTTCATCTCCTACATTATCTCCGCCTCTTAATGAATTCGATTCTACTAAGATAATCTTGACTATGGACAGTGCAGAATATAAATATAACGGATACGGATATAGGTTCTTTATAACATCTGATGATAAAGTAAAGGTATTAGATTTTGATTCTACACAGGCTGTTTATAAATTAAACTTTGAGTTGTCAAAGCCAGATGAGAAGAATGTAAATGATCTGATAGAGTGGGATTCATCATTGTT
>NZ_JACAKI010000051.1:0-1583 GCF_030326445.1 Myroides sp. DF42-4-2
CCATCGGAATCAGTTACCGTCAACATATCCGCATCAAGCGTAAAGCTTACGTTAGTCGTATTAATCGACGACCAATCTATAGTTCCCTCTGTTCCATCGTCTTGGATATAGTAGAACCTGTTCTCATCTACATTGTAGTATACGTTTCCGTATTTACCTTTTAATTTGTTGATTACCTCCGTAATGAACTCGTTGTTGCTTGTAATTTTCGTTACAAACTCTTGATTTTGTGTAAGTTCTTCAATGAAGGTAGAGTTGTTCGCAATCTCTTTAACGTCTAACTGCACTTTGTTGCCATCGGAATCAGTTACCGTCAACATATCCGCATCTAACGTAAAGCTTACGTTTGTCGTATTGATTGAAGACCAATCAATAGTTCCCTCTGTTCCATCGTCTTGGATGTAGTAGAACCTGTTCTCGTCAATGTTGTAGTAAACGTTTCCGTATTTGCCTTTGAGCTTGTTGATTACCTCTGTGATGAACTCGTTATTGCTTGTAATTTTCGTTACAAACTCTTGATTTTGTGTAAGTTCTTCAATAAAGGTAGAGTTGTTCGCAATCTCTTTAACGTCCAACTGCACTTTGTTCCCATCGGAATCAGTCACCGTCAACATATCCGCATCAAGGGTAAAGCTAACGTTTGTGGTATTGATTGAAGACCAATCAATAGTACCTTCGGTTCCATCGTCTTGGATGTAGTAGAATCTATTCTCATCTACATTGTAGTATACGTTTCCGTATTTGCCTTTTAGCTTGTTGATTACCTCTGTGATAAACTCGTTATTGCTTGTAATTTTCGTTACAAACTCTTGATTTTGTGTAAGTTCCTCAATAAAGGTAGAGTTATTGGCAATCTCTTTAACGTCTAACTGCACTTTGTTCCCATCTGAATCAGTTACCGTCAACATATCCGCATCGAGGGTAAAGCTTACGTTCGTAGTATTAATTGAAGACCAATCTATAGTACCTTCGGTTCCATCGTCTTGGATGTAGTAGAATCTATTCTCGTCTACATTGTAGTATACGTTCCCGTATTTGCCTTTTAATTTGTTGACAATTTCTGTGATGAACTCGTTATTGCTTGTAATTTTCGTTACAAACTCTTGATTTTGTGTCAGTTCCTCAATAAAGGTAGAGTTGTTGGCAATCTCTTTAACGTCTAACTGCACTTTGTTCCCATCGGAATCAGTCACCGTCAACATATCCGCATCTAACGTAAAGCTTACGTTTGTGGTATTAATTGACGACCAATCAATAGTTCCCTCTGTCCCATCGTCTTGGATGTAGTAGAATCTGTTCTCGTCTACATTGTAGTAAACGTTTCCGTATTTACCTTTTAGCTTGTTGATTACCTCTGTGATGAACTCGTTATTGCTTGTAATTTTAGTTACAAACTCTTGATTTTGTGCAAGTTCTTCAATAAAGGTAGAGTTGTTCGCAATCTCTTTAACATCCAACTGTACTTTGTTCCCATCTGAATCAGTCACCGTCAACATATCGGCATCAAGGGTAAAGCTTACGTTAGTCGTATTAATCGACGACCAATCAATAGTTCCCTCTGTTCCATCGTCTTGGATGTAGTA
>NZ_JACAKI010000052.1:0-1277 GCF_030326445.1 Myroides sp. DF42-4-2
TGTACGTCCCTGACATAGGTTGACCATAAAAAATCAATTTTCCTATGAAAGTTAACGTTCAACAAATCAAAAAAAATCGTATTTATTCAGAAGAATTTAAACGCGAGATTGTTAGTTTATTTGAAAAAGGGACTTATAGTGTCCTTCAGTTAAGTCGTTTATACAAAATTCCTAACTCAGCTATTTACCGATGGATCTATAAATTTTCTATCTTTAATGAACAAGGTCAAAGAATTGTAGAGATGAAAGCAAGTAACACAAACAAAGTCAAGGAGCTAGAAGCAAAAGTAAAAGAACTAGAGCGTATAGTTGGTCAGAAGCAAATTCAGGTAGATTTCTATTCTAAAGTTATAGAGATTGCCAGTAAAGAATTAGACTATGATATAATAAAAAATTCAAACACCCTGCAATCACCTGGTTCCGTCAAGAAAAAGAGCAAATAAACTATTCTTTAAATAGTTTATATCGAACTATTGGAATTAGTAAACAAGCAGTAAATCAATATGCTAAAAAACAAGCTGTTTTTGATACAGAAGTATCTAAACTAGTCTTAGAAGCAGATGATTTAAGACGTGAACATCCTGGTTGTGGGGTTGAGAAGATGTACTATACCTTAAAACCCAGTTTTATAGGTAGAGATAAGTTTATAGATGTGTTTATGAACTTAGGGTATCGTTTACACAAACGAAAAAATTACATTAAAACTACGATAGCTTCCAAAATTTATTATCCAAATCTAATTAAAGGGATGCAAGTAAATGCACCTTCAACCATCTGGCAATCGGATATAACCTACATCCGAATAAAAGATGTGTTTTATTATGCAGTATTTATCATAGACGTATATACTAAGAAAATAGTAGGTTATCATGTGTCTGATAATATGCGAGCGCAAGCCAACATAGAAGCTTTGAAAATGGCTTTTAAGTACAATACGCCTCCCTTAATCCATCATTCAGATAGAGGAAGTCAGTATACCTATAAAGGATATATTCAATTATTGAAAACCAAAGGAGTAAACATCAGTATGGCTCTTTCTGCTCAAGATAATGCCTATGCTGAACGTATAAATAGAACAATTAAAAATGATTATTTAGCATATTGGAAACCCAAAAGTTTTTGTGAACTAAAGAGATTGATCAAAAAAGCAGTCAATCAGTATAATAATACCAGACCTCATAATTCAATAGATAAAATGACACCTGTTGAGTTTGAAAATAAATGGTTTGGAAAAAGTACTTTTTCCAAACCATTTATTACTATATTTAATAATGAAG
>NZ_JACAKI010000053.1:0-1277 GCF_030326445.1 Myroides sp. DF42-4-2
TGGACAGTTACTTATAGCTTCATCGGATTATATTTTTTTATGTTCAACATTCTGTTTGGTAAAATTACCGCTAACGGTTTGGGCTTTGCGAGGGCGGGGATTTTCAGCAGAAAATATCGACCGAAGCACTAAGCTACAAATATAGCGAAAATCTCCAACGGAGTATTTTCGCCCCGCTCTTGCAAAACCCTTGTTACCTGCTGGCTGTGTTTTTAGGTTTGGATATTATGTTATCAACTTCTTTTTTCAGATAGTTTAAGTTGATTTTGTATTCTTCCGAATTGAGTTCGTCAAATTGTAATTGTTCGATAAACTCAAAAATATCTTGAAGTTTTCTACTTGTCAGATAATATTGTAAAACCGTTTCATTGATCTGATAATCAGGATTGAGTTCATAATATCTTTTGATAAACAAATCAAAATAAGGTTGCTGATAAATGCTGAAAATATCGGCTTCGGGTGGTGCAAACTTTATTCCTTCCCAATCCAAAAGATATAATTTTTGTTTGTCTGTGATAAGATTCCAATGATGAATATCTGTATGACATAAACAATATTTTAAATCTTTTTCCTTTAAAGCATTTGATAAATTATACCATTCGTTGATTTGATTTTTTATAATTGAAAGATTAGGTTGCAGTACCGTTTTGATTTCCGTTTTTAGTTGGTCAAGGTTTTTGTCTATCCAATTGTTTAGTTTAGAAATAAACGAAAGGTCAAATGTTTCAGAAATCTGCGAAAGGTCAAAAGGAGTTTTTTTTAAATGATGTAACTGACTGACAATTTCGGCTAATTGAGTTATTTGTTCTTTGGTTAAATTTTTTCCCCCAACTGTTTCTCCTTTAATGTAATCAAACAAAACATATATATAATTTTCATCTTCGCACCTAAAATCATCAGATTGCGTTTTAATCAATCGAATGATTTTTCCTTTCAGCAGAGTTTGATTATCAAGCCAATCCACAATGGGAAGATAAAGGTCGATGTGTTCCGTTAAATAAGAAGTTGATTTTCGACTTTTTTCATAAACTTTTAAAAAATAAAAATGCTCGTTTTCATCTTCTATTTTATAAGCCAAAGAAGCCCAACCACCTTTTTGTTTAGAAATTGTGTTTGTTTTGATAAGATATTTTTGTTGCAATGTTTTTATCAATGTTTCAACCATTTTATTTTGTCGGATTTTTGGTTTCAGCTTGCAGGTAACGGGAAACGCATTGGCGAAGTGGCGGATAAATTGAACCGAAAGTTCAATTTAGCAGTGACGTAGCCGATGTGTT
>NZ_JACAKI010000054.1:0-1235 GCF_030326445.1 Myroides sp. DF42-4-2
CACTGTGGTCACGCCTGAGGTTATAAACACATGAAGTCCTTCACTACCTATAACTCCTTTCTGAGCTTGTAATACATCTTGATCTGTAGATGCTTTCATTGGTGCTAATTGCAAGGAAGGTGCTGTGAATATATCCTCTGATTTCTGATACGCTACTTTGGCTAGTGTTCCCTTGACATCTAGTTTAGTTTCACCTGCTGCACTTAGTTTTTGATTGGTATAACTATTATATCCATATAGTTGTCTATTAACATGACGAGCTTGCATGCGTATTTGGATATCTTCTACATCTCTACCATATACCAGCTGTATAGGTTCTTCTCCAACAGGTAAATCTCCAAAATACAACTGTTCTCCATCATAAAAAAACTGTTCTCCATAAGCCTCTGCCATACGAGCTAGATAATTATAGGCAGTCTCGTTATACTGACATGAATAAGATAAATTACAATTCTTACTAGACCTTATAAATGACTTATACTTGCCATTACGCTCATAACCTTCTTTTAATATACTGTGTACTATAGAACTAAGGGACTCTGGCTCTAAGCCGCCAAAGCTCTGAATATGAGGAGCCATATCAAGTAATATGGTCGGACCGTATCCTTTTAGTACAAGATAGCCACGACTACCCTGAGCTTGTTTAAAACTAACATCGGTAACGATTCCATAAAAATCTCGCTCTGGCTTTTCTTTGATATTTTTATAGTTTAAAGTCACTAATATGCGTTTTCCTAATAAATCTTGTGCTTGACTCATTTGGTAAGTCTCTTCTATACCAAGGGCATCATGACTGAGCTCCAATGTAAACTCATGGTGTTTCTTTACACTCTGTTTAAGCTCAAAATTCTTATAGTTTTTAAGCACTTTTCCTTCTACTACTATGGTTAAATCAACCAGGTGATTCACTCCTGGTATAAAGTGATTCAATATAGCAGCCGCATTACTAATAGCACTATTACCTGTATTAATATTACTGATTTGACTTAAACGCTGTGGTGTGTCTACTCTGCTATTTATTCCTTCTATCTGATGTTGATATGCGGATGACTTCTTCATCACACTACTAGCAGTTCCATAGGTTGTAGAGGTAAAGCTTTCTATCTCTTGTGGGTGAATAAGTACCTGTTCTTCTACTAAATCCTCTGTTTTTTCCGTTGTTTTTTCCGTTGCTTTTTCCGTTGCATACTCATTTGTAGCATCACTTAGTATCCCCTTGCTTTGTCCTGGGATTT
>NZ_JACAKI010000055.1:0-1229 GCF_030326445.1 Myroides sp. DF42-4-2
TGTAGGCTTCCCTATTTTAGGACACCTCTAAATTCGACAAATAATTCTTATTATGTTCAGATTTGATGAAGAATTTAAATTCTTCATCAAATCTGGGTTTATATTCTTTAGGAGATTTATTTCCTAATGCTTTATGAGGATGGTTAAAATTGTAATCCTCTCTCCATTTATCAGCCAATCTTTGTAACTGGTAGATATCATTGAAGTAAAAAGCATCTAATATATCCTCTCTAAAAAATCGATTAAAACGTTCTATATATCCATTCTGCATTGGTTTGCCAGGCTGAGTATATTTAATTTCTATAAAATTCTTCTCACACCAATTTACAAAGGTTTTAGAGATAAACTCAGGTCCATTATCACATCTAATATACTTTGGAGTACCTATTTCTTGTTTTAGGTTTTCAAGTGTTTCTATGACTGCTCTTGCAGGGTAACTTAATCCAGCTTCAATAGCTATTGCTTCTCTATTACAGTCATCTAATACATTAAAAACGCGTACTTTTCTGCCATCTGTAAGTAAGTCACTCATAAAGTCCATACTCCAACACTCATTGAGTACTTGTGGTGTTTCTAAAGGCTGTTTAACTCTTGTTATTAAACGTTTCTTATGTTTTCGTCTTAGACTTAGCTTCATTAAGCGATAAACGCGTAGAACTCTTTTTCTATTCCATATAAGTCCTTCTCTGCGTATCTTATTGTAGTACTCATCAAAGCCGCGAGTAGGGTATTGTTCTGCTAATTCATTTAGCTTATCAATGACCTCTGTATCATCTTTTTTACTTTGATAATACCACATCGATCGGCATAGTCCAACTAATAAACAAATACGAACAATGGATAACTTATATTGCTCTAACAGATACTTTGCCCTTTCTATTTTATCAGATGGGCTTAGAACTTTTTTGACAGAATATCTTTGAGCATTTTATTGTCTAAACTAACATCTGCATACATCTGTTTAAGCTTGCGATTTTCTTCTTCAAGTTCTTTTAAACGTTTCAACTCCTGTTTTTCCATTCCTCCATACTTCTTTCTCCAATAGTAAAACGTGCTCTTATCAATACCTAATTCTCGAGAGATTTCACTTACTGATCTTCCTTGTTCATTTTCTTTGAGAGCTTTAATGATTTGGCTCTCACTAAAATTACTTGTTTTCATACTTGACAGTTTTGTTTAAAGTTAATAATTTCGAATTAACAACTGTCCGATTTTTAGGGAAGCCTACA
>NZ_JACAKI010000056.1:0-1192 GCF_030326445.1 Myroides sp. DF42-4-2
CATCTACTGCTAATATCATATTTAGATTTTTTAATCTTACAACGACTTCAAATATTATAAGGAGGTCTTAAATAAGGGTTATCTCTTTTAAACTCATATTCTACCAATTCCTTATCAGATAGTTCTAACAACATTCTTATATACTTCGGTAGTCTTTCATAAGACATATTAGTTATTATCTTATCACCTTCGGGTATTTTGTCCCCTTTAGTTACATCGTAGTAAAATTTTTGAACATTAATTATCTCATAATTATGACCTATTTCTAAATATTTCACTAATCTACCATTATAGTTTATACTTACTGATGTAAGGTATCCCTTCTCAAATTCTTTTGAGATTCCAAACTCAATATTTCCTCTACACTCACTAATCAGTATCAATTCTTCTTCTTCATTATACACATGCTCCAATCCATTTTTTAAACCATCTATAAATTCTGCTTCACTTTCTATCTTACCTTGCCATTTATTATATATTACTCCCGTATAAGGCTTCGTTAATTCCGGGTCTAAATAGTATGTTACTATCCCATTTACATCATTCTCTACATAAAATGAATCATCAATATCTTCTAATCTCATCATTTTTTTTTATATTATTTGTGTCCATGTAGTTGAATTCCATCAGTCAATTATTCACACTTGGCGTGTAATATTTAGAACACTCAAGATGTACTTGCTCTGGGGCATACTTTGTTATTGTCTTTTGAGCACAACTACGTACTTCTAAGTTCAAAAAAAGAAGAACATATATACTCCTCTGCATAACTAACGGATTACTTCTAATGGTGCTCCTGCCTTAGGGCGGTGGAGATACATAAAGTATTGTGTCGCATCACCATTACTATCTTCTCTCATTAATGCAGAGAAATTAAGATAATACTTATCTTCCATCTTGGCTAGTTTGACTAATTTTCCATTACCATAAAATTTCATTTGGTAACCAAAGAAGATAAAGGGAGCTTTCTCGTTAACATCTTCTACAAGACCATTAACTATAGCTTTAGATTTATATTCCTTATTCTGATATAGAGATTGTGCTATTTCATATTGTCTCTTATAATACTTCCCTGCTAATCCATTAACATCTTGACTTTCGTAAAGATGTATTAAATCCTTATAAAATACTTCAACTTCTTTTAGCAATTCTTCTTTATTCTCTTTAGACAAATCAACACTATTAGTCCATC
>NZ_JACAKI010000057.1:0-1095 GCF_030326445.1 Myroides sp. DF42-4-2
TTCACACAGTTGGTTCAATTCTTTGTAAAAAATTAAATCGTATATGAGAAAAATATATTTAACACTAGGTTTACTGAGTCTGCTTAGTTGCCTAGAGACAAAGGCCCAACAAAACCCACAGTACACCCAATACATGTACAATATGAGTGTTGTTAACCCTGCTTATGCTGGTTCTAAGGATGCTGTTTCTATGGGAGCCTTATACCGCAAACAATGGGCTGGATTTAAAGGAGCTCCAGAAACGGGCACATTCTTTATCAACAGCCGAGTTGGTAAGAAAGTTGGGGTTGGATTGTCTTTTATCAATGACCGCATTGGCCCTGTTACTGAGAACAACCTCTATGGAGATTTCTCTTATACCTTGGAGTTAGGTGGCGTACACAAGTTGGCCTTGGGTATTAAAGCAGGTGCTACGTTTCACAGTGCGAACTTGTTTTCTGAGGTTGGTGATGGTTATACGATTGATCCCAATGACCCAGCCTTCGGCGCAGATAGTAAATCAACGCTTTTTAACGCAGGTATCGGAGCTTACTACTATACTGATAAATACTACATTGGTTTAGGAGTTCCCAACTTGATCAAAGAGTATTACCTGAATTACGATGGAAAAGACTTCGGTCAACGCGAGATCCATATGTTCTTAAATGGAGGTTATGTATTTGATTTAGATCAAGACTGGAAATTGAAACCTTCAACTATGATCAAATACGCACTTAATTCCCCTGTATCGTTCGACGTGAATATGAATGTGATGTATATGGATAAAATCGAGGCGGGTATTAGTTACCGCTTAGATGATGCCGTTGGCGGGATGATCAACTACCGAGTTACGCCTCAGTTGCGCGTAGGTTATGCTTATGATTACGTGACGTCAGACATCAATAAAGTAGCAAAAGGATCCCATGAGTTCATGGTGTTGTATGACATTTTCTTGTCTAAGAAAGTTTCTAGTTCATCCCGTTATTTCTAATTGATTAAAAAACACACAATGAAAATAAGAAAGGTTTATTTAAGTCTGTTATTGGGTGGATTATTATCCACGCAAAGTCTAAGTGCTCAAGAGCCTATCAAACCACCTTTAGAGATTGCCAATGA
>NZ_JACAKI010000058.1:0-1072 GCF_030326445.1 Myroides sp. DF42-4-2
GATTTAGTTCTTGCAAACTAAAGAACTCTCTATTTCTAAGAGGAGCAAATACACGAGTATAGATTGTTTTTACTGCATTCTCTACTAAGGCTTTATCCTTTGGCTTATAACTTCTTGCGGGTAAAATAGTTGTGTTATAATGTAGAGCAAAGTCTTGAAGATTATGAGCTATTTTAGGTTCGTATTTATCACTTTTAGTTACAGCTGCTTTTAAGTTGTCAGGTACAATGGCAAGTGGGACTCCTTGATAAAAATGTAAGGAATTGGTGAGACTTGATATAAAATCTTCTGTATTTTGAGTTAGACTGGCTTCTACATAAGTCATTCTACTTGAACCAAGAATAGAAATAAATACTTCTACAGAAGTTATTTCTCCTGTAGATTTATCAATAATAGACAACTTTTTCCCTGTGGAATCAACAAACATCTTATCTCCAGCTTTGTGTTGCTTGGGTAAAGAAGGAGATGTTTTTTTCTGCCAAGTTCGCAAATGATAGCAAAATTGAGAATAACGATAACCTTCAGGATGTTTCAAAAGGTACTCTTGCCACAAGATATGTCTTGTTACTCCCGTTTTAAGTAGTTCTTTAGTAAAGTAAGGGAAATATTTATACAAGATTGCTTCTTTTTCATCAGAATCCAATTCTTTAGTGTCAAATAAATCTTCTATATCTGTATCATTTAATTCTTTTATCTCTTCATAAGTGAATTTTGAAGTCGTAAAGAGAGTAATATATTTCTTAACAGTATTACGTGAAAGACCTAATTGGGAACTTATTTGAAGTTTACTTACTCCTTGAGTATATAGACGTAGTAGTTGTTTTAATTGTAACATGTCGATCTTTTTATTAGCCATATCTCTTGCATTTTAGCTAAGATATTTAGACATGTTTTAACTTGGTTTTTTAGGTGGTCAATTTCACCGGAATTAGGTGGTCACTTTCCACCGGAATTAAGTGATCACTTTTAACGGAATTAGGTGGTCAATTTCACTGGATTCTCCACTCTGGGGGAGTTCCAACTGGATCTCCATTTCCGTTATGCATTTGCAGATGAAATGAAGAAGTAATAT
>NZ_JACAKI010000059.1:0-969 GCF_030326445.1 Myroides sp. DF42-4-2
GAAATAATATCGCTGTATGATTATAAAGTTGCTGGACCCATAGGAGAAAGAGGGAGTGCAGCTGGTGCTACAGTACACACTCGGTATAAAAAAGATACAATGGTTAATACATTAAGTACATCTAGTTTAAAGCAAGAACAAGCTTCAATAAAACAGAGGTTCCAACTTAAAGCAGATAGTATAAATAATAAACTTAGAAATAGAAGATGACAAAGCATTTTTTTTTGATAATAATTTTATTTGGCGGATTTATTTCCTGTAAAAAAGATATTCAGAAATTAGATGAAGATGATGAATCTTTTAAATTTACTTTCAAATATCCTGATACAGTTTATGTAGGTGAATCTCATTATTGTGAGGTGTTGTATTTTAGTGATTTAGACACGATAACAACCAGTTTTGATGATGAAATTTATAAAAGATATGTTTATATGTGTATGAAGAGAACAAAAAATATTAACTACGATTTTGAGACCCTTAAGAATAGCGTTTTAGATACTTTAGGAGCTCTTAATAATAGAGAAATTCCAATTGGTGAAATTGAGTTTTCTGAGGCAGGAATACACTATTTAGATGGGTATGTTGTAGATGAAGTGATTTTTACAGCCCCAATAGAAGGAAAATATGATAATAATGGGGAACCACTTTATAGGTATATAACTGAAGAAAATAGAATTACTAAAAAAGTAGTAGTAATCGACAAAGAGTAGATAAACCACCCCAACCTCTCCGATCGCGCGTCAATCCGTGCGTTAGCTGTAAAGCCCAATCGCGTGGATTTTTAATTGTGCGGTAAAATATTTGTTTCGAACTATAGAAGGAGGGTTTTACATTCAATTTTGTGATTTAGAGATACCGTCCAAACTGCGAGAAGAACCAGAAGAAGAAGAAGTAGAACCAGAATTTCCGCCTATTGTATTACCCCCGGGCATAAACGACCAATGGAGAGATGAACCACCAACACAGGTT
>NZ_JACAKI010000005.1:0-67124 GCF_030326445.1 Myroides sp. DF42-4-2
TTTTCCAAACCATTTATTACTATATTTAATAATGAAGTTAATGTTTAAAAACGGTCAACCATATTTAGGGATGTACATTATTCACCACTCACCACTCACTACTCACTACTCACTACTCACTACTCACCACTCACTACTCACCAATCACATAATCTTTGTATTCTTCAGCAATTTGGTCAAATAAGTTCAGTAACTCCGTTACGTCATCTGTAGTAACTAATTTCAGGCGATGTGGTTTAAAACTGTGGATACCTTTGAAGTAATTGGTATAGTGGCGACGCATTTCTACAATACCCAAGCGCTCTCCTTTCCATTCCATCGACCAAATCAGATGGTTTTTAGCCGCTTCTAAGCGATCTTGAATCGTCGGTGGGGCTAGGAGTTCACCCGTTTGGAAATAGTGCTTTATTTCATCAAAAATCCATGGGTATCCAATCGCAGCACGACCAATCATCATACCGTCTAAACCGAATTTTTCTTTGTATTCTAGGGCTTTTTGTGGGCTATCAATATCGCCATTGCCAAAAATTGGTATTTTGATGCGCGGATTGTTCTTAATGCGTTCAATATGGGTCCAATCGGAGTGTCCTTTGTACATTTGTGCGCGGGTTCTCGCGTGGATGGTCAAGGCTTGTACTCCCACATCTTGTAGTCGCTCAGCTACTTCGTCTATGTTAATCGACTCCTCATCCCACCCCAAACGCGTTTTGACCGTAACAGGCAAGGAGGTACTCGATACAACTGCTTTAGTTAGGCGGATCATCAAGTCAATGTCCTTCAATACACCTGCTCCAGCTCCTTTGGAAACGACCTTTTTTACTGGACACCCAAAATTAATATCCACCAAGTCAGGACGTACTGTTTCAACTATACGCGCTGACATCGCCATCGCTTCTTCGTCTCCACCAAAAATCTGAATACCAACTGGTCGTTCGTAATCAAAAATATCTAATTTCATCTTGCTCTTTATCGCATCGCGAATTAATCCTTCAGAAGAGATAAATTCGGAATACATTAAATCCGCCCCGTGCTTTTTACACAAACGGCGAAAAGGAGGATCACTCACATCTTCCATGGGCGCCAAAAGAAGCGGATGATCAGGTAATTCTATATTGCCAATTTTAATCATAATCGTTTTCGATATTTCCTGCAAAAGTACAATATTTTATTTTTTCGTTTTTTAGAACTTTTCAAAGAAGATAAATCGGCGGAAACGGAATTAAAACTAAGGGATTCCGTATCTTTAAACCCTTATTGAAGTACATGACATGAGATTAAAAGCGTTTGAATTGACCCCGTTCCACATCGAATTCTCCTTTGACAAGCTAAAAGAAGAATTGAGGAAGTATATTGCGCTTGACTATGGAAATCCGTATAAGAAAGCGTATTACGAAGATCTTTTAGCTAGAGCTGATCAACAGCTGATCGTCGATGAAGAGGTGATTGATAACCCCCTGGCAGATACCTATGAAAGCTTGGTAAAAGAACTCTTTGATGTTATCTTTCCTTCGGCTTTGTCAGACAATGAGATTAAGGCGGTTTCTATGCCTTTTCAAAATATCATGTTCAATCACACCAGGCGTTTTAAGCAAATTATTATCGATGCAGGAGGACGCTATACAGGGGAAATACGCAACTTTAATCAAAACGAATACTATATTGCGTGTTGTTGTATAATTATGAATTTTTACTTCAACACGACCTTTGATCTCAGCCAACCGCTATTTATTGATTTACCAGATAAGCGCGGCATTACGCGATATTATCGCGTGTTGTACAACGCGGATTTTGTCGAACTTTCTCCAAGGGAAAACGCCGTAATGCTCACCCAAGA
Organism: Myroides sp. DF42-4-2; assembly: GCF_030326445.1. Taxonomy (NCBI): domain Bacteria; kingdom Pseudomonadati; phylum Bacteroidota; class Flavobacteriia; order Flavobacteriales; family Flavobacteriaceae; genus Myroides; species Myroides sp. DF42-4-2. Next base: position 1,835 of record NZ_JACAKI010000005.1, read on the forward strand.
AGACATCGAATTACTACAAGATAACTACGATAATTTCGAACTATGGCAGCGCTATTTTCCGCAGAAAAGCTGGAACCTCAAGGGATTCGGCTTGTTGAGTTTGGTCGATGTTACCTTTGAAAATGCCTTGTCACTGCTAAAAGAAAGCTTCTTGAAAACAGAACTACAACGCAAACCATTGGGTGATTTTATCAATCAATTGTTTAGTTCTATTTTTAAGTTGCCTAATCTCAAAGTCGGATTGACGGTGTTGCGCGGCGATTCTACTACACAAGCAGAGCTACAAAACGCCATGATTGTCAATAGCTATTTGCTCAATGAAGAACAAAGCAAAATCGTTATTTCTGCCCAAGCCTATCGCCAATTAATGGTTCAGAAGCAGTACTTTAGTATTTCCAACGTCCAGGCAGAAACTCAAAATGAAGATCATCGTGAAATGTGTCAAAACCTCGAGAAAAAGGGTGTTCGAAGCTGTTTATTTAGCCCGATTATCACCTCGACAGGAATTGAGGGAATCTTGGAAATCGTGTCGAGCAATCCACGCGATTTACACAGTGTGAGTGCACAAAAATTGAATGAACTCATGCCGATCATTTCCGAGACCATGGAGCGCGTGAGAACCGATGCTTTAAATCACATCGAAGCAATTATACAACGCGAATACACGACCATCCATCCAAGTGTGTATTGGAAATTTCTCGAAGAAGCACAGAAAAACTACCTAGATAGCGTGGCAGATAAAAACTATATGCTCAGACCTATTGTATTTCCTGACGTGTTTCCTCTATATGGTGAAATAGATATCAAAGGGTCTAGCCAATTGCGCAATAACGCCATTCAACAAGATTTGATGACGCAGTTAACTCAATTGTCAGATTTGCTAGAAGACTTTATGGATGCTAGCGATAATATCTTGTTGGAAAAGCATCGCTTGAAAATTCAAGCGTATTATAAGCAGGTAAAAAATCAATTTTATTCAGGATTAGAGCAACGCATTCAAAACTATATTCGAGAAGAAATACACCCTTTGTTGCGAAAAGAGAGCTATCTGTTTCACGCAGAAAAGTTAAATGAATACTTTGCGTATGTCGATTATGAACTCGATGTGTACTACCGTTACCGCAAAGTATTTGACAAGCAGATTGGACGCATTAACAAGTGTTATTCCGATATTTTAGACAAGAGACAAAAACAGGCCCAAGAGGTCTATCCGCATTATTACGAGCGTTTTAAAACCGATGGAGTAGAACACAATATGTATATTGGCGATTCTATTTGCCCTGATCGTCCCTTTGATATTACGTATTTGCAAAACTTGCGCTTGTGGCAACTACAGGTGATGGCAGAGCTAATGTGTGTGCATTACCGCAACAACATACAGGATAAAATACCCATGGACGCTACCTCGTTGATTTTAGTGTATGACGCCTCGTTGAGTATTCAGTTTCGAATGGATGAAAAGCGTTTTGACATTGACGGTTCCTACAATACTCGATATGAAATTATCAAAAAACGCTTGGACAAAGCAATGATTCAAAACTCCGAAGAGCGCATCGTACAACCGAAGAGTATCGCCATTGTATTTGCCTCTTATGCCGATCGCGATGAATATATGGCATACGTCAAGTACTTACAGCATCTCGGGCTGTTAGAATCAACTATTCAAGCTTTTGAGGTTGAGGATTTGCAAGGCGTTTCTGGGTTAATTGGACTGCGGGTGCTGGTGAATGTAGACTTTAATCTAGAGCGACTGGATTATCCTCAACTCATGGTGAATTTCCTTAGAAACCAATACCTCTAAACGCGAGAACAAAGGCAACAACCGATGCGAGTATACCAACAGTAAAAATGGTATACGTCATGCGTAATAGGGTATACTTGCGATGTAATACCTTGCCTAAGTAGTACAAATCGGTAGTCAGGGCTTCGTATATGTTTTCTTCTTTGCGAATTAAATTTCGCAGGGTTTTGTAGTATTCATCTAAAGGCATTTTGTGAAATGAACCAAAGAAAAGCAAGTTTACCGTGTGATTTTCAATTTCTTCTTGAGAAAAAGTGCCTGTGGTTACTTTAGGTCTAGTCGACATAATTGCAAATATAATGGTGGCTACACTGAAGAAGATTAACACAAAGGTTGGAACAATCAAATGGGCGTTTGACGGGCTATCCAGTTTGGGAATTAGCGTAGATAAGCAGATGGAAATGATGATTGCATTCACCGACAGTAGAATATTTGCTTTGCGATCTGCGATAGCACTCAGTTGAGTGTGATTGCGCAGCGTGGTGCGAAACAAAGTATCGATGGATCTAAAATGTTCTCTTTTCTCTGTTTTTTCTTTCTTTTTCTTGTCTTTTTCAATACGCGATTGAATGTCAAAAATATTCTGTTGTTTTTTGGGTTGCCAATTTTGTCGGGCGTAATCTGTGTAGTAACGGTGCCTATAAACGAGAAAATTTAGGTTCTGTTGGTTCCATTCCTCTTGTGTGAAAGCATAGTTACAAGTAGTGATTAATTCCTTTAATAGCAAATTGCTTACTTCGCTAAAGTCCTTGTCCGCCATATGTGCAAAATCGGCATCTTTGATAATACACTCTAACAGATTGGTTGGTACATGATCTAATTTTGTCGCTAAAATAAGCGCTTGTATACACTGAATGTCCGCTACATCAATGCCTTGGTTTTGCAGAAATTGTTCCGCAATAGCGGCACCGTGCTTCTCGTGTTCCTCACATGATATCGTGTAGCCAGTATCGTGAAACCAAGCCGCAAGTCTTAAATTCATCGCCTCTTTTTCACTGACACTGATTTGTTCTAATAACTCGTCTAAACCATTTACTACGCGGATAGTATGGTTAAAATTATGATAGGTATATTGTTGTGATAATGTATCTTTGTATAGTTGAAAGATATACTCTTCAACTTTTTGTAAAATAGTCATAGCAACCCTCTTTATTAGGTTTAAAAATATGAAATTATTTAGTCAAAACCCCGAACTGTATATTAAAATTAAGCCAATAGCTTATTTTCTTCTCGTTCTGCTGTTGTATTCTTGTGCTACGCTACACCCACAAGGGCACATGGACAAGGAACAACTACTGCTACAACAACGCCCAACAGCAGATAAAATTGTACACACCTATTATTTTGTCGGAAATCTACTTGCAGCAAAAACGGAGCAGGAACAAGCCCATATTGCCGAGTTGAGTCGTGTTTTTCAACAAGCAGACAAACAGTCAACGCTAGTTTTACTTGGAGATAATATACAAAAAAAGCAACTAAAGCAACCCGATGACATCCGATTAAATACGGCGTTGACTTGGTCAAAGCATTTTAAAGGGGAAACGGTTTTTATCAACGGAGAGGCTGAATGGAAAAAAGGATATGAAGGAATTAAAGATATTTCTAAGTTTTTAGCGACAACCCTAGAAGATAAAAAAGCGCTTTTGCCGCGTAAAGTATGTGGTTTCGAACGACTGAAGATTAATGATGAAACGGTACTAATTACCGTAGACAGCCAATGGTATTTGGAAAATTGGGATAAACAACCCAATATGAATGAAGACTGTGATATTAAAACACGTGAAGATTTCTTCGATGAACTTAGAGGGGAAATCAACAAAAATCAAAATAAGATTGTTGTATTAGCGCTGCACCACCCTGTGTACAGTACTGGAAATTACGGGGGGTACTTTTCACTGCGCGACCATCTGTATCCGTTGGATGCGAAAATCCCAATGCCTGTTATAGGTTCTGTATGGAACTACACTAGAGCGGTTTCTGGTATACACGTACAAGATTTACAAGGAAAAAAATACAACACATTGAATAAACGCTTGCAAACGATGGCTCAGATGTACGACAACGTCGTTTTGGTATCAGGACACGAGCGCAACTTGCAATATGTGGAAAAGAATGGAGTAAAACAAGTAATCAGTGGCGCATTGGGAGATTTATCTCCTGCTAGAGCGATTGAAGCCGGTAGTTTTTCTGCTGGTCAATTGGGGTATGCAACGCTGGAAATAGCAGCTGATAAAAGCAGCTATTTGACGTTTTATTCGTTTGCAGAAGGCAAACATCAACCCTTGTGGAAAAGACAAATTTTTACGCCAGAACCAGAGCATACTACAGATTTTGGAGCACCTAAAAGTGATTCGATCTTAGCAAGTGTATATCCGACACCATGGACGAAAAAAGGCAGGCTGTATCGCTTCCTGTGGGGCGAGCACTATCGTTCGACTTATGGACAACCTATTTTGGCCCCTGTGGCAAATTTAGATAGCTTAAAGGGAGGATTGACACCTTTGATCTCCGGTGGTGGAAATCAATCACTGTCGCTGCGATTGGCCGATAAAAATGGCACACAATACGTCATGCGTGGCGTGCGAAAAAGTGTATCCCGTTTCTTGCAAACGGCAGTCTTTACGGACCAATATGTCATGGAGTCATTTGACAATACTTGGGCGGAAGGTTTTATTTATGATTTCTATACAACTGCCCATCCCTATACGCCTTTTATCATTGGCGAATTGTCGGATAAGGTTGGGATTTATCACACGAATCCTGAGCTGTACTACATTCCCAAACAACAAGCCTTGGGCGCATTCAATTCAAAGTACGGCGATGAGCTGTACATGATTGAAGAACGTCCCAGCGAAGGACATGAAGAAGCCGCTAGTTTTGGAAATGCAGCCAAAATTATCAGTACTACAGATGTGATTGCCAATTTGAGAAAAAATGATAAATACGCCGTAGATGAACAGCTCTACTTGCGTTCGCGAATCTTTGATATGTTAATTGGCGACTGGGATCGACATGGTGATCAATGGAGATGGTCTGAGTTTAAAGAAGAAGAACAAACGATCTACCGCCCAGTACCAAGAGATCGCGATCAGGCGTTTGCCAAGATAGATGGAGCTCTATTGTCACTAATTAAAAAATTGCCTATGCTGCGCCATATGCAAAATTACACCGCTGACTTTGCTGCCCCGCGCTGGATTAATCACACGGCATTTCCCCTTGATCAATACTTGCTCAAGTCGACGTCAGAAGCTGACTGGGTCAGAGAGACTCTATCCGTTGTAGAGGCGCTAGACGATGAAAGTATTGATGCAATTTTTGCTCAGTTACCCAAAGAAGTACAAGGTGAAGACGTGGAACAAATCAAAGCCATACTCAAAGAACGCAAGAAAAAAATAGTAGCCTATATTCCTCTTTATTACAAGGAATTGCGCAAATACGTTGTGTTGTCAGGAACAGACAAAAAAGATACCTTTAAATTCAATCGTCAAGACGATGGTTCGATCCACTTGACCCAGTTCAGAGATAAGAAAGAAGGACAAGAATTTGTGTTTGAGAAAACATATGACCCTAAGGAAACTAAAGAAATTTGGGTATACGGATTGAATGACGAAGATACCTTTATCGTAGAGGGAAGTAAAAAGGCAACAATTAAGTTGCGTTTAATTGGAGGAAAAAACAAAGATACCTTCCAAGTGGAGCAGGGAAAAAATGTGGTTGTATACGATTACGCAGATAAGAATAACGAAATCGCTGAGACTGGTGTAGCAGCAAAACACCATTTTACAAATCGCTATGACTTGAACAATTTTAATTACAAAAAACTGCCTTTGACTGTCAACATGTTATTGCCTAATATTGGTTATAATCCTGAAGACGGAGTAAAATTGGGATTTTTGTATTCGTCAACACGCAAAACATTTGTGCAAGATCCCTATCGAGCAAAGCACGTGATTAAAGGGTTTTATTCCTTTAATACCAAGGGAGTAGAAGGGGAGTATACGGGGCATTTTCCCAATGCAACTAACAACTGGGGTTTTACGCTAAACGCGAGAGCAACTAGTCCAAATTTTGCAATAAACTACTATGGAATTGGTAATGAGACGACGTATTTCGACAAGGAAATGGGCACTGAATACAAGCGCGTTCGAATGGAAAGTTACGCTATTGCGCCCGGCTATAAATATCAAGGGGAAAACGGAGGGGCTTTTGAAGTAAAAGCCGAATATAAAGCAATGAAAGTTCAAGATAAATCCAACCGTTTTGTGAGCAGTAGTCCAGCTGTAGTGGATCAAAAGGTGTTTGATTTTCAGCAATATGCAACATTGCAAGCAAGCTATGATTTTCAGCAGTATGACAAACAGGCGAATCCGACCAAGGGATTTGCCTTCCACACCACAGTGGGATGGAGAACTAACTTGGAGGACAGCAAGCAAAACTTTCCGTTTTTAGATGCAAAAGTAAGTTTTGCACATTATTTAGAGCGTAGTGAGCGACTGGTTTTAGCAACGAATTTTACATATCAAACCCGATTGAATTCCAATTACGATTTCTATCACGGGGCTACCATAGGAGGAAATACCAATTTAAGAGGATTCAGACCAGAGCGCTTTACCGGAAAAACCTCTTTTGTTCAAACAACAGACTTGCGTTTTAACGCTGGACAATTTACCGCAGGATTCATTCCAATGTCTTACGGTTTATATACGGGGTTTGACTATGGACGCGTTTGGACACCAGGAGAAGACTCTTCCAAATGGCATAATGCCTATGGGGCAGGTTTATGGGTGAATGCCATAGAACAAGCCACCTTACACTGTTCGTATTTTTACAGTGAAGATGGCGGGCGATTTGTCTTTGGCTTAGGATTTGGGTTTTAATTGATTCAAGTTTACCTTGTAAATCTTACCTCCAGATTTCTTTTTTACTTCATCGGAAATATATAAAGTGCTGTCATCCCCAAAGGTGACAGCTTCTTTTTGTGTATCGTGGTAGAGCTTGTGTTCTTGGATTCGCCCATCTAAAATGGCATTGGGATTGAAGTTGTCTACAATCCATAGTTTCGTGTGAGAGAGCAAGACAAAGGTCTTTTGATCTGGGCTTATTGCGGCTCCAGTTATAGCGCAGTGTTTGTATACGTTACACCCTCTAAAAGTCTGTACGTATTCGGCTTGGTGATGTCCCGCTACATTGGGGATTTTATAGACCAAAGAAGTGCCATCAAAGGCTTTACTTCTATTTTTGGTAAACAGGTAAAAATGATCATCATAGTAGAAAAAAGCTTCTGCATCATAAAGCATTTCTGTCGCTTTAGGAGGAAATTCTTTCTGTTCTGGATAATCAAAAGTAATAACGTAGGCCGGTTCAGTTTCTGTAGCCGTTAAGTTGTTTTTGTCAATCTTGATGATCTGTAAATCGCGGCGACTGTTTTTGTTGTTGCCAAAGTCGCCAATGTATAGATTCCCATCTGTATCAGCCGTTAACTCTTCCCAATCTCGATTTTTTTGCTTGTCAATTTTGAGCGTATGTATCACCTGACCTAAGGAGTCAATTTGATATAATTCATTTTTGTTTCCGCTATCTTGTAGCATCCAAAACGTATGTGAATGGGCGTCGTATGACATGCCAGAGACCTCTTTTAAATAAGAGGGAAGTGTTGCGTAATCTTGGATAACATCACTCTTCTGACTACATCCAACTAAAGAGCTTAATGTGAAAGCAAATACAAGGATAATTTTTTTCATGACAGCGTAAATTTTGTACACTAAAATACGGAAAATCTTCGGAGAAAACGAATGAGCATGCGGGAATATTGTGAGGGGTGAAGGTTCTTTTTATTTGCAAAAGCAGAGGCACCTCCTCTCTTTGGCAGTGAAGTATAAATAAAAACGTTTTTTTTCTCGCGATTAAAAGTGAATATCTCCTCCAAAAATTCAAACTTTAAAGTATATTTGCAAAATATAGGCGTATTGTTTGTAATTAAAATAAAACGAAAGTCTTACAACTTAGATCACGGGGATAAGAAGTCCTATTTCTTCTGACTTTTTTACTTTACTGATCTTATAATAATGGATATAACCAAGATGAAGAACATTAGAAACTTTTGTATTATTGCTCACATTGACCATGGAAAGAGTACGTTAGCAGATCGTTTGTTAGATGCTACACAAACGGTAAGTGCACGTGAGCAACAAAATCAACTTTTGGATAGTATGGATTTGGAGCGTGAGCGCGGGATTACAATTAAATCTCATGCGATCCAAATGGAGTATGAATACAAAGGTGAAAAATATATATTAAACTTAATTGACACACCAGGACACGTAGATTTCTCTTACGAAGTTTCTAGATCTATTGCGGCTTGTGAAGGTGCGTTATTAATTGTAGATGCTGCTCAGAGTATTCAAGCGCAAACTATTTCAAACTTGTATTTAGCTTTAGAGAATGATTTGACCATTATTCCTGTTTTAAATAAGATTGATTTGCCAAGTGCTAATCCTGAAGAAGTAAGTGACGACATTGTCAACCTATTGGGTTGTGATTACGAAGAAATTATTCCTGCCTCTGGTAAAACAGGTTTAGGAGTAGAAGAAATATTATCAGCTATCATCGAGAGAGTTCCTGCTCCAAAAGGTGATGTTGAGGAGCCATTACAAGCGCTTATTTTTGACTCAGTGTACAATCCATTTCGTGGAATCGAAGTAATTTTCCGTGTTATCAATGGAAAAATTACAAAGGGTCAGAAGATCAAATTTATGGCGACAGGCAAAGAGTACTTTGCCGATGAGATTGGTACTTTAAAATTAAATCAAGTTCCCAAACAAGTGATCTCTAGTGGAGACGTAGGGTATTTGATTTCGGGTATTAAGGAAGCAAAAGAAGTAAAGGTTGGAGATACCATTACAGATGCGAAGGTACCTACTCAAAATATGATTGAAGGATTCGAAAACGTAAAACCGATGGTATTCGCGGGTATTTATCCTGTAGATACTGAAGATTACGAAGAATTGCGTAACTCGATGGAGAAATTGCAATTGAATGATGCTTCTTTGGTTTTTGCGGCAGAGAGTTCAGCTGCTCTAGGATTTGGTTTCCGTTGTGGATTCTTGGGAATGCTACATATGGAGATTATTCAGGAGCGCCTTGAAAGAGAGTTCAACATGACGGTTATTACAACGGTTCCCAACGTGTCGTATTTGGCGTACACCAAGAAAAACCCAGAAACGCCAATCGTGGTAAACAACCCTTCTGACTTGCCTGAACCTTCAAAATTAGAACGCGTAGAAGAACCCTATATCAAAGCAACAATCATTACTAAAGCCGATTTCGTTGGACCTGTAATGAGCTTGTGTATCGAAAAGCGCGGAATCATCACCAACCAAACGTATTTGACAGAAGACCGTGTTGAGTTGATGTTTGATATGCCTTTAGCGGAGATTGTATTCGATTTTTACGATCGCTTAAAAACAGTTTCTAAAGGATATGCCTCTTTTGACTACTCACCTATCGGTATGCGTACGTCAAACTTAGTGAAAGTAGACGTCATGTTGAATGCCAACGTAGTCGATGCTCTTTCTGCTTTAATGCACGCGGATAACGCCTATCACATTGGAAAGAAAATGTGTGAGAAATTGAAAGAATTGATCCCACGTCAACAATTCGACATTCCAATTCAGGCAGCAATTGGAGTAAAAGTAATTGCTCGTGAAACTGTAAAAGCATTGCGTAAAGACGTTACAGCAAAATGTTATGGGGGGGATATTTCTCGTAAGCGTAAATTACTAGAAAAACAAAAAGCAGGAAAGAAACGTATGCGCCAAGTAGGTAACGTTGAAATTCCACAAGAAGCTTTTATGGCTGTATTAAAATTAAATGATTAAAACGATTATTCGTTCGATATAAAGACTATCTCCTCTTGGGATAGTCTTTTTTTTTGTGAAAAATAAGTGAGCCATCGATAAAAACTGCGATAAAAGTAATCCTTATTTTAGCTCTATTCGCTTTATATGCATGTAAAGACATTGACCAAAAACCAGTTGTACAACCAATTGATGCATTAGAACGCGTCAATATTGCATAAGGGGAATTTCTTGTGTGGAAATCGATCGGTAATATTCTTATTCGCTTCCAGTACCACCCACTCCAATGATTTCTTGCTGCAACAAACGTTGATTGACGAATGGGTAACGTCTGAGGGTATAAGTAGATGGTTAAGGGTTAATAAGGGGTTAGTAAGGGGTTAGTAAGGGGTTTGTAAGGGGTTTGTAAGGGGTTTGTAAGGGAAAACATTGGTAAAAGGGCCTAAAACCCTTGTAAGTATTAACTTTCCCCTTACAAACCCTTTACAAGTACTTATCTCGTTCATTTCAAAATACTGAAATTTAGTTGGTTATTTTTTTTCGGAAAATAATGGAAATGAACTCTTTTTTTTCCAAAAAGTGGAAGAGTATGGAAGGGGGTATTGCAGGTTTTTTGAATTTGAAAAAATAGAATAGCACGAAATAGGGCCATAACAAGGGGTTGCCTGTTGAGCAAAACATCTGATTTCATCGTAACACAAACAGCGACAATCAAGGGAACATTCACAAAAAAACCTCACCTAAAAATTAGATGAGGTTCTATCTTGAAACGCTTATTAGACAGCTTCTTTTTTATGGATTTATTTCTTCGTAAAATCACCCACATAAATGGTTGTGAACTTTGAAGGTTGCAAGTATTTCTTAATTGCAGCATTCACTTGTTTTACTGTTAGCTTGTCAATATCGTCATTTAGCTTGTCAAACTCGCTGAAAGGAGTATTGTACATCAAGTAAGTATTAGATAGAGACATTAAATAACCATCATTACCTAAATTCGTTTGTCTTGCGTTTTTCCAGCTCTTTTTGTTTGTTTGTAGCTCTTCTTCGGTAATTCCATTGGCAACTAATTTAGCGAACTCATCGTTGATGGCTGTTTCTACTTCTGTGCGTTTGGTTGGATTCAAGAAAGCGTAAATCATCCACGATGAATTGTTGTTGTTCACATCAGTAGGAACGGATAGATAAGTACCAGCTCCGTAGCTAATGCCTTCTTTTTCGCGTAATCTTTGTGGAATACGAGCGGTCATAAAGCCACCTCCCATCACTTCATTTGCAAAAGTTAAGGCTGCAAAATCGGGGTTAGATTTGTTCATTTCAAAGTTTAACTTTCCAACAGCAGCGGCATTTTCTTTGTCTGCTGTCTGAATAATATCCTTACTTTGTTTGGTTGTAAAGAATTTAGGATAAGCTCTTTCAAATTTCACTTGGTTGTTCCAGTTTCCTAATACGCGCTCTAGCATCTCTTTGGTTTGTGCTTGATCAGACATACCCAATACCGTAGCAACACCGTTGTTTGCGCCAAAGAATTTTGTGTAGAATTCTTTAATTTCCTCGATGGTAACCGCCTTGAATCCATCAATATCTTCTTGTATACTACCTGAATAGAAAATACTTCCCTTCTCTTCATTTGAGGTAGCTTGTGCTATTTTTTTGAAGGCAACCGCCTGAGGGTCATTTAAGTTTCCTTCCAAATACGTGGTGTATTCTAATTTTAACTTGGTCAATTCACTTGCTGGGAATACCGGGTTTTTCAGTACATCTTCTAGAATATCCATCGTTTCTTTGATGGTATTGCGGTAGGAAGAAACAGAAATCATAATGTTTTGACCACTGAAATTGATAGCTATACTCGATTTCAATTGGTCTAACTGATCTTTAATTTCCTGTTTAGACAAGGTCTTAGTTCCCGAAGTTAACATGGATGCTGTAAATGATCCGATGTATTGCTTGTTGTGAAGGTCCTTTTGATTTCCTACGGGAATTTGAATCGATATACTTACTTTTTCACCTTTTAAATCCTTGTCAATACTACCAAATTTCATTCCATTACTCAATTGACCTGAGGTGTAGTTTTGTTGTAAATTGGCAATAGTAGGAGCAAAGTCTCGAATGTCATGCGCTGTTTCCTTTCCTTTGTAGTCTTTGACTAAAGCGTCAATATCCGTATTCAAGAATTCGGTTGGTTTTACGCGTACTTCATCTTTTGTTGGGATGAATAAACCTACAGTTCTGTTGTTGTCTGTAAAGTATTTTTTGGCCACGCGTTTGATATCTTCTACTGTTAGGTTTTCAATATTGTCGCGGTACAAATATCCCAAGCGATAATCGCCAGAACCGATAATTTCCGTTAAGTTGATAGCGGTGTAAATGGTGTTGTTGTGCAAGGCTTCGATACCTTTTAAAAGATTGGTCTTTGCGCGATCAATATCTTCCTGTGTATAGGTAATATCGCCAATTTTTGCCATTTCAGCCTTAATTTCGGCTAATGTGTTCATTTGATCTTTATCATTGGGAACGTCGAAGTTGAATAACATAAAACTCGCGTCTCTTACTGTAGGACTGTACGCCCATAATGATGAAACTTTTTGTGTTTCCACTAAGGCTTGGTGTAGATATCCCGATGGGTCATTGTTTAAAATGAGCTCTAATGCTGCCAATGCCGCGTAGTCCTTATCTGCATAAGAAGCTGTGTGGTACAACATTTGGATGTGTTTACTATCGCCATTGCGTTTTACTTCAATGTATTTTTCACCATCTTGTGCAGGTTCAACAGTTAGGATCTCGTCCAATACGCGTGCAGGCTTAGGAATAACAGAGAAGTATTGCTCAATATATCCGATGGCTTTCGCTTCGTCAAATTTACCTGCGATTACTAGAACCGCATTATCGGGTTGGTAGTATTTTTCGTAAAACCTTCTCAATTGAGGTGTTTTAACGCGTTCAATATCTTCTTTCGATCCGATAGTGCTTAATCCGTAGTTGTGCCATAGGTAGGCCGTATTGGCTGTGCGCTCCATTAATACGCCTGTTGGGCTGTTTTCTCCAATTTCAAACTCATTGCGCACCACGGAAAATTCTTTGTCTAAATCTTCTTGTAGTAGGGTTGCATTGATCATGCGATCCGCTTCCATTTCTATTGCCCAAGATAAGTTTTCATCTGTAGAAGGAAATATCTCATAGTAGTTCGTACGGTCGTAATAGGTCGTACCGTTGGCTGATCCTCCTTTATCCGAAAGCATCTTCTTGATGTCTCCCAAGTTTTTTGTGCTCTTAAAAAGCATGTGCTCTAATAAGTGAGCCATTCCTTTTTCGCCATACCCCTCGTGTTTTGACCCTACTTTATAAACAATGTTAACAACTAAATTGTTTTGTGAAGCGTCGGGAATGAGTAAAACTTGAAGGCCGTTGCTTAGCTTGTATTCCTTAATATCTTCAACTTGAGTAACATAACTCGCTTTACTTGCTTGTTGTGCAGCTACAAAATTGGAAAAACCAATAGCACTTACAAAGACAAGAGTGTAAAATAATCTTTTCATTTTTGATGGTTTTAAATAGATTGGTTAGAATTCATTCAGCTTGTGCTTTTTGAGAATGAACCCTAGAAGAATAAGACGCAAGTTTAGGGAATATGTTACTCGTTAACAAATAATTAAGTTTAACGGCAAGACAAAAGCAAAAAAAAGCACTTAGATCTAGACCTAAGTGCTTGAGTTGATTTATTCAGAAAAACAAGGGAAGAAGGCTTCTAATACTTGTTTTTAAATTGATTAAACTGATGTAATAGCGTTTGTTTATCCGTATATCCGGATTGTTTCCACAAGAGTTTACCTGCTCGAAACAGCATGAGGGTAGGAACACCTCTCATGTTGTATTGGGTGCTGTATTGAGCGGTAAGCGCCTGATTTTTATCCACGTCAATTTTGATGATGGTAATCTCATCTTTCAACAAGGCCTTTACTTCTTCGAGTACGGGAGCTTGCATCTGACATGGACCACACCAGGTTGCAAAAAAATCGACTAGTACAAATTGATCGGATTGGATTAACGCTTCAAATTTTGTCATAGTTATTACTTTACGTTAGACGAACAAGTAGACGTACAGCTATTGTCTGCCAAGGCAATTCCCGTATTTTTAATCGCGCCAAATCCGCCGATTACATCAATCATGTTGTGGTATCCTCGAGCTTTTAGTATAGAAGCAGCGATCAAAGAGCGGTATCCACCAGCACAGTGAATATAGAAACTTCCTGTAGTTGGAAATTCAGCCAAATGATCGTTTAAGAAATCCAAAGGGGTGTGATTGAGGTTTTTGTAGTCGATATGTGCAGCGTTAAATTCACCTGGTTTGCGAACATCAAAAATAGAGATATCTCCTGTGTTGATTGCTGTTTCCAGTTCTGTAGCTGTGATCTGTTGTACGGTATCGTATTCTTTACCCGCGTTTTTCCAAGCGTCAAAACCACCAGCTAAATAGCCCAATGAATTGTCGTAACCCACGCGTGATAAACGAATGATACACTCTTGTTCACGTCCTTCCGGCGCAATAATCAATATCGGTTGTTTGATATCTGTGATTAAAGCACCCACCCACGGAGCGAATTGTCCGTCGAGTCCAATGAAAATGGCCCCAGGAATATGTCCTTGAGCAAAATCTGCAGCTGCTCTTACGTCGAGGAGCAATGCGCCAGACTCTTCAGCAACTGTTTCAAATTCACTAGGTGATAATGCGCGATTGTTGTCAATAATAGTCTCCACATTGGCATATCCTTCTTTGTTTAACTTTACGTTGAGGGGAAAATATGCAGGCGGAGGTAATAGTCCGTCAGTTACTTCTTGTACAAATTCTGCTTCGGTCATATCGACGCGCAAGGCATAGTTTGTTTGTTTTTGGTCGCCTAAAGTCCCTACAGTTTCCTTACTTAGGTTCTTTCCGCAGGCTGAGCCTGCGCCATGCGCTGGATAAACAATAACGTCATCAGCTAATGGCATGATTTTATCGCGTAAGCTGTGGTATAAAGTCGCTGCGAGTTGTTCTTGCGTTAGGTTAGCCGCTTTTTGCGCGAGATCCGGACGCCCTACATCCCCTAAAAACAAGGTGTCTCCTGTGAAAATTGCATGGTCTTTGCCCTGTTCATCTTTTAATAAATAGGTTGTACTTTCCATGGTGTGACCAGGCGTGTGTAGTGCTGTAATGGTGATATCTCCTAAGTGAAATACTTCTCCATCTGTAGCAATATGCGCTTTAAACGTTGGATTAGCATTGGGACCATATACAATTGGTGCACCTGTTTTTTCTGCTAAAGTAACGTGCCCACTCACGAAATCAGCATGGAAATGCGTTTCGAAAATGTATTTGATAGACGCACCAGCTTTGTTTGCTTTGTCTACATATTGCTGTACTTCTCTCAACGGGTCGATAATCGCAACTTCACCCTTGCTTTCTATATAGTAAGCACCTTGTGCTAAACATCCAGTATAAATTTGTTCTATCTTCATAAGTCTTGTTTATTTTTTTATTGATATAGTAAAAGTAAGAAGATGTTTTGAATTGTGCTGTAACCTAAGTTACAAACTAGAAAAACACTTCTTTGATAAAAATGTAGAGGGCCATGAGTAATACAAAATAGCCAAATCCTGTTTTGAGGTTTCGATCGGGAATAAAACGCGTGAGGAAAATGCCGATAAATATGCCGATGATCGATATCGCACTAAAATAAAGAAGTAAGTGCCAATCAATTAGGGGGTTACCAGCATCACCTAAAAAGCCAATGAGCGATTGAATAGCTACGATAAACAAGGAGGTGCCCACAGCTTCTTTCATACTGATATTGGCAAATAAAATTAAGGCCGGAATAATCAGAAATCCTCCACCAGCTCCTACAGTCCCTGCGACTACTCCAACAAGAACGCCTTGCAGCATCAATTGAGTTTGTTGAGGTTGAGATTGCGTTTGTTGTATGGTTTTGGGGCGAATCATTTTCATAGCGGATGCGAACATCACGAGGGCAAAAAACACCATGAGCACTACATTCTTGGATAGATTCAGCGATCCAAAGGCGATCGTATCAGGCACTAAAATCAATACATAGGCACGCATCACATAAACGGCAAGTAGAGAGGGGAGACCAAAGAGCAAGACCAACTTGTAGTTTACCTTGCGATTAATAGCATTCTGTACACCCCCAACCAAAGCAGTTGATCCAACGATAAAAAGCGAATATGCCGTTGCTAAAAAAGGCTCTATTTTTAGTATATACACCAAAATAGGCACGGTTAAAATTGATCCTCCGCTGCCAATTAAGCCCAGTGAAATACCTACTAACAGTGCTAAAGCATATCCGACAATTTCTACATTCATGGGTTAGGTATTTTTAAGTAATTCAATGTATTTCCTATTTAGGCGAATAATTCCTTGATTCTCTAATGTTTTTAAAATTCTCGAAATAACTACACGAGAGGTGTTAAGTTCTTCGGCTAGCTCTTGATGGGTGTTGTTGATGAAGGTGCTGTTGTAAATCTTGGCCTTGTCTTGTAAGAGTTTGCACAAACGCTCCTCCATATTCATAAAGGCCAAGCTATCTACAGCAGTTAGCAACTCATTCATGCGGTTGTTGTAGCTGGCTAAAACAAAGTTGCGCCAACTCTTATAGCGAACCAACCAATCGTCCATTTTGCTGACAGGAACTAAGATAACAGCCCCGTCAGTTTCCGCAATAGCGCGCACCTGACTCTTGGTTTCTCCCAAACAGCAGGTTAGCGTCATAGCACAAGTGTCACCTTCTTCGATGTAATAAAGCACAATTTCGCCTTCTCGTTGATCTTCGCGAATGATCTTAATGGCCCCTGATAACAACAAGGGGATTTTTTTGATGTACTCTCCAATTTCCATTAGGCGTTCACCTTCTGTAAAATCTTTTATCGTGGATACTTCGATGATTTCATCCAGCAGTTTTTCTTCAAAATGGCTG
The DNA here is from genome assembly GCF_030326445.1 of Myroides sp. DF42-4-2. Taxonomy (NCBI): domain Bacteria; kingdom Pseudomonadati; phylum Bacteroidota; class Flavobacteriia; order Flavobacteriales; family Flavobacteriaceae; genus Myroides; species Myroides sp. DF42-4-2. The sequence continues at coordinate 18,460 of NZ_JACAKI010000005.1, forward strand.
CTGTATTTTTCTCTAATAATGTGTCCCATAATAACTCCTCCAATAGTTTGGATTTAAAGATAGGCTAAATGATTTTATGTATCAAAAAATAGAGAACATCCACCCCTAAATTTTAGTGGGGTAACCATCTTTTTACCAGACCATAGCACCAAGTACCAGCTAAAGCACCAACAATAGCAATGATAATAGGATAAAATCCAGCTCCAACCAAGGCGAACATCGGTCCAGGACAAGCACCGCCTAAGGCCCAACCTAATCCAAAAAAGATACCGCCAATCAAATAGCGTGCGATGCTCTTTTCTTTGGGTTGAAAGACAATAGGGTTTCCTGAGAAATCGTTTATTTTTTTCTTTTTGATGAGTAGCGTTGCTAGCACAGCAAGTGTCAATGCTGTCCCCATAATGCCATACATGTGAAAGCTGTCAAATTGAAACATTTCATAGATTCTAAACCAAGAAGCAGCCCCTGATTTAAACATTCCAATACCAAACAACAGACCTACTGCTAAATAAGCTATTTTTTTCATTTTTTGTCGAGGTTAAAATAAGAAAGGAAAGATGAGGTGAACCATGATGAGTCCGCCGATAAAGAAGCCAATTACGGCGATTAACGAAGGTAACTGAAAGTTGCTTAAGCCAGTAATGGCATGTCCAGAGGTACAACCACCAGCATAGCGCGATCCAAAACCTACAAAAAAGCCAGCGACTAAGAGCAAACCGATTGTTTTTGCGGATGAAAAGGCACCTTGACCAAAGAGCTCAGTGGGTACATACGCTTGGCCTGCACTTTCAATTCCCAAGGCATGTAGTTTTGTAACTGTCGTTTCTCCTAATGGAATGGCAGCAGCATCAACACTTAAAAAGTGATATGCGATAAAACCACCGAGAATGGTTCCTACTAAGAAAAGTAAATTCCACGTTTGTGCTTTCCAATTAAAGCAGAAAAAGTCACAAGTTTTTCCAGCGCCAGCCATTGCGCAAATCGTTCTCAAATTGGAGGAAAATCCAAATGTCTTCCCCATAAGCAAGAGGAGAATTAAGGTTGTAGCAATAAAAATTCCGCCAATATACCAAGGCCAAGGTTCATAAATCCAATGCATCATAACAAGTGTATTAAATAATGTATGGAGCAAATTTCTGTATTATTTTGTAGGTGGACAGTAACTTTTGATACATTCAGTTATGATTTTCAGTAATAGTGGGCTAAAAGCTATAAAAAACAAAAGAAAATATCGGATAATGAAAAAGGATTTAGTAGCTTTATATTTAATCAACAAAAAAACAAAAATAAACGAGTACAATTATGAATACAGCAAAAAAACATAGCGTTGTTTTTCAAATGAATACGGAAAATATTAATGAACAAAACGCTTTAATGACCTATGTAACGAATATTAGAAACCATTGGGGAGATGATGTAAATATTCACGTTGTTGTGCATGGCCCAGCGATTGGAATGGTGCGAAAATCAAAGACGATGGTTGGTGATGCCTTAAAGCAAGCCTTTCAAAGAGGAGTTCAGTTTTTTGCTTGTGAAAATACCATTCGCGTGCGTCAGATAGACAAAACAGATATTTTCGAAGAAGTGAACTACGTGCCTTCGGGTTTAATCGCTATTATTGAAAAACAAGAAGAGGGTTGGGCGTATATAAAATGTAATTTATAGCGCTAAAAAACAGGCGAACCCCTTACCTTTGTGCCTACAAATGATTAAAGACTAATTCATGTATATCGTTGCCGCAAATTTCTGTACAGTGCTACAGGCCGAAGTCCTTGGTGAGCAAGCAGAGGAACGCTTTGAAATTAATCGTGTATCCGTAGACAGTCGAACGTTGCTCAACGATGACACGACTTTGTTTTTTGCTCTCGTTGGACAAAATCACAATGGACATGCCTATATTCAAGAACTGATTCAATTAGGGGTTCGATATTTTGTTATCTCTCAACGAGATAAGGTAAAAGTGCAAGCAGGAGTTACGTACTTTGTGGTTCGCGACACCCTCAAGGCTTTGCAACAAGCTGCTGCTTGGCATCGCCAAAAATTCGATATTCCCGTTGTGGGAATCACCGGGAGTAGGGGAAAAACCGTAGTAAAAGAATGGTTGAATTTCCTGCTCAATATGGAATATACAATCATTAAAAGTCCCAAGAGTTACAATTCACAAACCGGCGTTCCACTTTCTGTATTTGGCATGGCAGAACAACACACCTTAGGGGTATTTGAAGTGGGTATTTCAACGGTCAACGAGATGCAAAATCTCGAGCCAATTGTAAAGCCAACCTTGGGTATTTTGACTTCGATTACCGATGAACACAAAGAAGGTTTTGTGAGCGAATTCCAAAAAATTAAAGAGAAAATGGCGCTTTTTGCCCATACATCTGTCATTTTAGGCGAGAAAAGGAAAGATATTCTTGACGCGATTCCTCCTTCCGCTACCTATATTAGCTGGAGTTTAACCGATACAGAGGCAAATCTGTATGGGGTAGTAACGGACCATGTTGTCCAACTCTATTATAATAAGGTAGAAACTTTTTCAGTGGAATTGCCGTTTACAGATGCGACTGCAATAAAAAATAGCATGACTTGTATTTTAGCTATGCTTGTGTTGGCCTATGATATTTCTGTCATTCAGGAACGCATTAAAAAATTGTATGCCGTAGAATTGCGCTTGCAAGTAAAAAAAGGAATTAACAACTGCTCGATAATTGACGATGCATATAGTTCCGATTTTCAATCGTTAAGCATTGCGTTAGACTTTTTAGAGAAGCACCGAAGCCATGCTAATAAAACGGTTATTTTGTCCGATGTTTTTCACAGCGGTATAGAACCGAAAGCACTCTATAAACAAATAAATATCTTGTTGAAAAATTACGGCATTGGCAAGGTAATTTGCATAGGCGAAGAAATAGCACAATTTGCTATGGAGTTGCCAGGTATGCGTTTTTTTTCGTCTACGGCTGAATTTTTACAAAAGATAGCACTTGATGATTTTGTAGACGAAACTATTTTAGTGAAAGGAGCTCGTGGTTTTCGCTTCGATAAAATTGTCAGTTTGTTGGAAGAAAAAACTCATGAGACTATTTTAGAGGTTAACCTAACCGCTATTCGTCATAATTTGAATTATTATCGAGCCAAATTAAAGCCAGAAACAAAAACGATGGTTATGGTCAAGGCGTTTGGCTATGGACATGGCAGTGTGGAAATTGCAAAATTGTTGGCGCATGAAAAAGTAAACTACCTCGGTGTGGCGTTTGCCGATGAGGGAATTGCGCTGCGCAAAGCGGGAATTAAAACCAATATCATTGTGATGAATCCCGAAATTAGTGCCTTTTCTGCTATGATTGCCTACGACCTAGAACCTGAAATTTATTCGATCCGTGAGCTTCGCGCTTTCCTTCAAATTGTACGCGAAAAAAACGCGGATCAATACCCTATACATATTAAGGTAGAAACAGGTATGCATCGCCACGGTTTTTTGACAGCAGAACTCGATGAGTTAATTGCGCTTCTTAAACAAACCAATGTAGTAGCTGTGCAATCTATTTTTTCTCATCTTTCTTCTAGTGATATGGAAATGTATCGCGATTTCACTTTAAACCAAATGAAGTTGTTTGAACAAAACAGTACCTATATTAAGGAGCAATTAAATATTCAACCAATCTTACACATTTTAAATACGTCGGGCATATACAATTTTACAGCATATCAAATGGATATGGTTCGCTTGGGGATTGGGTTGTATGGTATTGGCAATGACAAAGAGGAAATGAAGGCGTTGCGCAATGTAAGTACCTTGAAAACGCAGATTATGCAAATCAAAGAAATTGATGCGGGCGAGAGCGTGGGCTATGGTCGCCGTTTTCGAGCCACTCAACCGACTAAAATTGCAACGGTGCCCATTGGATATGCCGATGGTATTCATCGCGTGTGGGGAAGCAACGGAGGCTATGTTTTGATACAGCAGCAAAAAGCACCGATTACGGGTTCGATATGTATGGATATGTTAATGGTCGATGTGAGTGCAATTCATTGTAAAGAAGGGGATGAGGTTATTATTTTTGGGGAGGATCTTCCAACAACCGTTATTGCGGAGGCCATACACAGCATTCCATATGAGATTCTAACAAGTGTGTCTCAAAGAGTTAAAAGAATTTTCTTTGAAGAGTAAAAAAAAGTTTTTTTTTCGAATAAAATAAGTATTTTTGTTAAAACCAATCAATAAAATTTTAACTATGGGATTTTTAAAAGAATTTAAAGAATTTGCTGTAAAAGGCAATGTAATGGACCTAGCAGTAGGGGTAATCATTGGAGGAGCATTTGGTAAAATCGTTACAAGTATAGTAAATGATGTTATTATGCCTTTAGTTTCTGCTATTATTGGTACACCTGATTTCTCAAATATGTACTTAGTACTAAAAGGAGAGGCGGCAGACGGAGCTCCATTAGCTGCGGCAAGAGGCATTGACGGAAACGTTATTTTCGCTTACGGTAGTTTTATTACAGAAGTAATCAACTTTACGTTATTAGCTCTGTGTGTATTTCTTATGGTTAAAGGAATTAATCAATTGAGAAAGAAAGAAGCAGCAGCTGTAGAACCAGAGCCTGCAGGACCACCAGCACCAACACAAGAAGATTTGTTGGCAGAAATCAGAGACTTATTAAAGAATCAAGGAAAATAAGGAATATAATTTCCGCAATAAAAAGAAAGAAGATCGGCTCATGCCGATCTTTTTTTTTGACTACGGTTGATTGATAGTTCAATGTTGTATTTTTTATTTGATTTTAGTTAAATGTTTTTTTAAGAAAATTTTCTAACTCTATTTCTTTTTGCACTAATTGTTAATGTATCTTCTGTAATTGTTTGATTGTTCTATTTCTTTTGGTTTTGTTAACTTGTTTTTTTTGTGTAATACACATTCTTTTAAGACTTTGTTATTCGAGCTGATAAGATGTATATTGCGGGTATTGATTGGGTTTGAAGACGTATTTGTGTAATTGGTTGCAAAACAATACAGTACAATTTTTAACTTTTTCAAATTGTAAAAAAATAACATAAAATTAGCATATGTCGATTTTTTGTTATTTGTTTGTTAAACAATTTAAAATTAATAAAACATGAGGAAAATTGTACTTCATTTCTTCTTTGTTATAGCCGCCTTACTAATGGTAAATGAGGGGTTTGCACAAAGTAGAAAGGTTACAGGACAAGTTACTGGTGAAGACGGGTTAGGTCTGCCAGGAGCTAGTGTGTTGATTAAAGGAACCCAAGAGGGTGTTGGTACCGACTTTGATGGTAACTACTCTATTAACGTAAAAGACGAGAATGCTGTTTTAGTATTCCAGTTTGTAGGGACAGTTACCACAGAAAAGAAAGTTGGGAAAGCTAGCGTAGTAAACGTTGTTTTAAAAGACGACAGCGCAATGATGCAAGAAGTAGTAATTAATACGGGGTACCAAACTTTATCTAAGCGTAAAGAAGCGGGAGCTATTAGCCGTATTGATGCTAAAGAATTGAAAGTTGATGGGGTAACGGATGTTAGTAGAATGATTGAAGGAAAAGCTGCTGGGGTTACTGTACAAAACGTTACAGGTACTTTCGGTGCTGCTCCTAAAATTACTGTTCGTGGTGCTTCGTCAATTATGGGGGATACAAAACCACTATGGGTAATTGATGGTGTTGTACAAGAGGATATCGTTAACGTATCATTCGAAGATTTGGCTTCTGGTAACTCAGAAACTTTATTGAGTTCAGCTATTGCTGGTCTAAACGCGGATGACGTTTTGAGTATTGATATCTTAAAAGATGCTTCAGCTACTGCAATCTACGGATCTCGTGCGATGAACGGAGTTGTAGTTATTACGACAAAATCAGGTAGAAGAGAGTCTCCACTGTCTATTAGCTATTCAATGGAGAATACAGTGCGTACTGTTCCTAATTATGGAAGATATGACATCATGAACTCTCAACAAACAATGGATGTTTACCAAGAGTTAGAAGCAAAAGGACATATTACTTATCCAAATTCATTGAATGGTAGATATGGTGGTGTATACAATATGTACTATAGAGGAGTTAACAACTATATTACAGAAGAAGATCGCTTTCAGTATATCAATGACCGTGTAGGTAAGAATACATTCTTGCGCAAACACGAAATGGCGAATACGAATTGGTTCAAAACCTTGTTCAGACCAGCTATTTCACAAAGCCACTCGTTGAGTTTTTCTGGAGGTGGTGAAAATAATGCATACTTCGCTTCAGTTGGATATTTTGCAGATCCAGGATGGACTGTAGCGGATAAAGTACACCGTTTAACAATGAATTTGAAAAATACGTTCTTTGTTAATGATAAATTTACTCTTGCTCTATCATTAAATGGATCGGTGCGTGATCAAAAAGCGCCAGGTACATACGATGGAGAAGTTGACGTTGTTAATGGAGCAGTATCGCGTGATTTCGATATTAACCCGTTTAGCTATGCGTTAAATACAAGTAGAACTTTACGCCCTTATACAGATAATGGTGGATATGAGTACCACAGAAGTAACTGGGCTGACTTTAATATCTTAAATGAGTTAGAGTCGAACTATATGGATATTGATGTAAAAGATATTCGTTTCCAAATTGATGCAGATTATAAAATCTCTCCTAAAGTTACTTATAACTTGAATGGAGCTGCTCGTTATGCGGCTACTAAACGCGTACACAGCTTAACTGAAAATTCAAACGTTGTTGCTGCGTATAATGCTTCGTCGAATACAGTAGAAAGAGATCAGAATATTTATTTATATAAAGATCCAAACGATCCAAACAAACCAGGTGTTCCTGTAATGCCAAATGGAGGGATGCGCAGAAACTTCACAAATGATTTAACATCATTCTACTTAAGAAACAGTATTTCATATAGTGATGTTTTTAATGATAAACATGAATTAGATGTTTTTGGTGGTACTGAGATGAGAGTTGTGAATCGTAGCAACGATTATTTCTTATCACACGGTGTACAGTATGATAAAGGGTTAACTTCTTATCCTAATATGATAGCTTTACAAAAGCTGATCGACCAAGGGGGTGAATACTACACATTCGCAGAAGAAAGAGAGCGTACATTAGCCTTCTTTACTCGTATTGGATATACGTATGACAATAGATATACAGTAGCGTTTACAGGTCGTTATGACGGATCAAATAGACAAGGAGATTCTTCGTCTTCAAGATGGTTGCCTACTTGGACTGCTTCTGGAAAATGGAATATGAAACAAGAGAGTTTCTTGATTGATAATGAAACAATTAGTAATTTATCTTTAAGAGCTTCTTACGGATTAACTGCAACTTCTGGACCTGCTACAAACTCGTTAGCAATCTATAGAAGTAGAATTCCTTTCCGTAACTTCCAAAACGAGCGTGAAAATGCTTTAGAAATCGAAGCTTTACAAAACGCAGATTTAACTTGGGAGAAACAGTATGAGCTAAACCTTGGATTTGATTTAGGGTTGTTTAACAACAGAGTTCAAGTTGCTTTTGATGCATACCAAAGAAATGCATTTGACTTAATTGATATTGTACGTACTACAGGTGTTGGTGGAGAAAGTTTAAAATACGGTAACAATGCCGATATGAAATTAAAAGGATTAGAGTTTGGTATTACTACAACAAACATTAAAACTGAAGATTTTTCTTGGACTTCTACAATTAACGCATCTGTTTTCAAACAAGAAATTACAAGTTTACAAAATAGAGCGAGAGTTATTGACTTGATTCAAGGTATTGGAGGTAACGTTGTTGGAAAACCACGTAACTCGTTATATTCTTATGACTTTACAGGATTAAATGCTGAAGGATTGCCTACATTTATTATGGCTAGCGGTGAAACGGATAACGTAACTGGAGCTAACTTCCAAGATTCTCAGAATATTACAGATTACTTAAAATATGAAGGATCTACTGAACCAAATAAAACATTAGGTTTCTCTAATACCTTCACGTATAAAAACTGGAGCGTGAACTTATTCTTCGTTGCTTCAGGTGGAAATAAAGTAAGATTAAACCCAATGTTCTCTTCTTCATACTCTGATTTAGATGTTTTCTCTAGAGATATGAACGATCGTTGGATGGTACCTGGTGATGAATTTAGAACTAATGTTCCTGTGATTGCTGATATTACGCAAATGGGTAATTACGGTTCTTCTAATTTAGCTCTAGCTTATAATGCATATAACTATTCTACTGCTAGAATTGCTGATGGTGATTTCGTTAGATTAAAGAATATTTCTGTAGCGTATGAGTTCCCTGATCACTTCAAGAAGAAAGTAGGTTTCTCTAATTTCTCTTTAAGAGCGATGGCAACGAACCCATGGTTAATTTATTCTGATAAAAAGCTAAACGGACAAGATCCTGAGTTTTTCCAAAGCGGAGGGGTAGCTATGCCAGTTACTAGCCAATATACATTAACGTTAAATGTTGGATTTTAAATTAGGATAGAATATGAAAAAAATAAATATTGGAGTTGGATTATTAATCGGTTTGTTCTTTGTTAACTGTAGTGGATTTCTAGATGAAACACCAGACAACCGTACTAAAATCGACTCAGTTGAAAAAATTGGAGAAACAGTAACGCTAGCATATCCAAAAGGGACGCATGTTATTTTCGCTGATATCATGAGTGATAATACAGTTGACAGTGAGAATATTAACTTAGAAAACGTGTCGAATACAGAAGCGTTTTTCTGGCAAGATATGCGTGCTGAAAGTCAAGATTCTCCAAGTTATTATTGGTTCTCTGCTTATACTGCTATTGCACAAGCTAATACTGCTTATGAAGCAGCTTTAAAAATAGAGGCTGATTTAGAGCAAAAGGGTAATACTGCTGAACTTAAAAAGTTAAAAGGTTTCAAAGGTGAGGCTTTGATCGCTAGAGCGTACGCTCACTTTATGTTGGTTAATTTATGGGCTCAAACTTATAATCCAACAACAGCTGGTACTGATCTAGGTATTCCTTATATGACAGAAGTAGAAACAGAGTTATTGCCTAAGTATGTTAGACATTCTGTTCAAGAAGTATACGATTTTATCGAAAATGACCTTATTGAAGGTATGGCTTTGATCGGTAATTTAGATCGCCCAAATAAAACGACGGTAAAGTATCACTTTAACATGACTTCTGCTAAAGCATTCGCAACTCGTTTCTTCTTGTACAAAGGAGATTTCAACAAAGCAATCGAGTACAGTGATGACATTCGTGTTGATGGATCTAATTTACGTGACTATAATCGCTATAATGATCTTGGACCAGACTTAACACAAGTGGAATATGCTAAGATTAGTGAGGAAACAAATTTATTAGTTTCAAGCGTAATGTCTGGTTTGGGATATGAAACTGGAAAACGTTATTCGATGACTACCAAACAGGCAACTGATTATTTAATCAGTGGTAAATCAAATCCTTTTGGAAGAGAGTGGAACTATGGTGGATATGGTTATACAGGAAGTAAAATGTTTATCGGTCTAGGTAAATATGCTAGAACTTTTGAAGTAACAGATCCAACAAATCAAACGGGGTATCGCTATACAAATGTGGTGCTGTTTTCTAGAGATATGTTGTATCTAGATCGTATCGAGGCATTAATCTCTGCAAATAGATTGTCTGATGCCTTAACTATGATGAATGTTTGGGTGAAGAGACATACAGAAAATGTACCTGCTTCAGCTACTTTAAAAGAGTCTGACATTCTTAAGTATCAACCTACTGCTAAGGTAGATCCTTTCTATATTAATGACCTATCTAGTACTCAAGTTGCTTACTTGGAGTATTTAGCAGATTTAAGAAGAAGAGATACACATACGGAAGGGCAAAGATGGTTTGACGTAAAACGTTATAATATCGAATATACTCACCGTAATATTACAGGGGCTGAAAGAAGCGAAACACTGGTTAAAGGTGATCTTAGACGTGCGATTCAATTACCTCAAATGGCTATTTCAAACGGATTAGAAGCAAATCCAAGATAGTTAATTAAATAAATGTTAAGTATGAACATATATAAAAATATAAAGAAAGTTGGTCTTTTATCAATGCTAGGTTTAGCGTTTGTCTCTTGTGACAATGATAATGACTTGCGCCCTAGTGGATTCGACGTATCTGAACAACCTAAAGGGGTGTTAGATCAGTGGATTTATGATAACTATACTAAGCCTTATAATATTGAAGCTACCTATAAATGGAATCAAGCTTTTGGATATTATGACAAAGTGCTTACACCACCAAAAGAAGAAAATGTGAAACCAGCTCTTCAAATGGTTAAGAAAATTTGGTTGGATAGTTATGCTGATGCAGCTAAAGAAAAAGAAAAATTTGTAAAAGGTATTGCGCCTAGACAGTTTCACTTGATCGGAAGTTATAACGTGAATAACGATGGTACGATTACCTTGGGTGAAGCCGGAGGTGGAGCGCGTATTACGTTGTTCAATACCAATTACGTAAAAAATAACGATTTAGAAAGTGTACGTCAATTTGTTCATACGGTGCAACACGAGTACGTTCACATTTTAAATCAAACTAGAGATTTTGATCGTGTAGCTTGGGCTGAGATTTCAAGAGGTGGATTGTATACTTCTTCATGGTATTTATATTCAGATCCAGAATCTAATGCTTTAGGGTTTGTTACCTCTTATGCTAGATCGAATTACGACGAGGATTTTGCTGAAACTGCATCTTTTATTTTGATGAAAACAAAGGCAGAATGGGAACAATTCCTTGCTGAATTAACCTCAGAGAGTGGAAAGAAAGATATCTTAGCTAAAGTAGATCTAGTTGTAGCTTACTATAAAGATGAGTTCGATATTGATTTTTGGGAGTTAAGAGATCATGCTGAACGCAATACAAATGATGTTGTTTCAGGCAATTTTGAAGAAACTAATGAAAACTAGAAGTTATGACGAAGAGAATATTTAGTATAGGAGCATTGGCTCTGATGATATCTGCCACAACGGTTTCATGTAATAATGACGATAGTGGCGTGTTTTCAAAAAATCCAATGGAACGTGAGAGTGAGCAACAAAAAGAGTTAAAAGATCTTTTAGTAAATGCAGAGCAAGGATGGAAATTTAATTATTTTCCTGAAGAATCTGGCTTAGGAGGTTTTACTTTCTTAATGAAGTTCAATGCAGAAGGAAAAGTAACGATGGTATCCGATTTCTCTGAAGAAGGATATACTGAAAATACAACAGATTACGAATTGCAGTTGAGAGGAACTACTAGTTTAGTTTTTGTTGACGAAACGTGGATTCACCTATTGTCTGATCCTATCAATTCCGCATTGCGTACAGCTAAAGGTTTTGAAGGTGAGTTTCAGTACAGATATTACGGCTTTGACGATAACTCTATTTTCTTTAGAGGAACTAGAGAGTTTGACAAAGAATTTAGTTTTGTCCGTGCTACTAAAGAAGATTGGGCTAACTTCGAAGGAAGAAAATCAGCAATTTCTACAATCGCTGATGATGATGCACCAGTTTTTAGAAGTATAGAAGTTGACAAGAATGGTAGTGTAAACAAATACGATGCAATGTATTCTGGTGTATTGCGCTATCTAACTTTCAATGACGGTGTATCTCAAGAATTAATGCCAGGTAAAAGTGGTCTTGGAATTGGATTTTCTAACGATGGATTACTTGTAGAACCTGCTATTGTTGTTGATGGCGAGAAGTATCAAGACTTTAAATGGAATGAGTCTACTCAAGAATTTATTTCATCAAATGGTTCTGGAACTAGCGTGAAGATCAAAAATGTTACGCATCCAGATTCTTGGACAGATGATTATAAAGATATCATGTTTTCTAACAATCAAGTAAGTATGGGCTTCATTAAAGGTCGTTTAATGAGTGCTCCAGGTAACTCTACGAAGTTTCTTGAGGCTGTTCAACCTGTTGATCTTGAGCGTATTCAGTTAATGTTTAGAAATGGAACGGTTACTATTGTTTATATTTTAAATAATGATCAAAGATTCGATTATCAATCTAGCTTAACAGATACAGGTATCTCTGGTAAAATGTCAAATGGTCGTTGGCTTAATTCCAATGTAACAGATGAAATCAAAAACTTACACGATGTATTGTTTGCTTATGGTGAAATTTTGCTAAAAGAACAACGTTATACTGTTCAAGCTACCAATACTATTATGACTGCATATTGTGGAGGGGTAGTTTTTGATAACTATCTTTTCTAAAATGATTAGCAGAAGAGGGGTAATCCCTCTTCTGTTTTTTTAAATTATGATGTATGAGATATATAGGGATATTGCTGTGCACGCTATTTCTTTTTAGTTGTTCTAAAAGCGATGACAACGGAAGTAAAACATACGATGAGCAGCTAGTAGGAAAGTGGAACTTGATTAAAGAAGAGCGATTCAATGCTTCCTCTCAGTTGATTGCTACGATTAGCCTTAAAGCAGCTGAGCACTGTGATTATGATCAATTAGATTTCTTGCCTTCAAATACGATAGATTATAATGCGTATTATTTAGAAGAAGGATCTGATGTGTGTAAAAGTAGGTTTACAAAAAACGCCTACCGATGGACGATGTTGGATCATCGTAGACTCGCATTAGATAGTGGAGACGGCCGTGTAGACTTCGTTGTAACAACTGTTTCCGATGCTGAGTTGATCTTGACTCGACCGTTAACAGCAATGGAAAAGAATACGAATGAATCACTGAAAGACGTTTCTTTTATCAAAGTGTTTTATCAGAAAGCAAAATAAGTTAGAGTCGCATTGCGACTCTTTTTTTTGTACCTTACATATTGTATTTTTGTAGCCTAAAGCTGTCAGTTAAGCTGAACAGCCTTTTTTATTTATGGGAATAGTTAGAGAAATTGAGTTACCGGCTGGGGTATTGTACATATGGCATATTACTGAATCACTAGAGGAGTTGTCGCATGATCTTCTGCTCAGTGATGCTAGCCAACAACGCCTTAGTGCAAAAAAATACGAGCAACATCAAAAGGCTTTTTTAGCCGTGCGCCAAATATTGAGGCAAAATGGAATATCAGATTGCGAACTGTCCTATGATGATAAGGGCAAACCTCGTTTGCGCTCCGGACTTCATATTTCGATTTCACATTCGTTTGATTACGCTTTAGTCGCTATTAGCCAAGAAAATATAGGGATTGATATTGAACTCAAACGCGAAAAAATTATTCGTCTAAAAGATAAATTTTGCAATCCAAGAGAATTAGCACTAGCCCCTGCAGATTTCCAACTACAAGTCGATTACTTTACGGAAGTTTGGTCTGTCAAAGAAGCGCTCTATAAAATGTGTAATTCTCGTAGTTTGAGCTTTGCTCAAGATATGTCTGTCTGCGTGTTTGAGAAACAAGCTGAAATCATTCAAGCTGATTTTTCTGTTGAATTTACCTATAAGACCTTTCGTATAGATGATTATGTCCTTGTTGTAAGTCAAGTAAAAAGAGTGAAATAATTGAGCGGTTTTTCGTAAATTGCGCTAAAAATATTTAATATGGAAGACAATCAACCTATTTATGTTGTTGCTCACGAATCGGATGCCGTTAAAGCACAGTTTTACCGCAGAACATATGGAAATTTAGCTTTAGGAGTACTAGCGTTTATCGTATTTGAAACCATTTTGTTGAATACGCCTTTTGTTGTTGAAGGAATGATCAAACTGTTGATGACAGGTAAATTCTCTTGGTTAATCATTTTAGGGGCATTTATGGGGGTTACGTGGTTCGCCCAAGGTCTAACCTATAAGTCAGCAAATAAGCCACAACAATACGCTGGTTTTATGTTGTACGTATTGGCAGAAGCCTTCTTGTTTGTTCCGATCCTTTATATAGCACTCAATATGACGGGAGATTCCTCTTTAATCGTACAAGCAGGAGTGTTAACTTTAGCCTTATTCCTCGGTCTTACTGGTGTTGTTTTTGGTTCAAACGCAAATTTCTCTTTCTTGCGCTCTATCCTTACCTTAGGGTTCTTTTTAGCCTTAGGTACCATCGTCGCTGGAATGCTCTTTGGTTTTGACCTCGGACTTTGGTTCTCTTTAGCTATGGTAGCTTTGGCTTCAGGATCCATTCTGTACTCAACATGGCAAATTAAAAATGAATATGCAGCTGATCAATATGTGCCTGCTGCCTTGAGCTTGTTTGCTTCATTAATGTTGTTGTTCTGGTATATCCTTAGAATTTTAATGAATAGAAATAGTTAATACTAACAACGTATATCTTAAAGCCATACCAATCGTATGGCTTTTTTTATAGCATAGAATATGATAGAATTTTTCTTTGGCGCCTATCGCGATACTAGTTGGCTAAATATCGTATTAGAAAGTATTGTTTTTATTTTTGGTATCTTAAGCGTTTGGTACGCAGGGAGAGAAAATATTTTAGTTTATCCAACAGGATTAGTTGCAACAATAATTACCGTCTATTTACTCTATTTAGCGGGTTACTTGGGTGATATGATCCTCAATGCTTATTACTCCTGTATGAGTATTTACGGATGGTATAATTGGTCTAAAATAAAGGGAGGTGAACAAGTTGTTAAAATTAGTCGAACCACCACCAAAGAAAAAGCCTTCGGCCTGGTTGTCTTCTTCTTTACTATTGTACTAGTATATGGCGTTTATACCCTTACTAATACCAATATAGGCCCAGAAAATTACATCGATATTCTGACCTCTGGGATCTTCTTTTTAGGGATGTATTATATGGCATTAAAAAAGATTGAGAATTGGACCCTTTGGCTTATTGGAAATCTTATTTCCATTCCCCTATACGCATACCGCGGTTTAGGAATTTTAGCTATTCAGTTTATAGTCTTTACTGTATTAGTCGTGCAAGCCTATATCGCCTGGTATAAAATTTTAAAAAACGAAGAAAAAGAATGAATGTACAAGAATTAATCAAAGAGTTAAATTTTAAAGCCGTGCGCAGTGGTGGTGCAGGTGGACAACACGTAAATAAAGTGTCCTCTAAAGTCGTCTTGTTTTGGAACCTAGCGGAATCAAAAGTGTTCTCCGCAGAAGAACAAAGTAGATTAGAGAAAAAATTGAGCAATTACCAATCTAAAGAGGGAGTGATTATCTTGAGTTGTGAAGAAACGCGTAGTCAAATCAAGAATAAGGAAATAGTCATTCAAAAGTTAGTAGCCCTAATAAAAGTGGCTTTAGTCCAACAAAAAATTCGCAAAGAAACAAAAGTTCCTAAAAGCGTTATCCGCAAAAATAAAGAGAATAAAATCAAACTAAGCCTAAAGAAAAATCTTAGAAAACGCATAATTTGAGTTTACTTAGTTTTAACATAACAATTTATTGATATAAATAATGTACTTTTGAAACAAAAGGTTTTATGTTATGAAAATTCCGAAAAAAGTGCATTTATGTTGGTTTGGCAATGGAAACTATCCTGAGGAAATGGTGAAGTGTTTAGCTTCCATACAAGAATTTGTTCCAGACTACGAGGTGTGTATTTGGACAGAAGACAATTTTGATGTTAATGCATATCGCTTTGCTAAGGAAGCGTATCAAGAAAAGAAATACGCCTTCGTTTCTGATGTGTGTCGCCTACATGTACTCTATGAACACGGAGGGATCTACCTAGACACAGATGTGGAAGTAGTGCAGAATTTTGACGCTTTCTTACACCATAAATTCTTTTGCGGATTCGAATCCGATCGCCTTTTGAGTACTGCAGTGTTGGGGAGTGTAAAAGGAAATCCCATTTTGCAAAATTTCTTGACGATGTATAAAACCAAGTCTTTTTACCGCAAACACCTCTACAAAAAATACCATACAACACCCAATACGATCACTATTACAGATGACTTTTTAGGTCGTGGACTCAAGTTAACTAATCAAAAACAACAGTTAGAAGGATGTGAAACAGTTGTTTATCCTCAAGCTTTTTTTAGTCCTAAAAATTGGATTACAGGAGAATATCACATTACAGCGGATACCGTAGCTATTCATCATTTCCTAGGCTCATGGAAACAAGGGAAAAATAGAAAAGATTGGATGAAGCGTTTATTTTTATTCTAAATAATACTGTCTATATTTGCAGTTCAAGTCTCAAAGGGGTGCCAATACTGGCTGAGATCATACCCGTAGAACCTGGGCAGGTAATGCTGCCAAGGGAAATAGTGCATATCAACTACATTGCACGGGAAAAGTGTAATTATTAATCAAACAATAATTGCCCCTTTTATTTGTGAAAATATTTTTTACGAATGAAAAAAATAACTGTAAACAGCTTGTTTGTTTTGGGATTGTGTTTAGGTGTAACTTACTCAAGTAAAGGACAAAATGCAATCACTCCAGATTCCATTCAGAAAACAGCATTAAACGAAATCGTTTTATCTGCTGTTCGCGTGGATGGAAAATCACCAATTGCCTATGAAAATATTTCGAAGAAGCAAATCGCTCAGCGAAATTTAGGACAAGATATTCCTGTCTTAATGGGTAATATGACCTCAGTAGTAACCACTACAGATGCGGGAAATGGCATTGGATATACCAGTTTTCGCGTACGCGGTTCTGACGGAACACGTGTCAATGTAACGCTAAATGGTATTCCATACAACGACGGTGAATCCCAAGGGTCTTTCTGGGTGAATATGCCCGACTTTGGCTCG
Source organism: Myroides sp. DF42-4-2 (assembly GCF_030326445.1). Taxonomy (NCBI): domain Bacteria; kingdom Pseudomonadati; phylum Bacteroidota; class Flavobacteriia; order Flavobacteriales; family Flavobacteriaceae; genus Myroides; species Myroides sp. DF42-4-2. The sequence goes on from NZ_JACAKI010000005.1 coordinate 35,103, forward strand.
TCTGTTCAAAATCTACAATTGCAACGCGGTGTTGGTACCTCTACAAATGGGGCTGGCGCTTTTGGCGCAAGCTTAAACCTAAAAACAGACGATTATTCTCAAGAAGCAACTGGTGAAATTGCCAATTCTTTTGGTAGTTATAATACCCGAAAATCAACGGTCAAATTCAGTACCGGATTAATCAACGACAAATTTGAAATCGCAGGACGACTTTCTGATATGCACTCTGATGGATACATTGATCGCGCTTCTTCGGATATGAATTCTTATTTCTTACAAGGGGTTTATGTCGGGAATACTTCATTAATCAAAGCCTTAGTATTTGGTGGAAAACAAAAAACCTATCAAGCATGGAACGGCGTTACTCAAGAGGAAATGGATCTGTATGGTAGACGCTACAACCCTGCTGGAAGATACAAGGACGACCAAGGAAATACTCATTTCTACAACAATGAAACAGATAATTACAAGCAAGATCATTATCAGTTGCATTGGAGTGAAAGATGGTCAGATCTGTGGAGTTCGAACGTTTCTCTACACTATACCAAAGGATATGGGTATTACGAAAATTACAAAAGAAAACAAGAGTTTGAAGAATATGGATTGGATCCAATCCTCGTCAACGGAGAAACGGTTAATAAAACCGATTTAATTCGACGAAAAGGATTGGACAACCACTTTTATGGGATGGTCTGGAATGCCAATTATACAGCGCAAAACTTGAATGTAGTTTTGGGTGGAGGAGCAAATAAATACGAAGGAGATCACTTCGGTTCTATTTTGTGGGTCAAACAACCCGTTGCCTATGACTTTAAACAAGAATATTATCGCGATCACGCAGTGAAAACCGACGTAAATTTCTTCGCTAAAGCTACGTGGAAGCTCGACGAACAATGGAGTTTCTTCGGTGATATGCAATACAGACGCGTGACTTATGAAGCTAATGGACAAGAAACAGGATTAGTCAATGAGAAATTCAATTTCTTGAACCCCAAAGCAGGTATTACGTTTCAAGTAAATGAGGAGAATCAATTGTATTTCTCTTATGCAAGAGCCAATAAAGAGCCTAACCGAACGGATTACAAAGAGCGCAAGTTGAATCAAATGCCTAAATCTGAAAAAATGGATGACTTTGAACTGGGATGGCGTTTTGCTAATTCTTATGCCTCTATTAACGTGAACGCATTTTATATGAAGTACAAAGATCAATTGGTGTTGACAGGACAATTGAACGATGTGGGGGCCGCTGTTCGCGAAAATATTGACAATAGTTATCGATTTGGAATTGAGGTTGATGCCAATGTAAAACTGTTGGAGAAATTCCATTGGAGCCCTAGTATTGCGCTAAGTTCAAATAAAAACAAAGACCTATACTACTTATGGGAAGGCGAAATGAAGTACTTTGGAACCCGAGATATCGCTTTTTCTCCTACTGTTGTCGCCTCAAATGCACTTACCTATTTGCCTGTCGACGGAATGAGTGTATCCCTACTCACTAAATTTGTAGGAGAACAATATATGTCTAATGTTGAAGCAAAAAACTCAAAATTAGATTCTTACTTTGTCAATGATTTGAGTGTGAACTATGAATTTCCTGTGAAAAAATGGTTTAGAAGTATTGGGGTTTCCCTACTTGCAAATAATATTTTTGATGTGAAATACGTGTCAAATGGATATTATTGGTCAGACTATGATGGCGAACAAGCCATTGATGGAGCGGGGTATTATCCCCAAGCAACTTTTAATATCCTTGCTGGATTAACCTTGAAATTTTAAGGAAAGACAAATGCCCGAACCGCTTGAGATTCGGGCATTTGTCTTTGTTGTGTGAGCGGATTAATAGCGTACAATCACAACACCACCTTCTCTTGTTGTAGGATAAGATTTCATTGTGTATTCTAAGTTTTGGTCTACCGCTTTACCCCAAAATCCCAAAGCTATATTGTAATATACTTTTTCACCATGGTGTAAATGCGTCGCATTGCAGTAGAAATAAGTCGGACGCTTGGGATCTTGGATCAAAACAGAAGAACCATCGTGTTGAACTTCGTGATTTGGACAAGTCAATTCATAGCTATAGTACTCAGTTAACCCGTCTCTAGAATATATCGCCACACCTGAAATTCCCGCTTGTGCAGAACGATCCACGTGAACACCCCCTGGGTGATTTAGGTTGTCCGCCAAAACAAGGGGAATTCTCAAATTTACATTTTGATTCGGTAAATACGGATTCGAAGATCGATAGCTATCAGTAGAACAACCTAGAGCAAATAATAGCACAAAGGTTAGGAATAAAATTTTTTTCATCGCATAAAATATTTGTAAAACAAATTTAATTAATTAACTTTGACATGTAAACCTTACAAGATTAGATAATTTATTCAAATAAATAATAAAAATATTTTACGCACCAGAAAATCCCGTTTCATGGGATTTTTTCTATTTATATAAACCAGTTAATTATGAGTAAAATTTCGTATTACACTGCTGAGGGGCTGAAGAAGCTAAAGGATGAATTAGAGCAGTTAAAAAGTGTAGAGCGTCCAAAAGCATCGCAAGCAATTGCGGATGCAAGAGACAAAGGGGATTTATCGGAGAATGCGGAGTATGATGCTGCAAAAGAAGCACAGGGGTTACTGGAACTTAAAATTGCTAAAATGGAAGAGGTAGTTGCTAGTGCTAGAATTATTGACGAATCTCAATTGGATGAGTCTAAAGCATTAGTACTTTCTACAGTTAAAATTAAAAACCAATCTAATGGTATGATTTTAACTTATACATTAGTAGCGGAAAGTGAAGCTGATTTGAAAGCAGGAAAAATATCTGTAACGTCTCCTATTGGAAAAGGATTATTAGGGAAATCTGTTGGTGAAATAGCAGAGATCAAAGTACCTAATGGACAAATGAATTTCGAAATTCTTGAAATTACAAGAGATTAATTTTAAAACGATGCGATTATGAGTTCAATTTTTACTAAAATAATAAATGGCGAGCTTCCAGCTTATAAAATCGCTGAAAATGATCAGTTTTTAGCTTTTTTGGATATTAATCCCAATGCAAAAGGACATACGTTGTGTATTCCAAAACAAGAGATTAATAAAATTTTTGACATGGAAGAAGAACACTATCTAGCTTTGATGAAATTCTCAAGAAAGATAGCAAAAGCATTAGAACAAGCAGTTCCATGCCAAAGAATTGGAATGTCTGTTGTAGGATTAGAAGTGCCTCATGTTCACGTGCACCTAATTCCTTTACAAACAATGGATGATATTCGCTTTAGTAAAAAAGAAACGCTAAGTCCAGCAGAGTTTGAAGAAGTAGTGAAAAAAGTACAACAATACCTGTAAACACCAGTTTAAAGGAGAAATAAAAAAAGCAACAGTAAACCCGTTTACTGTTGCTTTTTTTATACGTCCTATATTGTCGTTAATCATTCCTTGTTACAGCTGTACTTTTTTATAGGTTATACTAAACGTTGTTCCCTTTCCAAGTTCAGATTGATGAACTTTGATCTTCCCATTTTGATATTCTTCTACAATTCTACGCGAGAGTGAGAGACCCAAGCCCCAACCGCGTTTTTTAGAGGTATACCCGGGTTCGAATATCTTTTCAAATTTGTTCTTGGGAATTCCACTTCCCGTATCTGAAATGTACAACTGAAGAAATTGACCCGTTTCTGTGATTAGAACGGATATTTTTCCTTTACCCTTTGTCGCATCTATGGCATTTTTGATTAAGTTTTCAATGGTCCAGCTGTGTAATTCTGGGTTGAGAGAAACTAATATACCGCAATCGGGTGCCGTAAACTCAAATGTAATTTGTTTAGATGAGCGCTGTTGAAAATACGCATAGGTCTTATGCGTCTCGGCAATGATATCAACAGGTGTTAATTGAGGTTTGGAACCGATCTTTGAAAAGCGGTCTGCAATTGTTTGTAATCGCTTGACATCCTTGTCAATTTCCTCAATGATTGACGGATTAATTTCCTCTAATTTCATGATCTCAATCCAACCCAATAAAGAGGACAATGGCGTGCCAATTTGATGAGCCGTTTCCTTAGCCATCCCTGTCCAAAGTCGATTTTGCGCCGCAATCTTATTGCTGCGATAAAAAATAATGATCAATACCGTAAAGAAAATGAAAATCAATATTAACGCCAATGGATAGTATTTTAATTTGAGTAACAAAGAGGAATTGCCGTAATACAAATACTGCTTTTTCTTTCCTACCTCTACCTCAATGGGGGTATTTTCATTTTTGAGTTTGCGCAAGAACAGCAAAGCCTCCTGTTCATCCTGTTGCACTTTTAGTGGTACATTGACCATCGCCAAGATACTATCGCGCTCATTCGTTTGAATGATGGGGATCGTCGTATTATTGGTAAGAATCAATAATGGAAGCTCTAAATTGGTGTCAGAAGGATTTGCCTCGTTCAGCGTATTGGATGCCGTTGCCCAAATTTCCATTTTGATGCGTTCTTCTTCTTTATACGTCTGAAAAAAAGAATACGTATTCCACAAAATAAGCAAGAGGACCACAAAAGCTGTAGCGATTAATACCCAACGAATAATTTCCCTTTTGATTGTCAAGATAATTGTTGATTTTGAAGGTTAAAGATAGAGAAATAAACGCGAATCTAGGTGGACATTAGGTGTTTTCCTCCATTTGTTTCCCCTTATTTCCCCTCTATTAAACGGGAAAACGGATCAATTGATATAGGGAATCGTTATTTTTTGCTGTGATACTAGTGAGGATTGCCGTCTTACCTACATAGCGGACACTTGAAGTATCGGAATCGTTTGCAAAGTTAAAAGAGCGCAATTAAAAGTGTGTTTGTCCACCGTGTTTTTTTGTGGTTCGATCTGCTTTTACTACCTTTACTCATCTACCAAAAAGAAGAAACAAAATGAAAACAATAAACCCAAAAGACATTTCAACTGTTGAATTACAAGGATACTTACAAGGATCCGTGGGACCACGACCTATCGCCTTAGCCAGTACAGTTGATGCTGATGGAAAACCAAACTTATCGCCTTTTAGCTTTTTCAATCTATTTAGTGCAAACCCACCAATTTTAGTTTTCTCCCCTTCGAGAAGAGTGCGTGACAATACGTGTAAACACACTTTATTTAATGTACAAGCAACCATGCAAGTGGTTATTAATGTGGTAAACTACGATATGGTACAGCAAACATCACTGTCGAGTACAGAGTACAAAGATGGGATCAATGAGTTTGTAAAAGCTGGATTTACAATGATTGAGTCAGAGGAAGTTCGCCCATTCCGCGTCAAAGAAAGCCCTGTTCAATTCGAGTGTATCGTAAATGAAGTAATTGGGTTAGGAACAGAAGGAGGTGCAGGAAATTTGGTGATATGTGAAGTCGTTAAGATGCATATTGACGAAGCTGTGTTGAATGAAAAAGGAGGTATTGACCAACATAAAATCGACCTAGTTTCTCGCATGGGTGGAAATTGGTATAGCCGTGCAAATGCTGGTATGTTTGAAGTAGAAAAACCATTGACTACGTTGGGATTAGGTGTTGATGTGATCCCTCAAGAGGTTATTGACAGTGGTATTTTTTCAGGTAACGACTTGGGGATGTTAGGCAATGTTGAGCATCTTCCTACAGCGGAAGAAGTACAAGCCTTTTTAGATCAGAATCCGCAAGCACAACAAATCGTAGCATCGGGTGATTTGGAAAAGAAATTTAATCAAGCTAAAAAGTATTTAGAGGAAAATAATGTACCTTTGGCTTGGAAAATGATAGTAGCAAAGTAAACAATCAGGAAAAAAAAGATATAATGGAAATAATAGGAAGAATTAAAGTGATTGGGCAACCACAAGATATTAGCGCAAGCTTTAGAAAAAGAGAACTTGTAGTTACTACAGAAGAACAATATCCACAAGATATCCTAGTTGAGTTTATTCAAGATAAAGTAAACTTATTGGATAGTTTTCAAGTGGGAGAGCCAGTACGAGTGTCTATTAATTTAAGAGGTAGAGAATGGACTTCCCCTCAAGGAGAAGTGCGTTATTTCAACACTATTCAAGGGTGGAGAATTGACAGAAATCAGCCTGCACAAGCAATGGGACAACCAGCGCAAAACCAATACATGCAGCAACCGAATATGGGACAGCCAGCTCAACAAGCTGGTGGTTTTAATCAAAACTACCAAACAAATCAAGCTGCGCCAAATCAGTTTGCTCAACAAGCACCTCAGGCGCCACAAACGCAACAATTTCCTCCTGCTCCGTCGTTCACGGAAGAGGATCACGATGATTTACCATTTTAATTAATATAGTCCCTAGTCGTTGAGATTAGGGATTTTTTTTTTATGATAACAATTCTTGACCCAACTATTTTGCGTTTTCCGTCAGTGGGAAAAACGCATCCATCGGGTATTTTAGCTATTGGCGGAGCATTGACCTCCGATTGGCTTATCCATGCCTATCAACGGGGTGTATTTCCGTGGTTTGAAGACGGGGAACCCATTACCTGGTGGGCACCTGATCCGCGGATGGTCGTGATACCTTCTGCATTTAAACCCTCTAAAAGTATGCGAAATATCCTGAATAGAGGAATGTTTCAGGTCACTTTTAATACCAATTTTAGAGCTGTAATCCAGCATTGTCAAAGGGTAAAGAGACAGGGACAAAACGGTACGTGGATTACCGATGATATGCTCGAAGCCTATTGTGAACTACACCAAAAAGGGTGGGCAAAATCGGTAGAAGTTTGGCAAAATGGAAGCTTAGTCGGTGGACTATACGGCATTGATTTAGGTCGTGTTTTCTGTGGAGAAAGCATGTTTTCCTTAGTCTCCAACGCTAGTAAAGTGGCCTTTCATCACCTGATTCAAAAGTTAAAGGAAGAAAGCTATTACTTGTTGGATTGTCAAGTGTACAACCCTCATCTCGCCCTATTAGGAGCAAAGGAAATGCCTAGAACTGAATATATGGACTATCTCAATAAGAAGTAAAAGATCTTCGAGTGTTAAAAGGTCAACACTCGAAGATTCCAATTCAACGTGTCAATCAACAGCAATTGATTGTGTAGAGGTTGTGCATCTACAATCACTTTCAGGGTTTCTTGTGCCATCATGGTGCCCATGATTCCTGGAAATGTGCCCAATACGCCGTTTAAACTGCAATTTGGTACATCTTTCGGATCTGGCATCTCAGGGAAAATGGCTCGTAAGTCTTTAGATTGCTTGTGATTAAAAACCGCTAGCTGCCCTTGGAAACCCAATATCGTACCGTAAATTAAGGGCTTGTTCAATTGTACACAAGCATCGTTAACCAAGTACCTAGTGGCAAAATTATCAGTCCCATCCACCACGTAATCATAGTGTTCTACTAGCTGTAGCACATTGGCCTCTGTAAGTTTTTGGCTATGTGAACGTATACAAATATGTGGGTTTAGCTGTGACAAGCGCTGGGCTGCAATTGTCGCCTTACATTGGCCAATATCCCCTTCTGTGAATACTATTTGACGGTGTAAATTGTGAATCTCTACGCGATCAAAATCAACAACCCCCAACTGTCCAACTCCAGATGCAGCTAAATAGGTGAGGATAGGCGAACCCAATCCTCCAGCTCCAATGACCAATACTCGAGCCTCTTTAATCTTTAGTTGCCCTTCAACGCCGACCGCCGTGACATTCATGGGACGACTGTAACGCATAAAATCGTGTACTTCTAACATAATTATTGCAATAAATAGTTAGCAAAACTCGCGTGCCAATCAGTCCAAACGGGTTCGTATCCCTTGGATTGAATGAGACGATGAATTACTTCTGTTGAACGATTGTCACAAATTTCAAATTGAGCTAGTGACTCTTGATCTACGCTGTACCCCCCAGGATTAGTTTTGGAACCTGCACTCATCGAAGTGACTCCTAAACCAATGACGTGATTGCGGAAATGCTCACTCTCACGTGTTGAAATAGATAACTCAATATCTTCATTCCAAATGCGGTAGGCAAACATGAGTTGAAGTAAGTCAATGTCTTCCATAATGAAATTAGGCTCTACATTCCCCTCTGCTGGACGTAAACGCGGAAAGGAAATAGCGTATTTTGTCTTCCAATATTTCTTTTGTAAATAATCCAGGTGTAAAGCCGTAAAAAAACTATCTACCCTCCAATCTTCTAATCCCAACAATACGCCCAAACCTATTTTGTGTATCCCTGCTTGGCCAATGCGATCTGCAGTCTCTAAACGATAGCGGAAATTAGATTTTTTCCCCTTGGGATGATAGCGTTTGTACACTGCTTCATGATACGTCTCTTGATAAACCAAAACAGCATAGACGCCCAGTTGGGCTAATGCGATATAATCCTTTTCTTCCAATGGTTGTACCTCAATTGAGATGGTGGAGAAATGGGGGCGTATTTGTTTAATCGCATCTTCAAAATACGGCATATGCACCGTGTGGTTCGCTTCTCCTGTTACTAATAGAATGTGGTCATAGCCTTGGCTCTTGAGTAACTGTATTTCTTGTTTAATTTCTGGAGGTGCAAGGGTTTTGCGTCTAATTTTATTGTCCATGCTAAACCCGCAATAGGTACATATATTGTGGCATTCATTGCTCAAATACATAGGGGTATAAAGTTGAATGGTTTTGCCAAAACGCTTATGAGTCAACTGTTGACTCAATTGCGCCATTTCTTCCAAAAAAGGTCGAGCAGCAGGAGATATAAGGTGGATAAAATCGCGAATGTCTCGTTTGGACTTGGCTAAACTACGGGCAACATCACTCGGGGTAGTGGCTTCAATTTGCTGACGCACCTCTTCCCATACATAGTCTTTGTATATTTCGTAAAAGCTCATGATTATTCGTACAAAAATGAGGTTAATGGACTAGATGCATGCGCGTGATGCTGTACGATACCTAATCTAGCTTCATACGCCATACGACCTGCAATAACTGCTTGTTGAAAGGCTTTTGCCATCTGTACGGGGTCTCCTGCAACGGCAATGGCAGTGTTAACTAATACTGCATCAGCACCAAGTTCCATCGCTTTTGCTGCATCAGAAGGTGCACCAATACCAGCATCTACAATTACGGGCACTCGACTGCTTTCAATGATAATTTCTAAAAAATCTTGTGTTCGCAATCCCTTGTTGGTTCCAATGGGGGCACCTAGTGGCATAACAGCAGTTGTGCCTGCCTCTTCTAATCGCTTACACAATACAGGATCCGCATGAATGTATGGCAAAACAAAAAAACCTTGTTTAGCTAAGGCTTCCGTTGCAAGTAAGGTTTCAATAGGATCGGGAAGTAAATACTTCGGATCGGGGTGTATTTCTACTTTTACCCAATTTGTCCCTAGTGCTTCACGAGCTAATTGGGCGGCGAGAACAGCCTCTTTTGCAGTTCTCGCTCCCGATGTATTGGGAAGTAAACGCAAATGAGGATGGTTAAGGTGAGCAAGGAGTTGATCGTTCTCTTGGGCTAAGTCCAATCGCTTTAAGGCAAGCGTAACGAATTCTGTGCCACTGGCTAAAGTAGCCGCTTCCATTATTGCTGGTGAACCGTATTTGCCCGTTCCTAAAAATAAGCGGGAATGAAAGCTGTGATCGCCTAGTTGTAAGTCTGTCATAAAAAGTAAGCTTTTAGTTGTTGTGTAATTTGTTGAGGTTGTTTATTTTGATGGAATAAACTCGAAACAGCAATTCCCGATAACCCTAGGTTTTGCAAAGGAGAAATATCTTGAAGGGTGATACCACCTATGGCTACAATTGGTGTCTTCTTCTCCTGTTCTGTCAATGCAGAAAGGATGATGCGATATCCCTCATACCCCAACAAAGGACTTAAATTTTGCTTGGTTGAAGTATAGCGCAATGGACCTAAGCCTATGTAAGAGCATCCAGCCAATATATGCTGTTGGACATCCTGCAAGGTATTGGCCGTACCGCCAATAATCTTATTGGGCAGGATCATTCGCGCTTCAGCTATGGATTGATCTTTTAAGCCCAAGTGAACGCCATCAGCATCAATAGCACGCGCTAAATCGGAATGGTCGTTGATAATTAAAGTAGCTTGGTATTTTTCGCATAGGTATTTGACCTGTTCCGCAGTGCTCCAACGAATAGAAGAAAGCGTATTCTTAAAGCGAAATTGAATCCATTTTTGACCAGCGTCTAAAACAGATTCGATGTGATACAATTGTTCTTGTGGGGTATCACCTTGACTGATATATTGAATGGGATTAAACATGATATGCAAGTAAAGTTGAAGTGGATCCTATTGTTTTTTCGATGTATTGTTTGGCTTTTGCAATTGCCGAAAATAATGGGTAGTCCAGGGCGACATAGCTGGCAATTGCCGACGATAATATGCACCCTGTCCCGTGTTTGGTCGTGTAATAGATCTGTTGAGGATAAAAGACGTGGTGGGCTGTGGCGGTAAACAATTGATCCTGCCCCTTTAAATGGGGATGATGTCCACCTTTTAAAAGGACAGCACAAGCAGTACTCAAGTATTTGGCCTTTGCTATTGGGGGGGCTGTGCCCGCTACTAATAGGTCTATTTCCGGGTAATTGGGGGTGATTAAATCGATTTGTTCTAAAATCGCCCACAGCATGTTCTCTTCTATGGGTGATGTCAAGTTAAAGTGGGTACTCGAGCGCAATACGGGGTCCCATACAACAAATGCAGTTGGAGCATAGCGCTGAATCAACTCGAGATAAGTCAAGAGCTCTTCCCCAGATTGGACAATTCCAATTTTGATCACCCTTGGGGAATAACGCTGCAGGAGAACCTCCAATTGTTGGCGTACAGTGTCGCCTTCTTCCCAATGAAGAGCCGTGAAGCTATCTTCCGTTTGAATCGTATTGGCCGTGAGAATGCCAATGCCGTATACTTGATTTGCTTCAAATGTTTTGCAATCGGCTAGTAAACCCGCACCTGCACAGGGATCAAATCCCGCTATCGAAAAAGCAATTGGTCTTGTCGGTAACATAAATCAAATTGTTTAAGGGGATCATCGGCTTGCCAAATCGAACCGAGTATCGCAAAGTCATTAAAACCCATCGCACGGACGGCAGAAAGTCGGGTAGGGGTTACACCTCCCAAGGCAACAGTCTGAATCCTCGGAAAGGACCATTGTTGTATTTCTTGCTGCCAATTCACTGTAGGGTGATAGTCCTTTTTTGATATACTCGAAAACACTGGACTCAAAAACACGCGTCTATGCTGTGTTGATAACTTTTGGTATTCGCTAGAGTTATGAACACTTGTTGATAAATAGGGCAGTTGATTACCTAAGTTATTAACAAATGAACAATTCATTGTTGATAAGTGGGCATAATCAGCCTCTATTGTGTTGATAAGTTGAGTGTATTGTTTAAAAACTTCCACTTTATTGTTCATAACAAGGGTAGGAATGTGAATAACTAGTCGTTGTCTATGTTGATAACTTATCTTTTCCACCCATTTTTGCACGTTTTCAAACGTCCATTTTGGCTTGCGTAGGTGCAAAAGAGGTAAGCCCCTCGCCAGCATTTCATTGGCGAGGCTTATCTCTTTGGGATGTATATCGGGGGGAGTAATGACAACCATCTTACAAATAAATCTCTTTACCTGATTTGATAAATTCCTCTGCCATTTCCTTCATTCCTTGATTTGCAGTATCTCGAATTTCCTGTGAAATTTTCATCGAACAGAACTTCGGTCCGCACATCGAACAAAAGTGTGCCACTTTAGCGGCGTCTGCTGGGAGGGTTTCATCGTGAAATTCTCTTGCAGTATCGGGATCTAACGACAAATTGAATTGATCTTCCCAACGGAATTCAAAACGCGCTTTACTCAAGGCGTTGTCTCGATATTGTGCGCCGGGATGCCCTTTGGCTAGATCGGCGGCATGTGCTGCTAGTTTGTACGTGATCACGCCGTCTTTCACGTCTTTTTTGTTGGGTAATCCCAAGTGTTCTTTCGGGGTTACATAGCACAGCATAGCCGTGCCATACCACCCAATCATCGCTGCGCCAATCGCGGATGTAATATGATCGTATCCCGGTGCTATATCTGTGGTCAAAGGGCCTAAAGTATAGAAAGGGGCCTCGCCACAATCGCGCAATTGTTTTTCCATATTTTCCTTGATCAGGTGCATGGGTACGTGTCCTGGTCCTTCGATCATGACCTGAACATCGTGTTTCCACGCAATTTTGGTCAATTCACCTAATGTTTCTAGCTCTGCAAATTGAGCTGCGTCATTCGCATCGGCAATAGATCCTGGTCGTAAACCATCCCCTAGTGAAAAGGCAATGTCGTACTGCTTCATAATCTCGCAGATTTCTTCAAAGTGAGTGTATAGGAAGTTTTCTTGGTGGTGATACAAGCACCATTTGGCCATAATAGAACCTCCGCGAGATACAATACCCGTAACGCGTTGGGCCGTAAGGTGGATGTAGCGCAAAAGTACCCCTGCGTGTATGGTAAAATAGGAAACACCTTGCTCAGCTTGTTCGATTAGCGTATCTCTAAATATCTCCCAAGTGAGGTCTTCGGCAACACCCTTTACTTTTTCTAAGGCTTGATAAATGGGAACCGTACCAATTGGTACAGGCGAATTGCGAATAATCCATTCGCGTGTTTCGTGTATGTTTTTTCCTGTTGATAGATCCATAATCGTATCTGCACCCCAGCGACACGCCCAAACCGCTTTCTCTACTTCTTCCTCAATGGTTGAGGTAACCGCACTATTGCCTATGTTCGCATTGATTTTTACCAAAAAATTTCGCCCAATAATCATCGGCTCACTCTCTGGATGATTGATATTGTTGGGAATAATCGCTCTCCCTGCTGCAATTTCTGCTCGTACAAACTCTGGTGTTATAACGTTTTTAGGTGTATTGGCTCCAAAACTGTGCCCTTGGTGTTGTTGTTTTAAGGATGGCGATACGTTCTCCAACTGTTCTAAACGCTGATTTTCGCGTATCGCTACATATTCCATTTCAGGAGTTATTATTCCCTGTTTAGCATAGTGCAATTGTGTGACATTTTTGCCAGGTTGCGCTACTTTGGGCTTGTGGGTAAATTCAAAACGCAAGTGTGCTAATGAGGGATCCTCTGCTCTTTTTTGCCCATATGCTGAGGTTAGTTGATCTAAAACAACAACATCGCCTCTATTGATAATCCATGATTCACGCAAACGCGGTAATCCCTTTTTGATATTGATGTTTTGGTTTTCGTCCGTATACGCACCAGAAGTATCATATACTGTTACCGCTGGGTTTTCCTCTGTGGTTCCCGTGCTGAGTTTCGTTGGATGCAAAGTGATTTCGCGCATCGCCACGCGAATGGGAAATAAGCTTCCCTCCACATATATTTTTTTTGAATTGGGAAAAGGCGTTTGTGAGATTTTTTCGTGTTGTTCCATACGTTGATTTAATTTTAGTTTAAAATTGAAGAGTACTAATGGAATCAACCGCCTTGCGTCGCCGTAATGATCAGAATATCATCTGTTTCGCTTAGTAGATGTGTGAACCAATCCGATTTCGGAATAACGCAGTCGTTTACTGCAACAGCAATGCCTTTCTGTTGTGTGGGCCAATGCAGATCCAACAGCAGCTGAATACTGATCGACTTTTGCTCGAAGTGAATTTTTTGATTGTTGATTTGTAGTTCCATTCCTCTTTTGTGTTTATGATACAACTTTAGGAGTGGCTACAAAAGGGTACGACAAGTACCAATTGAAGTCATCTTACTTTTCCCTACGCTAGTATGAACTAGATCAGGTTCAAAGGGTAAAATCTCAGCCTACTGATGTAGACACCCCTAAAGTTGAAGGCAAATATAAGCATTATTTGATAGGAAGCAAATGTTGGTTTATTTTTAAAAAAATATTAAATTCGACTAAAAATGAACAACTTATGAAAAGATCAGAGCTGAAATTTATGACCGATTGGGAAAACAGAAGGAAAAGTGGATGCCTCAAATACTGTCTCTTAGATGGAAGTGCTTTTGGTTTGATCATGCTCTTGTTTGTTGAGGTATTGACTTATTTTTTTGTGGCAAATTACACCTTTACATGGGCTCGATTAGGTTTTGCTTTTGGGGTTTGGGTCTTGGGAGGAATCACAATTTACGGTCCTTTGATGTGGCTAATCCATGGTTATTACTACAAAAAATTTTCCAAAAAATATGCGCTATATGCGCAAGAAAAGAAGTAAAGTAAACAAAAGGTATTTTGTGTTTTTGGGGTGCTTTATGTTTGATTAGCTGATGATAATAAACACTAAAATGATTTAAGTAGAAGCTGTCAATAGATAGAATACAAAAAAAGTCAGAAGATTTCTTCTGACTTTTTTTTGTATCTATAGGTTTTATTTTTTGAGCATTAGGCTTCTACAGCTACCTCATTGGTTTTCATACCTATTTTGTCTACGATAAGTGCGATTGCACCGTCTCCCATCACATTACACGCGGTTCCAAAGCTATCCATGGCAACATAGAGTGCGATCATCAAGGTCTGCTGCTCTTGGTTGAATCCCAAGATAGATTGTAATACACCTAAAGCAGCCATAATGGCTCCGCCAGGAACCCCTGGAGCGGCAATCATTGTTACGCCTAGCATAAATATAAAACCAATCATAGCCAAGGGATCGATCGGTGTATTTTGAATGAGAAGCAAGGCAATTGCACAAGCAACAATTTTTAGCGTACTTCCCGCCAAGTGTATAGTAGCACAGAGGGGTACAACAAAACCTGCAATTTTAGGATTGACACCATTGTTTAAGGTAGACTCCAAAGTGACTGGAATTGTAGCCGCAGAGGATTGAGTACCCAAAGCGGTGAAATAGGCAGGTAACATGCGTTTCATAAGGAGGAAAGGATTCTTTTTTACCACCGCTCCGGCCACGCAATATTGAAAAACTAAAAAGACAATATGCAAGGCAAAAATGACCCCAATAATTTTCAAGAAGGTTTCCAGTACAGCAAATACTTGCCCACTGTAGGTCATGTTTAAGAACACACCGAAAATAAAGAGAGGTAAGCAAGGGATAATAATCCTTTCGATTACTGTAGTGATAATGGACTGAAACTCGTTAAAAACGCCCTTTAAATGCGTGAAAGGCCCCTTAGAAATACAAATCCCAATAATGAATGCTAAGATTAAGGCGCTCATTACATCAAATAGAGGTGGAATTTCGATTGAAAAGTAAGGGAGGAGTACCTTTTCTGTATTCACGACCAATGCTGTGGATTGCGTATTGAGCAACTGAGGAAAGATACTTATAGAAACCCCGTAAGAGCTAAAACCAGCTAATAGGGTGGAGCCATAAGCCAAAGCTGTAGTTAGCACTAAGAGTTTACCAGCTTCTTTGCCAATATTGCCAATCGCAGGAATAATTAATCCGACGATGATTAAGGGAATAAAAAAGCTTAGAAAATTCCCAAAGATAGCATTGAAAGTGCTAAAAATGCGGCTGATTCCCAAGGGGAGAATATCGCCTAAATAAGTCCCTAGCGCAATAGCAATGACAATTTGTAATAATAAACTGTTCTTGAGTAGTTTCATATCTTTTTGTTTTAAAAATACGAAAATAAATAAAAAAACCTCAAACATTTCGTTTGAGGTTTGATATTTTAATGTCTTTAGGAAAAATATTATCCTAGTGAAGCTCTTTTGAATCCTGTGATTTCAACACCAAAAGCTTTTACATAATCAGAAACCTTTTTAGATTCATCTTTGATGAAGTTTTGGTCTAATAATGCTTTCTCTTGGTCTAAAGTTGTATTGTCACTGATGAAACGAGCAACTTTTCCAGGTAAAATTCTATCCCAGATGTTTTCAGGTTTACCTTCAGCTTTTAATTCAGCTTTAGCATCTTCTTCCGCTTGTTTCAATACTTCTTCAGTAAGTTGAGCGTAAGAAATATATTGAGGTACATTTTTAAGTGTTTTACCTAAACGTACTAATTCTTCGTTTTCTTTAACAATAACTGCAATACGAGCTTCTGTTTCTTTCGCGATGAATTCTGCGTCAAAATCTTTGTAAGATAAAGTTTCAGCTCCCATTGAAGCAACTTGCATAGAAACGTCTTTAGCAATTTCCTCTGCTTTAGCAACTGCTGAAGATAAAGCAGTGATTGCAGCGATTTTGTTTCCGTGAACGTAAGAACCGATGAAAGCACCTTCTAATACTTCGAAAGAACCGATTTCGATTTTCTCACCGATAACTCCTGTTTGCTCGATACATTTGTCAGCAATAGTCATTGTGTCATTGTATGGAGAAGCTAAGAATTCTTCTTTTGTATTGAAGTTGATTGCTTTTTCAGCTAATTCTTTTGCCAATGCTTGGAACCCGTCGTTTTTACCTACGAAGTCAGTTTCACAGTTTAATGTAATAACAACACCTCTAGTTTTGTCAGCGTTCACAAAAGCTACAGCAGCTCCTTCTGATGACTCACGGTCAGAACGGTTAGCAGCAACTTTTTGTCCTTTTTTACGTAAAACTTCGATTGCTTTATCGAAATCTCCTTCAGCTTCAACTAAAGCTTTTTTACAGTCCATCATTCCGGCACCTGTTTGTTGTCTCAGCTTGTTTACGTCTGCAGCAGTAATATTTGCCATTTTAGTAATCTTTTAAAGAGTTAATAAATTAAAAAAGTCGTTATTGACAGTTGAATACAAAGGTAAACATCTATCAGCATAACGACTTTATGATATTGTTAAAAAATTATGCTTTAGCTTCAGCGTCAGCTTTTACAGCTGGTGCTTCTTCTTTTTCAGATTTTCTTTCTGCATTACCTTCGATAATAGCAGCAGTCACTAAAGATAAAATTTTATCGATTGATTTAGAAGCATCATCGTTTGCTGGAATTACGTAGTCAACTTGACGTGGGTCAGAGTTCGTATCCACCATAGCGAAGATCGGAATGTTTAATTTTTGTGCTTCTTTAATCGCAATGTGTTCAGCTTTGATATCTACAACAAAAAGAGCAGCTGGTAGACGAGTCATATCAGCAATAGAACCTAAGTTCTTCTCTAATTTTGCACGAAGACGCTCAACTTGTAAACGCTCTTTCTTAGAAAGCGTCATAAATGTACCGTCTTTTTTCATTCTATCGATTGAAGCCATTTTTTTCACAGCTTTACGAATAGTAACGAAGTTTGTTAACATACCACCTGGCCATCTTTCAGTGATGTATGGCATGTTAGCCGCAGCTGCTTTTTCAGCTACGATGTCTTTCGCTTGCTTTTTTGTAGCAACGAAAAGGATTTTTCTTCCTGATGCAGCGATTTTTTTCAAAGCTTCATTTGCTTCTTCAATTTTAGCTGCAGTTTTATATAGATTGATAATGTGAATACCATTACGCTCCATATAGATATAAGGAGCCATGTTTGGATCCCACTTTCTAGTCATGTGTCCAAAATGAACACCTGCTTCTAGTAATTCTTTTACTTCTACTTTGTTTGCCATTTTCTAATAGTTTACGTTCTGTTACTTTAGCAATGATTCAGTAGCGATTTCTCGGTCTCAACCATTTAGATGCTAAACTACTTCTTACAAAAAATGCAAGTGCGCAACAAAAACCTAGATTTTTTAATAATAAATAAATATTAACGTTTAGAGAATTGGAATCTCTTACGAGCTTTCTTCTGACCAAATTTCTTACGCTCAACCATACGTGGGTCACGCGTTAATAAACCTTCTGGTTTTAAGATTGCTCTGTTCTCAACATCAATTTCGCACATCGCTCTAGCAATTGCCATACGCACTGCCTCAGCTTGTCCTGTAGTTCCTCCTCCGTATACATTTACTTTTACGTCAAAGTTCTCAGCGTTCTCAGTAAGTGTAAGAGGCTGTAATACTTTGTACTGTAATGTACCAGTAGGGAAATAAGTTGTAAAATCTTTTTTGTTTACTGTGATCTTTCCTGTTCCTTCTGAAACATAAACACGAGCAACAGCGGTTTTTCTTCTACCGATTTTGTGAATAACTCCCATTACTTAATTTCGTTTAAATTAACGGCTTTAGGTTGTTGAGCCTCATGTTTGTGCTCAGCGCCTACATTAACATTTAAATTACGGAATAATTGTGCTCCTAATTTGTTTTTAGGCAACATCCCTTTGATTGCTTTCTCTACTAATAATGCAGGGTTTTTTTGTTGCATTACTTTAGCAGTTAAAGATCTTTGTCCTCCTGGGTAACCTGTATGACGGATGTAAGTCTTGTCATCTAATTTGTTCCCTGTAAGGTTGATTTTTTCTGCGTTGATTACGATTACGTTGTCTCCACAGTCTACGTGCGGCGTGTAATTTGTCTTGTGTTTACCTCTTAAAAGTGTTGCCACTTTAGAAGCAAGACGTCCCAAATTTTGGCCTTCAGCATCTACAACTAACCATTCTTTTTGAACAGTTGCTTTGTTAGCTGATACAGTCTTGTAGCTTAAACTTTCCACAATAATTTTGTATTTAATTAAACATTCCATTCCCAATTAAGGGAGTGCAAAATTACATAATTTCTTTTATTATACAAATTCAATAGACTGTTTTTTGCTTTTATTTGCTATTAAATGACTGAGTTGTAATTTGTTTGAATAAAAATCCAAAGTTTTTTTGCGTACTATTTTCCCCGAAAAAAGGGTGGAGGTATTAGTACACAAATTGTTCTTAATTACTGATTTTGTGTCAGGATAAATCAGTATCTATCCAAAATTACTCATAATGAGAGTGTTTCGATTCCAAGTTCTTTGTTTAATACAACTTTGGATTGTAATTCTCAGGATATTTTGCCATTTCTGGACTGTAGTAGGGCGCAATCTCGTCAAGTAGCTCTTCAAAGGATTTATCGCCTACTTTTATCAATTTCATGATGCCACATTGCTTCTTCTTGTAATCCGCATAGCACAAGGCAATCGGTATGTTTGTTTGTCTAGCCATGTGATAAAACCCCTGTTTCCATTTAGGGGAAAAAGAACGCGTTCCTTCGGGAGTATTAATCAAGGCAATTTCATCTGCTTCCTCGATGATTTGAACGGCATAGTCTACCAAGTTCTGACTTTTTGTACGGTCTACACCAATACACCCTATCGCCTTGAAGAAAAAACCAAACCACGATTTAGTGTAATAGTCTTTGATGAAGATTTTAAAAGGCATACCCAACACCCAAAAACAAGCCAAACTGTAGTAAAAATCCCAATTGGTGGTGTGGGGTACACAAATAAGTATACTCTTCTTCTCCTGCTTAAAGGATTCATCGTGAACCACTAGTTTCCATCCCGTGATGGCTAACATCAATTTTCCTATTGCTTTTTTCATGTAGTCAATGTATTGGAGTACAAAAGTACGAGTTTTTTTGAGAGGGGAGCGGTAGATAATTATTGGTGTTTGACCTTGAGTTAGAGACCAACTCCCTCTTCGTTTGGGTTAGTTTGGCTGAGGTTGATGGGTAGGCTTATCTCTGAACAACAAAGGGCTAAAAAAACTATTCACTTGTTTTTAATCACTCATTTCTCTAAAAAGGAAGAGGTTGTCTAAGCAGACAACCTCTTCCTTTTTAGTATCATAATGGCTTTATCTCCTAGTGATTCCATGGTTTAAAACTAGTGCGCTTGAAGCCAATTCTCTCCTGTTCCCAAATCAACAACAAGGGGAACAGCTAGGGTAAAGGCGTTTTCCATTTCTTGTTTGACCATGGTTTTTAACGCTTCTAGTTCTGCTTTGTGTGCATCAAACACCAACTCATCGTGTACTTGCAACAACATTTTTGATTGCCATTGTTCTTCAACCAATCGCTTGTGGATGCGGATCATCGCAATCTTAATGATATCTGCGGCACTTCCCTGTATTGGTGCATTTACGGCATTTCGCTCGGCTGCACTACGAACGACTGCGTTTTGGGAGTGAATGTCTTTCAAATAACGTCTTCGACCTAAAATGGTTTGTACATAGCCGTATTCTCTCGCAAATTCGATTTGCTGTGCGATATAATCTTTTAACTTCGGATAGGTTTCATAATAGGTGTCAATCAGCTCTTTGCTTTCCGCACGTGATAAATTCGTCTGATTGCTCAATCCAAAGGCAGACACACCATAGATAATCCCAAAGTTTACTGTTTTGGCGTGACTTCTTTGTTCCTTTGTTACTTCTTCTAAAGGAACGTTGAAAACACGTGCCGCTGTAGAGCGGTGAATGTCTTCTCCTTTTTTGAAGGATTCAATCATGTTGGGTTCTTCACTCAGTGCTGCGATAATGCGCAATTCAATTTGAGAGTAATCCGCGGCCAGTAAGACGTAATTCTCATCACGAGCGACAAAGGCTTTGCGCACTAAACGGCCGCGTTCTGTGCGGATAGGGATATTCTGTAAGTTGGGGTTATTCGAACTCAAACGCCCTGTAGCAGCTACCGCTTGCATGTATTCGGTGTGAATGCGGTTAGTTGACGAATTGATTTGTTTCGGCAATGCATCTACATAGGTATTCTGAAGCTTAATCAATTGACGCCAATTTAAAATATCGGCTACAATCTGATGCTTAGGGGCTAATTCACTTAAAATTTCTTCTCCTGTAGCATATTGACCTGTTTTGGTCTTTTTGGGTTTAGCGCCTCCTATTTGCAATTTCTCAAATAAGATATCCCCTAACTGTTTGGGAGATGCCAAATTAAAAGTCTCTCCCGCTGTTTCGTATATCGCTTGCTCTAATTGTTTGATATCGCTGTCTAAGGTGCTCGATAGTGACTGTAAGAATTCCACGTCTAAGCGAATTCCCTCATTTTCCATATCTGCAAGGACAGACACGAGGGGAATTTCGATGTTTTTAAATAAGTCAAGTGTAGCGGTTGCTTCTAGTTGTGGAAGAAACTCTTGTTTGAGTTGGAAGGTGATATCTGCATCTTCTCCTGCGTATTCCTTAACGAGTTCTACCTCAATTTCGCGCATGGTTTTTTGATTCTTCCCTTTTTTACCCAACAGGGCTTCAATAGGTTGTGGCGTGTATTTCAAATAGGTTTCCGCCAATACATCCATGTTGTGACGCATATCGGGGTTGATCAAATAATGCGCAATCATAGTGTCAAACAACGGATGGTTGACTTGGATACCGTATTGTTTTAAAACTTTGATGTCGTATTTTAAATTCTGACCGATTTTCTCAATGGTTTCCGATTCAAAGAAAGGTTTGAAGTGAGCGAGTGTTTCTAGCACTTCGTCTTTATTGGCTGAAAGGGGAACGTAAAAAGCAGTACCTTTTTCAAAGGAGAAGGAAATACCTACTAATTCGGCAGTTAGCGGATCTAATCCTGTTGTTTCTGTATCAAAACACACGCTTTTTTGTTGCATTAATTGCTGAGCCAACAAGCGAATAGCCATAGGCGATTGTGCTAGTTGATACATGTGTTTCTTCGTTTCTAAGGTTTCAAAAGGCAAGGCTGTGGATGAACCGCCAGCAGTGCCAAATAAGTCCAACTGCTCTTCTGAATTGGCTGCTACAGTCGAAGTAGGAGCTTCTGAGGCGCTTTTTGAAGCGAAAATCTTATCGAATTGTTCTTTCATTCTTCTGAATTCCAACTCTATAAAAAGAGCATCCGTCTTTTCAACATCGGGTTGCTCTAAAATGTAGTTATCCGCGTTAAACTCAACCGGACAATCGAGTATAATTGTGGCTAATTGCTTCGAAAGAAGCCCTTTCTCTTTGTTCGCCTCAATGTTTTCTTTCATTTTTCCTTTTAGCTCATGGGTATTCGCCAAAAGATTTTCCATCGAACCGTATTCTTTGATGAATTTTTTTGCCGTTTTCTCACCTACTCCAGGTAATCCCGGAATATTGTCTACTGCATCTCCCATCATCCCCAAAAAGTCAATGACTTGTTCTGGGTGGTCCACTTCAAATTTCTCTTTTACCTTCTCAACATCCCAAATTTCAATACCATTGCCCATACGAGCAGGACGGTACATCACAATATTGTCGGAAACTAATTGGGCGTAGTCCTTATCAGGTGTTACCATGAATACTTTGAAGTCTTCCTTCTCCGCTTGTTTGGAAATGGTTCCAATTAGGTCATCAGCCTCAAATCCTGCTACCTCAATGATTGGGATATGCATAGCTTTTAGAATTTCCTTGATATAGGGAACCGCAATTTTAATCGCTTCGGGTGTTACATCTCGATTGGCTTTGTATTCAGGAAATATCGCCAAACGATCTTTACTTCCACCATTGTCAAAGGCAACTGCTAAATGATCGGGATTTTCTCTTTTAATGACATCTAAAAGTGAATTCATGAACCCCAATATCGCTGAAGTATCTAATCCTTTTGAGTTTACTCTTGGGTTTTTAATAAGTGCGTAGTATCCCCTAAAGATTAAGGCATAGGCATCTAGTAAAAAAAGACGTTTTTGTTGAGCCATTGAATGATGGTTTTTATTTTAGTATTGAATTAATTTCAAAGATAGTGATTTTGTTTTTCTAAGCGAGAAGAACTCCGAATCCAACCAAATTTTCACAACAAGAGTAGCTTTTTTTCTTATGCTTTTTTTGTAGGTACGTTTATATGAGAAGAAAAAAGGTTTCATTTGAGTGGATGAATCAGAATAAGCCTAATAAACTAATATAACGTATACAGTAAAACTAGGACGATTACCTATAAGGGTACCAATAAAGTAGGTCGTGAAAATGTTGCGGTATTATAGTTTTTTGCCAATAGTGATAGATAAAGATCTAGGTGTTTATTTGTTGTTGCTCGTGTTTTGTTATCCTACACCACCTAAAATTGTCCATTTCACGTAGGAAGCTATTAATCTTTGTTAAAGATATTTTGATACGTTAGACAAAAAACTAACTTTGTTACTTATAGCTTTTACTATGTTGAATTTAGCCTTCTTATTACCTGTATTACTCCTTGTTGAATTTTATACCTTCCAAGCTGTAAAGCAGGTAACTGACCGTCGATTTTTTCGCTGGCTTTACCTTATTTGCTCTGCTTTAATTATTGCGTATATCGCGTATGGATTTTCTCGTTTTGATCGTTCTTCGGGTCAAAATCATCAATCCATGTTGGCTGCCGCTATGGTTATCCTATTTTATCTTCCTAAAGTATTGATTTCGATTTTGTTGCTTTTGGAAGATTTTGTTCGCGTACTTCGCGGTATGGCTCACTATTTTAAAAGAGAAAAAATCAAACAAAAAGATAGATTCCTTCCAGAGAGGAGAAAGTTTGTTACGCAATTGGCGCTGGGTATTGCCGCTCTTCCATTCCTGTCTGTTCTGCACGGAATTACCTTAGGGCGATATAAATTTCAGGTGCACAAACACATTTTGACTTTTGAAGATTTGCCAGAGGCCTTTGATGGATTTACCATTACTCAACTTTCCGATATTCATTCGGGTAGTTTTGACAACCGCGAACAATTAGAATATGCCATTGATTTAGTGAATCAACAGCAATCGGATTTGTTGTTATTCACAGGAGATTTGGTCAATAGTTTGGCCAGCGAAATGATGCCTTGGTTGGATGTTTTCAAAAAGATTGAGCAGCATCCTTATGGCAATTTTTCTATTTTAGGGAATCACGATTATGGCGAGTATATCAAATGGGAGACAGACGAGGAGCGCATTCGCAATTTTGAAGCAATTTGCGATTTGAGTCCTGCCATTGGTTTTAAGCTGTTGCGCAATGAACATGTTCGCTTGCAAAAAGGAGAGGATAGTTTGGTTGTAGTTGGCGTAGAAAATTGGGGAGCACGTGCGCATTTTATGAAATATGGCGATTTGGATCTAGCGACGAAAGGGGTTCGTCCTGAAGATTTTAAAGTGTTGATGACGCATGATCCATCGCATTGGGAGGCAAAGGTGTTAGATCATCCACAGCAGTTTCAGCTAACTTTGTCTGGGCATACACATGGTAGTCAGTTCGGTATTGAAATACCGGGATTTATCAAATGGAGCCCCATCCAATACGTCTATAAGCAATGGGCAGGAGTATATGAAAAGTTAGGTAAAATGATTTACGTAAACCGCGGTTTTGGCTATCACGCCTATCAAGGACGTACTGGTATTTGGCCAGAAATTACCGTTCTTGAATTGAGGAAGAAAAAATAGTTTATTCTACTAAAATGTAATATTTTTGTAATAATAAGTTGTTAAAGAAGAAGTAAAATCATTAATTGAGAGGTTTATGTCAAAATTCGGAGATTTAGTAACAGCAGATGTGCCGGTATTAGTTTTTTTCTATGCGCAGTGGAATGATGCTTGTACAACCATGGATGCTGTTATCTATGAAATTGCAGCTGCTATGGGGGATAAGTTGCGTATTGTTAAGATTGATGTAGCAAAGAATAGTGAATTAATAGAAGCATTGCGTATCAAAAAGGTACCTACCATGTTGTTGTACAAAAATGGAGCAATGATTTGGAGACAAAGTGGACTAATGGAAGCCGAAGCTTTACTTAGTGTCACGACCACCTTATAAAAGAGCAAAAGAGTATCCCTTTTCTTTTAGGTGTTTAATCAATAAGGGAAGGGTGTACTTCATGTTTTTTTCTGCTTTTATACTATCGTGAAAGACAATAATACTACCTGGTTTAACTCGCTTAAGGGTGCGGTTTAGACAAGCTTGTGGACTTATTTTCGCTTCGTAATCTTTTGTGATAAGCGACCACATAATTACTTCATACCCTTGATCTACAATATATTTTCCTTGTTCTTTTTTGATTTTCCCATAGGGAGGACGGAATAACTGAGCCAATGGTTTTTGGTGCTTTTCGATTTCTTGTTGACATTGGTGAAAATTGGCAATATACTCCTTCAAAGGGGTTTTCCATCCCTTGAGGTGATTAAAGGTGTGATTGCCTACTTGATGTTTTTCTGCTAGAAGGCGCTGAAAAACATGAGGGTGTTTGCGTATATTATCCCCAATGCAGAAAAATGTTGCTTTGATCTGCTGTTCCTTCAATAGATCCAAGACCCATTCGGTTACACCGGGAATAGGCCCATCATCAAATGTCAGATAAACTACCTTTTCACTAGTAGTTCTCTTCCAAGTGTATTGTGGAAATAAAAAAGATAGGAATCGACTCATAATTCAAAGATAAGAAAAAAGGTCTAACCCCTGTCGAGGGGTTGCCGTTGACTAAAAAAATACGTTTTCGATAAAAGCAAAAGAGGATGTCCCTTTTGGGGACACCCTCTTTTTAACTATGGATGTGTTGGTGTATTATTCTATTCCACCACCTAGAGAACGGTACAACTGTACTAAAGTAGTAAGTTGAGTTAACTCGGTGTTGATGTAGCTTAATTCAGCGGCAAGAGCATTTTCTCTCGCTGTTAATACATCTAAGTACGTCGCCATCCCTTGCACCAATAATTCTTCAGAATAGGTGGTAGCTAATTGATAGGCTTCGTATTCTTTTTTCTTCAGGTCTAATTTTTCCGAAGCACTTTCATAGGTATACAAGGCGTCAGAAACCTCTTTAGAAGCCGTTAAGATTGCTTTTTTGTACCCAAGATACGCTTGTTCTTTTTTGGATTGAGCTACTTGGTGTTGCGTTCTGATCTGTCTACCATTTAACAAAGGCTGGGTTAAACCACCGATGAAGTTAGCAAACACAGAACTCGTATTGAATAACTCGTCAAAATCAAGACTTTGAAGACCGCCATTTGCAGTTAAACGCAAAGAAGGGTAGAAGTTTGCTCGCGCAACATTCGTCATCTCAAAAGCGTTTACTAAGCCGTATTCTGCTGCTCGAACATCTGGACGATTGGCTAAGAGTTGCATAGGAACACCAATGGTAAGATCAGCATTCACTTTTTGATCACTCAACTTCTCTCTTTTGATCTCCCCTGGATTTTGCCCGAGTAAAATACTGAAAGTATTCTCAGTTATTTTGATGTTGTTGTTTAAATCAACCAATAAAGCTTGCGCATTGTACAGTTGTGCTTGCGTTTGTTTTACTGCGATTTCGTCAACTTGTCCAGATTCTTTTAACGCGTTAATTGTCTCTAAACTGTTTTTTCTGTTCGCAATGGTTAGTTCTGTAATCTCCTTTTGTCTGTCTAATGCAACCAATTGAAAATACGTAGTTGCAATGGTAGAGATTAGCTGTGTTTTTACAGCTTGTTGTGCAGATACGGTTTGCAAATAACTTGCCACAAACGCTCTTTTGTTACTTCTGAGTTTACCCCAAACATCTAACTCCCAAGAAAACTGCCCTGTAACATCATACAAGTCTGTCTTTACGCGTTTGTCGCCATACATAATCCCTTGTGGACCATTTTTAGACTGAATGCTGTGGGTGTAATTTGCACCAACACTTAAAGTAGGAGCATAGCCCCATTTACCTTGTTGCATATACGCTTGGGCAGCATTGATATTCTCAATGGCAATTAGCATGTCCAAGTTGTTTTCTAACCCAGTCTCAATATACTGAATTAAGGTTTGGTCAGAAAATAACTCCTTCCATGACATTGTAGCCATGGAAAGAGAGTCTGAAGTACTACTACCTCTATATTGTTCCTCTTGAATAACATCAGGTCTATCGTATTTCTTTGCAACTATACAAGATTGCAAGGTAAGTCCTAATATAGCAACAGGAATCGCTCTGTATATAAATTGTTTTTTCATTTTATTCAGACTTAATTTCTTCAAATTTAATTGGTTTAATTTTCTCTTGAAGATATTGGAATATTGCATACAATACAGGAATTACAAATACCCCGATAATCGTACCAATCAATAAACCAAATGCAGCACCTGTACCGATTGAACGGTTTCCAATATATCCAACTCCTCCTGCGAAAACTAATGGCATTAATCCTAAGATAAACGCAAATGACGTCATCAGAATCGGTCTTAAACGTGCTTTCGCTCCGTTGATTGCTGACTCTACAATTGATTCACCATGTCTTCTGCGTTGAACAGCGAACTCCACAATCAAAATGGCGTTTTTCGCGAGTAGTCCAACGAGCATTACCAGGGCAATCTGGAAGTAAATATTGTTTTCTAAACCTGCTATTTTTTGCGCAAGGAATGCTCCCATGATACCAGTTGGCAACGATAAAATTACCGCAAATGGCAACATATAACTTTCGTATTGTGCAGAGAGTAAGAAGTATACAAATACCACACATAAGAAGAAAATTAATACCGTTTGGTTTCCTGCATTAATCTCCTCACGAGATAGTCCGGTAAAGTCAACGCCATAACTCGCTGATAAGTTTTGTTGTGCAACTTCTTGTACTGCTTTAATCGCATCTCCCGAACTGAATCCAGGTTTTGGAGCTCCTGTAATATTCGATGAAGTAAATAAGTTGTAACGGTTGATCGACTGTGGTCCGTAAACTTTGGTCAAGTTTACAAACTGTGTGATTGGAGCCATCTCGCCTGAACCTGTTCTCACATAAATCTCATTTAAGCTATTTACATTTGAACGATATTCTGGTAAAGATTGAACCATTACACGGAATTGTTTACCAAAACGAGTAAAGTCAGCCGCATATATACCTCCAATATACCCTTGTAAAGCAGAGAAAATGTCGCTTACTAATACGCCTGATTCTTTAGCTCTTGGTATATTTAAGTCTAATTCATATTGTGCGTAGTTCGTGTTAAATGACGATTGCGCATACATAATCTCAGGACGTGCCATTAATGCACCTAAGTACTCTTTTGATTTCGCGTCGAAATCAGTTAACGAACCTCCTGTTTTATCTAATAATTTTAGCTCAAAACCAGATGACATACCGAAACCAGGAATACTTGGCGGTTGGAAGAAAATCATCCTTGCATCTTGGAATTGTGTTGCTGCTAATCCGAATAATTTTCCAATTACCACATCAGTCGCTAATTCTGGCGCTTTTCTTTCTTTAAAGTCTTTCAACTTGATCATCGCCATACCGTAGTTTGACCCTTGACCGTTGATGAAAGAGAATCCAGATACTACAGTTACCCCATCAACCCCTGGAATTTGTTTTACGATTTTCGAGAATTCTCGCTGAATAGCTACCACACGGTCTTGAGAAGCACCTGCTGGTAACTCGATGTTACCCATGATGAATCCACGATCTTCGTTTGGTACGAATCCAGTAGGCATTGTTTTGGCCGAAAAATAAGTGATCCCTAAACACGCAATTAAAACTACAAAGGTGATCCATTTGTGCTTTAATAATAGCTTGAATGAGTTACCGTATTTTTCTGTAATGCTATTAAATGCGATGTTGAACGCTCTAAAGAAACGTTGAAGTAAATTCTTTCTCTTTCCGTGCTCTACCACATCGTGGTGTTTCAAGAATACCGCACATAGGGCAGGACTCAAGGTAAGAGCGTTTACTGCTGAAATTAAAATCGCAATAATAAGGGTAATACCGAACTGTTTATAGAATACTCCCGTAGGACCACTAATAAAGGTTACTGGAATAAATACTGCCGCCATTACTAGGGTAATCGAAATAATTGCACCTGAAATTTCATCCATGGTACTTTTACTCGCTTCAAGAGCATCTTCACCCGTGGCTTCCATCTTGGCATGGACGGCCTCCACCACAACGATGGCATCATCCACCACAATACCAATGGCAAGTACGAGGGCAAATAGGGTTAGTAAGTTCAACGAGAATCCAAAAACATTCAAGAAGAAGAACGTACCCACAATTGAAACCGGTACTGCAATCAACGGAATTAACGTTGATCTAAAGTCTTGTAAGAAGATATATACCACAAAGAACACTAGGATAAACGCTTCAATTAACGTAGTTACTACCTTACTGATTGAAGCATCCAAGAATTCGTTGGTATCCATCAACACTTTGTAGTGAATTCCGTCAGGGAAGTTTTTCGATAGAGATTCTAACTCAGCATGTAAGTGCTTGTTAATTTCTTGTGCGTTTGAACCTGGCGTTTGGTAGATCGCCATCGCAACTGCCGGGTGTCCGTCTAGTTCCGAGTTACCTACATAGGACATCGCACCTAGCTCAATCTTAGCTACGTCTTTTAATAAAAGTATTTGTCCATTAGCTAATGACTTAATAACAATATTTTCATATTGTTCTTGTGTTTTATACTTTCCGCTGTATTTAATTACGTATTGGAAAGCTTCTGCATTGTTTTCACCCAACTGTCCTGCAGCAGCCTCCAAACTTTGTTCGTTTAATACGCGAACAACATCTGACGGTACTAGGCCATAGGCTTTCATTTTTGCAGGTTCAATCCAAATACGCATCGAGTAGTTACGCGAACCAAATGCCTGAGCATCCCCTACACCACTTACACGTTTTAACTCAGGAATAACGTTAATATTCATGTAGTTTTGGATGTAAATCGCATCGTAGTTTGGATTGTCCGAGTAGAATGACAAGAACATCAACGCACTGGTTTGTTGCTTTTGTGTCGTTACACCTGAACGCGTTACCTCTGCTGGTAAAAGCGGTGTAGCACGGGCCACACGGTTTTGTACGTTTACTGCTGCAATATCCGGGTCAACCCCTTGTTTAAAGATTACTTGAATACTCGCGCTACCGTCATTACTGGCAGTAGAGGTAATGTAATCCATGTTTTCTACCCCGTTTACTTGCTCTTCAATCGGGATGATCACACTTTGCATGACAGTTTCAGCATTCGCACCTGGATAACTGGCGTTGATTTGAACTGTAGCAGGCGCAATATCAGGATATTGCGTTACCGGAAGCGCGGTTAACCCTAACACCCCCAAGATTACTATTAGAATAGAAATAACTGTCGATAGAACAGGTCTTTCAATAAATGTCTTTAACATAGTTTAGAATGTTGGTTTGTAGTCGTTGATCTTCTCAATTGTCGTTGGCGTTGGTGTAATTGCTGTTCCATTGCGCAACGTACCCAATCCTGTACCTACAATTGTTTGTCCTTTTTCAAGACCCGATTTTACAACAGCTAGTTTGTTTACGCGATCTATTACTTCTACTTGAGTCGCTTTTACCGTATCGTTCTCTACTTTATACACATAGATTTGACCTTGCTGCTCGAAAGTTGAAGATTCTGGAATAACCATCGCATCAGTATACGTTTGTGGAATTAGTAAAGTTCCACTGTTCCCTGTGCTCAAAATGCGCTCTTTGTTCGGGAATGCCGCACGTACTTGTACTGTACCTGTTGCTGTGTTGATTTGTCCACTGATTGTTTCGATTTTTCCTTTGTATTGGTAAGTCGATCCATTAGCTAGCTGTAACTCAACTTCTGGTAAATGATTTAATTTTTCTTTTAATGTATTTCCTTCAATTTTCTCAACGAAGTTAAAGTACTCCTTCTCATTCATAGAGAAATAAGCAAACATCTCGCTGTCGTCTGAAACTGTCGTCAACGGTGTAGGATCGCTAGGTGAAATTAACGTTCCCTCACGGAAGGCGATAGCCCCTACAATACCATCTATTGGGCTTCTCACAATAGAGAAATCAATATTTGCAGCTACACTATTGTAGTTCGCTCTAGCCGAAGCTAGTTGGCTTTGTGCACTAGCTAGATTTGCTTTTGCCGTCTCCAATTGAATGTTACTGATAATTCCTTTTTGTACTAAAGGAACTAATTTGTCTACATTGACTTGTGCTACATTAACTTGAGCCTCAGCTGTTTTAATGGCTGCTTTACTAGCATCCGCATTTTGTGTTAAAACATTGGTTTCTAAACGGAATAAAGGTTGTCCCTTTTTTACTAGTGAACCTTCGTCTACGTAAACTTCCTGTATGTATCCTGTTATTTTCGCGCGAACGCTACTAGTAACTTTTCCCTGTAGGGATGTTGGATACGAAGTATGACCAACAACATCTTGTGTTGGAACTTGAATTACTTGGTATGGCATTGGACCTTGCCCTCCTTGTGCTTGCTCTTTCTTTCCGCATGATATTACGGCAAGTGATGAAAGAGAACCAAGAACGATAGTATGCAAATAACGTTTCATATAAATTACTGGTTTGTACTTTTTAATTTTTCTATTGTGTTTGCTAACTGAACTTTGCTGTTTTCTAAGTGATCGATATAGAGTTTCATTTTCGCTTGACAGTTGTTGGTGTTGATTAAGCCTTCTTCGGCAAATCCTTTGAGTTTTAAGGTCAAGACTGACTCGCGATCTAACATATTTTTGATCAACTCTAATCGTGCGGTTATAAAATTGGAATTTAAACGGAAAAACCGCTTCCGTTCGTCTATTTTGTTGAAGTGCTCAATCTGGTTGTTGCTGATAAGTAAGTTCAAACTAGTGGATACGGAACTCTTACTCGCATTTAACCGGTCTACAAGTTCGTCGAAAGTCACTCCATCTCGATTGTTGTTGAACATAATGTAAGTGTAGATCTGCGCCGTTAATGGCGAGAAATGATATACCACTTCATGATGTGCACAAAAATCTTGGAATAAATCGACTAATCGTTGGTCGTATTGCATATTGAGAATGATTCTATAATAATTAAGTAGCGCAAAGATAGGGTTAGTTTTGTAATCACCGAACCAAACAAACTTAAAGTTCTCTTAAATTATGTAGACGACGTCTATATAAGGTGAAAATTCAATGTTAAAAGGGGTTAGAGGATGATTGAATGGTTTTTAATTCCCTGTATTCATAGCGAATTTCTCAAAATATGAATTGTTTTTTTGTTTATATGGATGGGGTTGTTAGAATAGTTTTGCGTATTTCACAAGGAAATAGTAAGAAAAAAAAGAGGTATTTTCGCCTAATCATTCAGTTTAAACACCGTTCGTCATAAAAATGACCTTGTTTTGGGAGGAAGATGGATTTGGAAAGGTAGAAAACTCTTTTGGGAGAGGGGAACAGGATGTGAATTTGATTAGAATTGATGCGAAAAAAGATTTTTTTTAAGCAATTGTTTTGGGATATCTTATTGATATTCTGTGAGAAGAAAAAGAAATAAAAAGATTGATAAAAAAATATCTTTTTATTTCTTGCATAAAATTTGAAAAATGCCTTATATTTGCATCCACAAATGCGGAAGTAGCTCAGTTGGTAGAGCTCCAGCCTTCCAAGCTGGTTGTCGCGAGTTCGAGCCTCGTCTTCCGCTCTAAAAACTTGATGAAAGTTTCTAAAGATCATCA
>NZ_JACAKI010000005.1:67224-155878 GCF_030326445.1 Myroides sp. DF42-4-2
CCTGCGGAAGTAGCTCAGTTGGTAGAGCTCCAGCCTTCCAAGCTGGTTGTCGCGAGTTCGAGCCTCGTCTTCCGCTCCAAAAACTTGATGAAAGTTTCTAAAGATCATCACCTGCGGAAGTAGCTCAGTTGGTAGAGCTCCAGCCTTCCAAGCTGGTTGTCGCGAGTTCGAGCCTCGTCTTCCGCTCAACAAAAAAGCCTGCATCTGCAGGCTTTTTTTTATTATATAGGGTAAAGACTGCCTCTATGGGGGTATGTCCTGTTTTTTTACTCTTGTTCAATCTCTATTTTAACGTACTTAAGTCAGTATCGGGATCAACTTCATATGCTGCTTTGTTCTGTTCAAAAATACGGGCAGCTAATGTCCCTTGCAATAGAATGCGATCGCCATAAACGGTGAGCCAGCTTCCCTCACGTAAGCCTACAACTGGCTGAGAATTTAGCGTGTGAAATTCATTAATTCTCGTTTCTCTTGTTTCCCCCATATG
The DNA here is from genome assembly GCF_030326445.1 of Myroides sp. DF42-4-2. Lineage (NCBI taxonomy): Bacteria > Pseudomonadati > Bacteroidota > Flavobacteriia > Flavobacteriales > Flavobacteriaceae > Myroides > Myroides sp. DF42-4-2. The sequence goes on from NZ_JACAKI010000005.1 coordinate 67,712, forward strand.
CGTAGATCCTGCTAATGGATCTAAATAATGTGGGTTGATATTGAAAGGAACGAAACCAAAAGTTTTGAACGAAGGAGGATAGGTAATCGGCATGTCATTAGTCGTTTCCATGGTCAATCCACAGATATTACTTCCTGCACTACAACCCAAATACGGTGTTCCATTTAGGACAACTGAGGTAATGGTTTGTACCAAATCATGCGCATACAGCTGTTTCACTAGCAAAAAAGTGTTTCCCCCTCCAGTAAAGATTCCCGCTGCTTGTTTGATCGCCTCTTTGGGATCGTCAAATTCGTGTAACCCTTTCACCTCTACCTGGATCGGTTTAAGCGCTTCTCTTACTTTTGCTGTGTAGTCGTCATGACTAATTCCTCCTGGACGGGCATACGGTATAAAAACAATTGTCGATCCCGCCCTAAAGTGGTTCGATAAAGTTGGTAATAGGTACTCCAAGAAACCCTGATTGTGTAAGGTTGAAGTACTCGCTATGATTATATTTTTCATGGTTACTCATTTAGAAGTAACAAAAATAGACTTTATTCGTCAAATGAAAAAGAAGGATTGATTTCAGTTCTTTTTATATTTAACATAACTTTACACGATTATAATTTTGCTTTATGCGATTATAAGATATTTTTACAGACTTCATTAATATATTAGTAGATGAAATTAGTTTTAACCTTTTTGCTGTTGATACTAGGTGTGGGGGTATTTGCTCAAGATAGAGTCCCTTTACACGGGAAAATCGTTTCTCGAAGCAAAGATCTCAAGGGGATTTACGTGTCCAATATTAATACGGGTGATGCTTTGGTAACAGAACAAGGTGGATATTTTACTATTCAAGCACAGGAAAACGATACATTAATGTTCTCCGGACCTTTGTTTATCGGGTACCGCTATGTTTTGGATGACATTGACTTTAAACGCGATATTATATTAATTCCCTTGGAGCCGAATGACTTGAATAGGCAATTGAATGAAATTGTCATTACCCATATGTCTTCTTCCTCTTTGGGACTCGTTCCATCAAATGTAAGACGGTATACTCCTGCGGAAAGACGACTCTATACGGCAACTTCCGGTAGTGGAATTATCCCAGTGAGTGCAATTGTCAATTGGATTAGTGGACGTACAGCTATGTTGAAAAAAGCCTTGAAGTACGAAAAACAAGAGATGAGAAAAGAGAAGTTCCTGAGTGTCATGGATGAATATGTGTTAATTAAAGAATACAGTATCCCCAAAGATTACGTGATTGGTTTTGCGTATTATGTTTCGGATGATGATTTGATGTCGGGCTTTTTAACTGCTAGTGTTGTGGAAAAAGAAAAAATAGCTTCTAGGACAGGAGTACTGGCAATGGAATTTCTCGATTTACTAGGCGATAAAATACATGCCACTGAGGTAAAGGATACTTTAACAATAGAATAGCGAAATTTAAGTCGATAGATTGTGAATAAAAAATAATAAACGTTGTAGATTTGTATCTTAACTAAAAATAGAGTTATGTTTGGAATAGGAGGCGGAGAACTTTTTTTTATCATATTAATCATTTTAATGCTTTTTGGTTCAGATAAAGTACCAGAAATGGCGCGAGCTTTTGGTAAATTCATGGCTCAAGTAAAAAATGCTACAAATGATATTAAACATGAAATCAACAAAAGTGCTGACGAATCAGGTATTAAAAAAGATATAGAAGAAGCTTTGAATTTGGAAGAGCATGTTAACCCGATTAAGGATATGCAACAAGAGCTCGAAAAGCAGAAAGAAGATATTGAAAATATTACAGGGCCAATTAAAAGAAGAAACTAATGTTAGATCGTCTTATTCAACTCGATAAAGAGTGGTTGATTTTTTTTAATGGATTAGGCAGTGAAGCCTATGATCCTTTTTGGTTGTTTATTACCAAACAGCTCAATTGGCTTCCATTTTTTGTGCTATTACTTTATTTAACCTATCGCAAAGTTTCCCTCAAAAAATTAGGAGTTATTTTGTTGCTATTAGCAGGACTTGTCGCTTTTACAGATCAAATGACTAACCTAGTAAAATATACTGTAGGACGACCTAGGCCGTGTAATACAGAAGATATTCAAGCTATGATTCGCATTGTGAAATGTAGCCCTAGTCTGAGTTTCTTTTCTGGACATGCATCAAACTCCATGGCTAATATGCTATTTATGTTTTTGCTGCTAAGACGCTACTACAAACACGGGTATTTGGTGTTTATATTTCCACTGATTTTCGCTTATAGTAGAATCTATCTAACCATGCACTTTCCCTTTGATATTTTAGTGGGGTATTGCTTCGGGTTAGCCGCAGGTACACTCTTCTATCAGATCTTCTTGTGGATCGAAAGAAAATATGACGATAAATTGATCTAATACAAAAAGGGATTTGGTTGCTGCCAAATCCCTTTTTTATTTATCGTACGCGAGATACTGTTAATCCATCTCGAATCGGAAGTAAAACCGTTTCAACTCGAGGATCTTCTTTCAAAAGCTTATTGTATCGATCTAAGGCAAGTGTGCTTTTGTCATTGGCTTTGATTTCTTCAATCACTTTGCCTGACCACAATACATTGTCCGACAAAATAATTCCTCCAGGATTCATTTTATTAATGATCAATTCAAAGTAATTGCTGTAATTTTGTTTATCAGCATCAATAAAAACTAAATCGTATTTTTTGTCAAGTTGTGGAATGATGTCTAACGCACTTCCCAAGTGTTGAGTAATTTGTGAGGCATAGGGAGATAGGTCAAAATACTTGCGCTGAAAATCGTACAATTCTTCATTGACGTCAATGGTGTCTATCGTTCCTTCTGCTTTTAATCCTTCCGCTAAGCTCAAGGTTGCATAACCAGTAAATGTGCCTATTTCCAAAATGTGCATAGGGTGTACTAGTTTGGAGATCATACTTAAGAAACGGCCTTGAAAATGACCACTAAGCATACGTGGTTGTAATACTTTTTGGTGTGTCTCTTTGTCGAGTTGAGCCAGTAATTCAGGTTCGTTCTCACTGTGTTTTGCCGCGTAATCTTCTAATTCTTTGGATATAAAGTGCATATAAGAAGCAATTTTAAATTAAGGGAATTGAGTTGCAAAGATAAAAGGCTTTTGGCAATTCAGCCCTATTTTGACGATTTTATAAGATTGAAGGCTAAATCCTCAAATTCAGCGAAAAAAATTGGTACATTTAACTATCAACAAGAATAATTGATTATGAAAATACTATGGAAATTCCTAAAAGGATTGCTTATACTTATAGCTGGAATCGTCCTACTGGCTTATTTATTTAAGGTAGATTACTTATTTACCGCTGTACGCACGATTTATTTTAATGGTTATAAAACGGCGTTTTTAGATGATTATCACTATTTTCCAACACGAAATATTCCAGCAGGTGAGGCACAACCTTGGCCTGTAGCGAAGGATTACAATACTGTTGCTCCTACAGCCGTTTTGGCAACTACCCACAAAGAGCTGCAAACCATTGGTTTTTTGATTATCAAAAACGACAGCCTTTGGCATGAGGCGTACTATGATTCTTATACAGCAAATAGCAAAACGAATTCGTTTTCCATGGCAAAGAGTGTGGTATCTGCTGCTTTGGGAAAAGCAATTCAACGCGGGGAGATTAAAAGTTTAGAGGATAAAGTAATTCAATACTTACCCGAGTTAAAGGGAAAATACAGCCAAGAGGTTACGGTGGGAGATTTGTCTTCGATGGCTTCTGGTTTGGATTGGGACGAAGGCTATTACAGCCCTTTTTCTATTGTAACGCGTGCCTATTTTGACAAAGATCTCAGAGGGGTGATGATGGGATTAGAGATAAAAGATCAACCAGGACAAGCATTTATCTACAAAAGTGGGGATACTCAATTATTGACCATGGTCTTGGAAAAAGCAACAGGTAAAACGCTAGCGGAGTATGTTTCTACTTATTTTTGGAAACCAATGGGCGCCGAAAATGATGCTTTATGGCAAATCGACCACAAGGGCGATGGAATTGAGAAATCATATTGTTGCTTTACGAGTGGAGCTAGAGATTTTGCTCGATTCGGCAAATTATATAAAGACTATGGCAAGTGGAATGGTGAGCAAATTCTCGACAGTGCTTTTGTAGCTAAATCAATTGTCCCTCGATTTCAAGCAAGTCCAGAGTATGGCTATGGATGGTGGTTGAAGCACTACAAAGGACAAGATTTCTTCTATATGCGTGGCCATCTCGGTCAATTTACCATCGTATCGCCTAAAGACAATGTAATTATTGTGCGTTTAGGTCATGTCAAAGGAGTGCAAACGGAAGAAGATCCGCATAGCAACGACCTGTACACCTATATTGATGAAGCTTATCAAATGTTAGCCCAACGAAATAAATAACCATGTTAGACCGAATTAATTTAGCGCATATTCTCTTTTTAGATATTGAAACAGTTCCTCAAGAGCGCGCATTTAGCATGTTGGATCCAGCTGTACAGGAGTTGTATGAAGAGAAAACGCGCTACCAACGCAAAGGCGAAATTCCTGCAGAGGAGTTTTATGCACAGGCAGGAATTTGGGCGGAATTTGGTCGTATCGTCTGCCTATCTGTCGGGTATTTTACCTACAAAATGGGAGACCGCCAATTTAGAACAACTTCTTTTGTTGGAGAAGAAGTAGATATTCTACAAGCATTTGCCAACTTGTTGAACGCACATTTTAATAGGGCAGAACACCTTTTGTGTGGTCATAATGCAAAGGAATTTGATTTCCCCTATATTGCCCGACGCATGATCATTCACGGACTGAAAGTGCCAGCCAAACTAAATCTAATGGGAAAAAAACCGTGGGAAGTTCCGCATTTAGATACCATGGAAATGTGGAAATTCGGTGATTATAAGCACTATACCTCCCTCAAATTATTGGCGCATATTTTGCAGATTCCCTCCCCTAAAGATGATATTCACGGAGCTGATGTCGCCCGTGTATACTATGAGGATCAAGATCTAGATCGCATTATGCGCTATTGTGAAAAAGATGTTATTACAGTGGCACAAATCGTATTGCGTTTAAGAGGTGAAGCTATTTTAGAACCGGATGAATTGCTGTCAGTCTAAAAAAAAATAGTTAAAAATATTCGTAAATTTGCTTTTTAATAAAAAATAATTTCTAGCTTTGTAGGCAGTAAAAAATAGAGAAAAATATACAATGTTAACAATTCAATCTTATTTTCATAAATCAATGTGGTGTTCAGCTCCAGAGGTGAATGGATTGGGATTGTTATTTTAATGAAGTAAAATAATAAAACAATATACAAAAAGCCTCTGTTGATTCAACAGAGGCTTTTTTTTAAAATTTTATATGATGAGCACGCGAATTCAGTATGTATCCAACCCAGTATGCTATATGTGGATGTTTAGAAAACATTCGCCTATGCGCTCGTTGCCAGAACTGAAGCAAACATCATCGTGTATTTTTTGATAAAAATAATTCAATGTAATATTTCAAGTCCTTTTGGTAACGTACGACGACCAAAAGGGCTTTTTTTTTGAGGTAAAGTGTCGTAGTAAAAAATTAGAAAAAATGAGTAATAAAGTAGTAAAAGTATTGGGATTTTCAGTACGAGAAAGTCAGTTGGCAATCAAAACAGCAAACTTTTCCTTCACTGTAAAAGATGGAAAAGAATTGGTCAAAGAAGCCCAAGTGAATTCAGAAGAATTAATCTTAGCCAAATTAGCGGGAAGTATCCATGCAATTGGAAACTTAATCGGTTTGACTTTAAACGTCGATTTAAAATCAATTCAAATTGAAGTAAGTGGCGTAGTAGATGAAGCTTTGCAGCAGCAACATTTGGATGCAGGGGTATTTAAAAAAATAGAGGTGGTTGTTAAACCGACGTCAACGGCTTCTATTGTTCTATTGAAAGAATGGATTGATGCGGTGAAATTAGCTTGTCCGGTGTTCGCAAATTTTAAACAACAAACACCAACTATCGTAACGTTGGTTAAGGAATACGATCATGTAAATGTAGCTTAATATGTCTGACTTTTGTTTTTTAATTGTGATTTGGTGTTCGTGCTAGAGCGAATCGCTTGTTGCTGCGACATTAAATCACAATTAATTATCTTATTTTTGTTTTGGACACCGTTAACTCATTTTTATGTCAGAACAAACACCGCTACTTCAGGTAAAGGATCTTCAAATTAGTTTTCAACAGAACAAAGATTGGAAACCGATTGTACACCAAGTGTCCTTTGATTTGTACCCCAACCAAATATTGGGGATTGTAGGCGAATCCGGATCGGGGAAATCGGTCAGTTCATTGGCTATTCTGCGGTTGTTACCTGAAAATCAAAGTAAAATTGTTGGGGATATCGTGTTTAATGGACAAGATTTGACTGCTTTTACTGAAGAAGAATACCGACAAATTAGAGGTAATAGAATCGCAATGATTTTTCAAGAACCTATGAGTGCACTCAACCCTTCGATGCGCTGTGGATCTCAAGTGGAAGAAATGCTTCGCTTACATACTAATTTAAAGGGAACTGCCTTAAAGAATAGAGTCATTGAATTGTTTGCGCAAGTAAAACTGCCTGAACCTGTAGAGGCATATCGAAAATATCCACATCAATTATCTGGTGGGCAAAAGCAACGGGTAGTGATTGCTATGGCAATTGCGTGTAAACCGACCTTGTTGATTGCCGATGAACCCACCACAGCACTAGATGTGACAGTTCAAAAAGAAATTATACAGTTGTTAAAAGCTTTACAAGCCGAAACCCAAATGGCGATGATTTTCATTTCCCATGATTTAGGTTTGGTATCGAGTATTGCCGATGAGGTGATGGTGATGTATCGCGGTCAAGTGGTTGAAAAGGGATCGACCTCGTCGGTTTTTAATGCGCCTAAAGAACGTTATACTCAAGCGCTATTGGCAGCACGTCCTTCGAGTCAGGTGCGTTTACAGCGCTTGCCTACGATTCAAGACTTTGTTGACAATCAAGTACCAACAGAAGTAATTAGCCCAGCAGAACGACAAGCTGCTCATGTTCAACTATATGCCCAATCGCCACTTTTAGTGGTCAAAGATGTGGCCAAAGACTATATTTCAAGTGTAGGCCTATGGAGCAAGAAAACCTTTCGCGCCCTAGATCAAATTAACTTCGAAGTATACGAAGGAGAAACATTAGGGCTAGTAGGCGAAAGTGGCTGTGGAAAATCAACCTTAGGCAATGCTATCTTGCAATTGGATCCCGCCTCTTCTGGCGCTATTTTTTATCAAGGAAAAGATATTACACAATTAAAAGGCAAAGCACTTCGTGCATTGCGCAAGGATATTCAAATTATTTTTCAAGATCCTTTTTCTTCTTTAAACCCCAAGCTAACAGTGGGACAGGCAATTATGGAACCCATGATCGTTCATCGATTATTCGGCAATAAAAAAGAGAAGAAACAAAAAGTGCTGCAACTTCTACAACAAGTAGGTTTAACGGAAGAAGCCTTTGATCGTTATCCCCATGAATTTTCAGGCGGACAACGCCAGCGTATCGGGATCGCACGCACCATTGCTGTACATCCCAAATTAATTATCTGCGATGAGTCTGTATCAGCCTTAGATATTTCGGTTCAAGCCCAGGTGCTCAACTTGTTGAATGAACTCAAAGAACAATATAAATTTACCTATATCTTTATTTCACATGACTTAGCTGTTGTCAAGTATATGTCAGACCAAGTGATGGTGATGAACAAAGGACAAATTGAGGAAAAAGGAGAAGCGGATGCTTTGTATGCTCATCCTCAAAAAACGTACACAAAAAAGTTGATTGCTTCTATTTTGGAGTAGGTTTGTGTACGAGGAAAATTATTAGTTGTTTGTTAATTTCAAAAAAAAATCAACACATACCCTTTGTAAGGTTGCAATGAGAATACACAGCAAAGCTTGTGGTAGATTACTGAAATGAAGGATCTAAAAGCATAGGGTGTTTCGATATATTATCATTTTTGTCTAACGGTCGATTGGCAATCGAAAGTGTTTCGTCAAAGTTGCTTTTTTTACTACTGTCTTACAGTGGTAGACGGATTCTTTGGATTCCTACATAGAATTAGACGGTGAAAAAGAAAGAAACGGAGAGAAGCTAGATTTTTTAACTCCCGGTTTTATTTTCGATATGAAAGTTACTCAAGAAAAATTAGTCTTGACTAAGTACAGTGGAGAAACCTTACAGTTTAAGCGTTCAACAAAAATGCTTGATGAGGTTGAATATCCTGCAATTTCAGTATCGGATAAAAAAGCATTAAATTCAACTAGCTGGAGATTGGAAAAGATTCAAGCATTTACTGGAGAACACCGATCTTTTGACCAAGGTGAACACGTGATTTATTCCTTTGGCAGCGATGGAGTGTTTGTGATTAAAAATGCTACTGCTGTGGAAGATAACACATTTGAACGGTTTCTAAAACCTAGAACATTGTCTTATTCGTATCGTTACGATTTTGCATTAGAAAATAGGGAGATACTCTATATAAATGATTTAGGCGGATATAGGATATTATTCACAAATGATGAGCTGAGGCTGGTACAAAATGATGGCTATCTACTTACATTCACGAAGGCATAAAAACGAAAAGGTCAAAAGCATTGCTTTTGACCTTTCTGATTAGAATCCTTGATATTCTACTTCTTTTTCGTCGAAAACGATGCCGTTTTCTTCTAGTTCTTTTAGAATCGGAGCATATACTTCCTCTTCAATTGGCATTTGTACCCCTGGTGTACTAATAATGCCTTTTACTATTTTTAAAGCGGCGATGGCTAACGGTAAACCTACAGTTTTAGCCATAGCTGTATAGGTTTGGTCATCTCCGATACAAATCATTGTCGAGTCAATTTGTTTCTTCTCTCCGTTTAATTCGTATCCAATTTTGTGATACATCACAATCATATCTTTGTCCTCTGGATCTAATGTCCAGCTATCGGCTAAGATTTTTTCCAAAATCTGTGCTGGAGTAGCATTTTTTAAACCAATGATTTTATCTGGATTAAACAGATCTAGTTCCAATAATTTTTCCCAAACAATATCATCTTGATCAATGTTTAAAGCGAGGCGCAGTTTCGTTTCTACAGTATCCGAAGGGTGGTATGGAAGATATAGGTTGATAAACTCGCGGTAAGACATCGTTTCAGAGTTGTCAATTACGTATGTATCATCCGTAATCCCTAATTCTACAAACAAGTTCCACGCTCTAGAATAGCCTACGCGGCGAATGGTACCTCTAAAGATGGTTTTCGCATCGTCTAAGCCGTAAACGCTTTGGTATTTTAAAGAATCGCGGTTGGCATAGGCTTCAAATTTCCCATAGCCTTTTACGTCTAAGAATTCAGTTCTTCTGAATACTTTGTTGTAGGGAATGTATTTATATTGTCCTTCTTGGATGAATTTAGCAGCACCACCTTGTCCCGCTAAAACTACATTACGCGGATTCCAAGTGAATTTGTAGTTCCATAGGTTGTTGTCAGATTCTGGAGCCATTAATCCTCCACAAAAAGACTCAAAAGAAATTACTTTTCCTCCTTTTGCTTTTACCTCGTGAATAATTTTCATGGCACTCATGTGATCGATACCTGGATCTAATCCAATTTCATTCATGAACACCAAGTTGTTGGCTTTTACTTCTTCGTCTAAAGCCGCCATAGCTGGGCTAATATAGGAAGCAGTTGCTAGGTGCTTTTTAAAGCGAATACAATCTTTAGCCAATTCAATATGCAAGGCTGCAGGAAGCATTGAAATGACAATATCGGATTGTTGTACCAATTCTTGTCTTTGTTCGGTATTAAATAAATCAAATTCCTTTGCCGTAGCATTTGGATGTCCCATTGCTTTTTTCTCTGCTAATGCTAAAGACAAGTCGCAAATGGTTAAATGAAGGTTTTCTGTCGTAGATTTTTCAAGTAAATACTTAATAAGTGAAGAGGCAGAACGGCCAGCGCCTACGATTAATATTTCTTTCATTATTTTGTTTTTGGTTGTTTTACGAGTTACGAAAGTAAGGAATTATATAACAAAGGGATATACTATTTGCTAAAAAAAGTTTTGATTGAAAATTGCTGTTACCGAAGAAGTAAAGCAAATTTTGCTTGACTAGTAGCGCATAGGAAGAGCTACATCTGTGTTCAATTGTTCCGGTTTGATTCTACTACAAAAGAAAATATATCTTCTCATTTTTGTACTTGCGATAGGGAGAGAGGACTCTTTTTTTTGATTTTATGGCGTTGAACTCCAGTAGGCTAGTTTAGTTGTGGTTGTTGATGGTTGTGTATAAAGTAAGAGGAAGTCACTATTTAAAAGGGTTTAGTTTCATTATGCGAAGGTTTTATCACGGGTAAAGCATGTTTTGTGTAGATTTATTTTCGGTCTTTCTCTCCTTGTGTTTAAAGGATAATTTGTATCTTCGATCTAAAAATAAATGGGACGAAAAATTATTATAACAGCAACATTATTAGGGGCACTAGGGATCATACTAGGAGCTTTTGGTGCACATGGTTTGAAAAAGATCGTTAGCGAATCCGCTGTAGCTTCCTATGAAGTAGGGGTGCGTTATCAAATGTATCACGTCTTTTTCCTTTTGTTTGTTGGACTATCTACTTTCTTTTCTGACAAGGTAAAAAAGAGAATTTTTACCTTAACATTGATAGGGGTATTGTTGTTTTCAGGATCAATCTACCTACTAACATTCAACGGTTTACCCGGATTTAACGTTAAGTTTTTAGGACCAGTGACGCCAATTGGAGGTGTCTTTATGATTGGAGCATGGATTTATGCTGCAGTTCAGACCCTTAAAACAGGAAAAAGTACGAAAAACTAGTTTTGTGTATCGTTATATTAAATTTATTTCTAAGTTTGCATATTAATTAAAAAGACAACATAACATAATGAAAATGGCTAATACGCAATCAATTTCACTTGAAAAATATGGTATTAAAGATGTTGTAGAGATTGTATATAATCCTTCCTACGATCTTTTATATAATGAAGAAATTAAGTCTGACCTCCAGGGTTTTGAAAAAGGACAAGTAACTGAATTAGGAGCTGTAAATGTTATGACAGGTGAGTTCACTGGTCGTTCTCCAAAAGATAAATACATCGTAAAAGACTCAGTTACTGAGAATACGGTTTGGTGGAACTCTCCAGAATCGCCAAATGACAATAAGCCAATTGACCAAAAAACGTGGGAAGCTTTAAAAGCAACTACTGCCACTGAGTTGTCAGGAAAAAAACTTTATGTTGTTGACGCTTTCTGTGGTGCGAATGAAAATACGCGCTTGAAAGTGAGATTCATTATGGAGGTAGCATGGCAAGCACATTTCGTGAAAAACATGTTCATCCGTCCAACAGAAGAGGAATTGGCAAACTTTGGTGAGCCCGATTTCGTTGTAATGAATGGTTCTAAAGCGACTTTTAAAGACTACAAAGCATACGGATTAAATTCAGAAGTATATATCGCATTCAACTTGACTGAAAAAGTACAAGTGATTGGTGGTACTTGGTATGGTGGTGAGATGAAAAAAGGATTGTTCTCTATGATGAACTATTACTTACCATTGAAAGGAATGGCTTCGATGCACTGTTCAGCAAATAAAGGAAAAGACGGAGATGTTGCTGTGTTTTTCGGCTTGTCTGGAACAGGTAAAACAACCTTATCTACAGATCCAAAACGCGAATTAATCGGAGATGATGAGCATGGATGGGATGATGAAGGGGTGTTTAACTTTGAAGGAGGTTGTTATGCAAAAACAATCAACTTGAGCAAAGAAAACGAACCGGACATCTTCAATGCAATCCGCAAAGATGCTTTGTTGGAAAACGTTACGGTAGACGCTAACGGAATCATCGATTTTAACGATGGATCAGTAACGCAAAACACCCGTGTTTCTTATCCAATTGATCACATTGAAAATATCGTAAAACCTGTGTCAAAAGCTGGTCACGCAACAAAAGTTATCTTCTTAACAGCAGATGCATTTGGCGTTATGCCTCCAGTTTCTAAATTGACACCGGAACAAACTAAATACTATTTCTTGTCTGGATTTACTGCTAAATTAGCGGGTACGGAAAGAGGAGTAACTCAGCCTGAACCTACTTTCTCTGCTTGTTTTGGTAAAGCATTCTTGTCTTTACATCCAACAAAATACGGTGAAGAGTTGGTAAAGAAAATGGAAGAGCACAACGCTACGGCTTATATGGTTAACACCGGGTGGAATGGAACTGGAAAACGTATCTCAATTAAGGATACACGTGCGATTATCGATCGTATCTTAGATGGTTCTATCGAAACTGCAGAAACGAAGATTATTCCTATCTACAACTTCGCAGTGCCAACTGCTTTAGAAGGTGTAGATACTAATATCCTAGATCCTCGTAACACCTATGCTGAAGCTAAAGAATGGGAAGACAAAGCTAAAAATTTAGCAGAGTTGTTCATCAAAAACTTCAACTTATACACAAATAACGATGCAGGGAAAGCGCTTGTAGAAGCAGGACCTCAATTGTAATATAGTACAAAAAAGGAAGCCAGTAGGTTTCCTTTTTTTTTTAGAAAAGGGAAAATGGAAAGGAGAGATAAGTCATGTCTTTACTCACTATGACGATCGTTAGTTGTTTGTTGGGAAGGCTAACATGAAAGAGGGTTTAGGTTCTACTTGAGATTATGCCCTCTTTTATTCTCCTATATCCAATCCAATCTAATAATAAAAAAAGGCTTCCACTTGTGGAAGCCTTTTTTTATTATTTATTTACCTTTTGAATGTATTTTTCAAGAGCCATAGTCATCGATGGTGCTTCAGGTGAAGGCGCCATAATATCTACGCGTAATTCGTGATCTAAGGCTTCTTTTTGTGTTGTTGTACCAAAAACAGCAATTCTGGTGTTGTCTTGGGTAAAATCAGGGAAGTTCATGAATAATGATTTGATTCCCGTTGGACTAAAGAAGGCTAATACATCGTATTTTACATCAGCTAAATCCGATAAATCACTCATAACAGTGCGATAAAACGTTCCTGCCGTCCAATCCACTTTTAACTCACCTAAAATTGTAGGTACTTCTGCATTTAATTGATCTGAAGCGGATAATAAGAATTTCTCGTCTTTGTATTTTTTAATCAAAGGAGCCAAATCAGCAAAGTCTTTTTGTCCGACATAAATTTTTCTTTTGCGATACACCACATATTTTTGTAGGTAAAAGGCAATCGCTTCTGATTGACAAAAGTACTTAAGCGTTTCAGGTACTTTATAGCGCATTTCTTCAGCAACACGAAAGAAATGATCAACTGAGTTCCTACTCGTCAAAATTACAGCTGTAAAGTTGTTTAAATCGATCTTTTGTTGTCTTACGTCCTTAGCTGGTACACCTTCAACGTGTATAAAAGGCCTAAAGTCAATTTTTACTTTATATTTTTGTTCGATTTCAAAGTATGGAGAGTTTTCTACTTTAGGTTCTGGCTGAGAAACCAAAATTGTTTTCACTTTCATAGTTTAATTCTTATTTAGGCTCTAAAGTTTTTAAATGCAAAGTATATTATAAAATAAGGAGCTATTTCAAGGGTGCAAAGATACAAAATAAAATAGAACAACTTATTTAATATCGTTTTTCGATTGTTTTTTATAAAAATAACGTATAAACTAAGATTTGTTAAGATTAACGTAATTCCAATTAGGCTAATGATCATTTGATTGACTATATCGTTGTAAAACAAGATCAAGTCAAGGCCCAATAGATACATGCCAATGTAATTTCTATAGGTTGCTTTTTGTAAATTAAAATGATCTACAAAGTCCTCTATCCCGAAGGTAATTCCGATAATTTTATCGATGAGGTATTTGCCAATAACAAAAAAACAGGTAAAATTCAAAATCTGAATAAAGGACAGCAAGCTATACTGCTCAATAAACCCAAACGACTTAGCAACAATTTGCAAAAAGAAGGTAATGGACAATAGTTGAATAGTCAGAAAAGAAAGGGTAAAACTATTTCGCAGGTTCGTATTGTCTTTGTAGATTTTGAGGTACTTGTCTGAAATAGCCAAGCGTGTAAATTCAGCAAAGCGGATGCTAAAAATAGTTCGGTTTATAGCAATGATGGAAAAGCCCACAAAAAATAGTAGGGTAGCCCAATCCTTGTTGGTTACAATTCTTTCAGTTAATAGTAGATTGTCCATATCATTTGCAAAATTAGCAAAAAAATGTATTTGTCTGACTTTGGTAATTATTTAAGGGTTAACTTTCTATAAAAAGGTTATTTTTGTATCCAAAGTAAAGACAATGAATGCAGGACTAGTTATTATTCCTACCTATAATGAGATTGAAAATATAGCGCAAATAATTGAGGCAGTACTTGAATTGCCCGAGTGTTTTCACGTGCTTATTGTGGATGATAACTCACCTGATGGTACAGCGGCTGTGGTAGAACAACTACAAGCGGAGTACGCAGGCTTACACTTGTTGAAACGAGAGGGGAAAAATGGACTTGGCACAGCCTATGTAGATGGTTTTAAATGGGCCTTGGCTCGAAATTACGCCTATATTTTTGAAATGGACGCTGATTTCTCTCATAATCCAAAGGATTTAAGTCGACTGTTAGCTAGCTGTCAAGCCAAAGGAGGGATGGCTGTGGGGTCGAGATATGTGACAGGCGTGAATGTAGTCAATTGGCCTTTGAATCGCGTATTGTTATCGTATGGCGCCTCCATTTACGTGCGTTGGATCACGGGTATGCCCATTAAAGACACCACGGCGGGCTTTGTGTGTTACACCAAAGAAGTCTTGGAAAGCATGGATCTCGATCGCATACGATTTGTGGGCTATGCCTTCCAAATTGAGATGAAGTACCGCGTCTACGTCAAAAAATTTCCGATCACTGAAGTCCCTATCATTTTTACTGATCGCACAAGAGGAGAGTCTAAAATGTCCAAAGGCATTATCAAAGAGGCCATTTTTGGGGTGATGAGCTTGAAAATTAGAAAACTACTAAACAAACTATAATGAACAACTACTTAATTAAAAACGGAAACTTAGTCAACGAAGGAATCGTCAAGAAAGGAGATATCCTGATTCAAGAGGGGAAAATCGCACGTATAGCCGATTCAATTGAAGCGACGGAAGGGATGCAGTGTATTGATGCAACGGGAAAATACGTCATTCCTGGGATGATTGATGACCAAGTGCATTTTCGCGAACCGGGATTGACGCATAAAGGTGATATCGAATCCGAATCAATAGCAGCTGTTGCTGGGGGGATTACCTCTTTCATTGAGCAACCCAATACGGTTCCTAATGCAGTAACCCAAGAATTGTTAGAACAAAAATATGATATTGCTGCCTCTAAATCTTATGCGAATTACTCGTTTATGATGGGGGGAACAAACGATAACTTAGCGGAATTATTGAAAACTAATCCGCGCAATGTAGCGGGGATTAAACTATTTTTAGGGTCTTCTACAGGAAATATGTTAGTGGATCGTCAAGATGTTTTGGAAAAAATATTTTCTAGTACGTCTATGTTAATTGCCGTACACGCAGAAGATGAAGGCACGATTCAGGCTAATCTGCAGCAACACAAAGCCCAATATGGCGAAGATATTCCCGTGCAATGCCACCCGATTATTCGCAGCGAAGAAGCGTGCTACTTGTCTTCTTCTAAAGCGATAGAATTGGCGAAGAAAACGGGCGCTCGTCTACACGTATTTCACCTGTCTACAGGGAGAGAAACGGCTTTGTTTCGCAATGACATTCCGCTAAAAGACAAAAAGATTACAGCCGAGGTTTGTGTGCACCACTTGTGGTTTACTGATAAAGATTACGATTCAAAAGGGAATTTTATCAAGTGGAACCCTGCCGTTAAAACGGAAAAGGACAGAGAAATGCTTTGGGAAGCGTTGTTGGATGATCGTATTGACGTTATTGCAACGGATCACGCTCCACATACCAAAGAGGAAAAATCAAAGGCATACGGACAAGCCCCCTCTGGTGGTCCCTTGGTTCAACATGCATTAGTTTCACTTTTTGAAGCCAAAAAACAAGGTCGAATTACTGTGGAAAAAATTGTCGAAAAAACAGCGCATAATCCAGCCATTCTCTTTCAAGTAGAAAAAAGAGGATTTTTAAAAGAAGGATATCACGCTGATATTGTGTTGATTGATCCAACGAACAGTTGGGAAGTGAACAGCTCGAATATATTGTATAAATGCGGATGGTCGCCATTTGAAGGTGAAACATTCTCTTCTAAAATAACCCATACGTTTGTCAATGGTTGCTTGGTTTATGAAAATGAACAAGTAAAAGATATTCGTTGCGGACAAAGATTGCTTTTTGAACGTTAGTAGTACAAAAATGAAAAATATACTAGTTGCCTTTTTTGCGGTTCTTTTTTTGTCGGCCTGTCAGGACAAGATAACAAAGCCCAATCCATTTATTGAGGAGTCGAAAATGGAAAATATCTTATATGATGTAACGCTATTATACGGTACGCAAAATACCAACTCCTTTTTTGCTGATACTGTACAGCCTATACGCATGGGGGATATTTTTAAAAAATACGATATTGATAGCTTGACCTTTGTCGAGAATAACCGCTATTATATCGCCTTAAAAAAGAATGTGTATTTCGATATGCAGACACGGGTGATGAATCGATTGAAAAAAGAAGAGCAACGCCTTGACACGCTTTCAAGTAAACCAGAACTAGAAAAAGTAAATGTATTGAAGCAAGCTAAAGAGCTTTACGATCCAACGTCAGATTCTTTAACTAGTACTACAGGAAGCAAAGCTGCGAAAGGCGATACACCTACTGCAGTGAAACAAATAAACAAAAGTTTGCTTAAATCTGCACCAATAAGTCGAAAAGTACAAGGAGTCGAGGAGGAGTAAATTAAGCATAAAATTGAAACTACTTAAAATCTTTGCTAGTAGCTGCTAAAAATTCGGTATAAGGCGAAAAAGTAAACGACAGCGTTTGTTTAATTTTCGAAGAGTCATAACAATACTTACTAAGAGAAGCTTTCGCGATTGCACGTGTAAAGCTTCTTTTTTTTGGGGTGACTAAAGAAACAAAGCCATCCAATCGCCAGGCAATTGATAGTCCAAGGCGGTTAACTTTAAAACGCGCGGTTTTTTTATGCAATAAATTGGCGATTTCACTTAGCAATTCTCGATTGGATACATTGGCAGCAACGAGCAGATAACGTTCGTTTTTACGAGGGCTGTGCATCAATTGACGCATAGCTGAAACCACATCTTCTACGGCTACGATTGCAGTAGTTCCCGCGGTATAAAAAGGAAATCCGCGCCCTACTTTAGAAAATAACGCACCACTGCCTTCGCTTTCAAACCCACGCCCAAAGATAACGCCAGGGTTGACAATTACAACGGATAAACCTTCTTGAGTGCCTCGCCATACTTCCATTTCTGCACCAAACTTACTCAAGGCATAATCGCTGTGGTAAAGCTCAGGATTCCATTCTGTTTCTTCTGTAATGGGAATTTTTGGGTCCAATGATTCGCCTACTGCGGCGATGGAACTGACATGACACAACTTTTTGACTCCATAAGCCAAACATAAATTAACAATATTAGCCGTACCTTCAATATTGGTTTTGCGCAATTTTTTTTCGTCTTTTGGATCAAAAGACACAAGAGCCGCACAGTGATACACATGGGTAACTGAAACAAAAGCTTCTTCTAGGGCAGGTAGATCTAGGATATCAGCTTTTTGCCAAGCGATGTGCTCAAATAATTCAAGGGCTTGATGTAAAGCAAAGACGTTTTTCGTTTTTGCTATACGCTTTTCATCTCGATAGATTGCACGAACATCTTGCTCCCCCTGTTGAAGAAGATGTAAAAGAAGGTAACTCCCTACTAAACCTGTGGCACCTGTAACCAATATCATAATAAACAAATGTAAAGGTTATGTTTTAGATTGTGAAAGAATAGGAGTAAAAGTTTTAAAGTAACGCCCGTATTTTCAGTGGATTGTTTTGAAGAGTTTGAAAGCAATAAAAATGCAGATGTATCAAAAAAAAGTTCTAATCACGCAAGGAATTGAACTATCTTTGCATAAAATATAATTAAATGAAAAATTTTATTGAAGAAGTGACTTGGAGAGGAATGCTCCACGACGTTATGCCAGGCACTGAAGAACATTTGTTGGAGCAGATGCGTGCAGCGTATGTGGGAATTGACCCAACAGCGGATTCATTGCATATTGGACATTTAGTAGGTGTAATGCTTTTAAAGCATTTTCAGATGGCAGGGCACAAACCAATTGCCTTAATTGGTGGGGCTACTGGAATGGTAGGAGATCCTTCTGGAAAATCTAATGAACGCAATTTATTGTCGGAAGAAGCTTTGCGTCACAATCAGCAGGCAATCAAAGCCCAATTAGAACGTTTCTTAGATTTTAACTCTGGTGCAGCTAACGCAGCAGAACTAGTGAATAACTACGATTGGATGAAAGATTTTTCGTTCCTAGAATTCATTAGAACCGTTGGAAAACACATTACAGTAAACTATATGATGGCGAAAGATTCTGTAAAGAAACGCCTAAATGGTGAATTCCAAGATGGAATGTCTTTTACTGAATTCTGTTATCAATTGTTGCAAGGGTACGATTTCTTGCACTTGTTCCAAGCCAAAAACGTAACCTTGCAAATGGGAGGTTCGGATCAATGGGGAAATATTACGACGGGAACGGAGTTAATTCGCCGTACGATAAGCGAAAAAGCTTATGCGTTGACTTGTCCGCTCATCACAAAAGCAGATGGAACAAAGTTTGGTAAATCAGAAGGTGGAAATATTTGGCTGTCAGCTGAGTATACATCTCCGTATAAATTCTACCAATATTGGGTAAATGTGTCAGATGCCGATGCTGAAAAATACATCAAGATCTTTACTTTTATCGGTCGTGAAGAAATTGAAGCTTTGGTAAAAGAACATCTCGAGGCTCCTCATTTACGCGTATTGCAAAAGCGATTAGCTGAAGAGGTAACAACGATGGTACACGGCACAGAACAATTGGAAAATGCAATTAAAGCATCGGGGATCTTATTCGGAAATTCATCTGCAGATGACTTGAAACAATTAGATGCTAAGACATTTTTAGAGGTTTTTGACGGAGTTCCTCAAGCCGAAGTAACCAAAGCTGATGTAGAAGCAGGAATGCCAATCATCGAAGTCCTAGCCGCTAAAAGTGGTTTTATGCCATCAAATGGTGAAGCTCGTCGATCACTTCAAGCTAACGCTATTGCTGTAAATAGAGAAAAAGTAACCGAAGACTATGTGGTTACTACAGCAGATTTGATCAACGATCAGTTCATCCTCCTACAAAAAGGAAAAAAGAACTACTTTGTTTTACATGTAAAGTAATCAAAATAAACACAATAGAACAAAAAAAGGCTATCTCTATACAACAGAGATAGCCTTTTTTGTATAAATCTACCATATACATGGTATTTACTCCATTGATCTGAGCTCTTATCTTTGCCCTATCAAAACAAAATGATAGTTCCTTGAGGCGACCAAGTTGGTCCGTCGATGGGATCAACATCTAAAAAAGTAGTATTATGCAGTCAATCGTTTTTTTACCTACAATGACTTCTTCTTTTTCTTATGATCAACATGGAGTGTCTTCTTCAGTGTCGATGAAGTGCTGCATGAATTTGTGTTGCATTTAGCACGCCTTCATTTCTAGGGTTTCCCGGGGGGGAATAAACCCATATCTTTTTAATTATAACATTTTTTTTATTAATGTATTGATGGAATTATTCGTCAATCAAAGGGATAATTTATGCAAAAAATTTTACAAATTGTTTTTGTTCTGATTGGAGTATATCAGATGCAAGCACAAGAAATTACGCTAAAAGGTACAGTTTCTGATGTTGGAGGAAGTTTACCAGGAGTAAGTGTAATCGTGGAAGAAACAGGTAAGGGAGTGGCAACAGATTTCGATGGAAATTACG
The DNA here is from genome assembly GCF_030326445.1 of Myroides sp. DF42-4-2. Lineage (NCBI taxonomy): Bacteria > Pseudomonadati > Bacteroidota > Flavobacteriia > Flavobacteriales > Flavobacteriaceae > Myroides > Myroides sp. DF42-4-2. The sequence continues at coordinate 87,690 of NZ_JACAKI010000005.1, forward strand.
CCATCAGAGTAGAGCCAAACCAAACCGTTGCCTTCTCGTTTATAGGGTATGTAACGAAAAAAGTAAAAGTTTCCAATCAAACGGAACTCAATATTTATTTAGAGGCGGCGGCCGAAAACTTGGAAGAAGTTGTTATTCATATACCGTATGGTACAGCGAATAAGAAAACGTATACAGGATCAGTTGGATTAGTTAGCGCTAAAACGATTGGACAGTCTCAAGTGAGCAATGTGTCAAGAGTTTTAGAAGGTTCGGTAGCAGGGGTTCAATCGTTTGCAGCAAGTGGACAACCCGGTTCGGAAGCGGAAATACGCATTCGTGGGATAGGTTCAGTCAATGCAGGTAGTAGACCTTTATATGTAGTAGATGGAGTGCCTTATGAAGGGGGTCTATCTACTATTGCACCGGCAGATATTGAATCTATTTCCGTTTTAAAGGATGCTACATCCGCAACTTTATATGGATCTAGAGCGGCAAATGGTGTGGTGATGATTACCACCAAAAGAGGGGTGAAAAATCAAGATCCTCAAATCGAAATATCGGCCAAGTACGGAACCTCTAGTAGAGCGCGAAGTGATTATAAAACCATGGGAACCAATCAATACATGGAAATGTATTGGGAAGCAATGCGAAATGGACGCATGGACACCGCGGGAGAAGATTGGGCAACTGCTTCTCAATATGCAACCGCAAACTTAATAAATGCTATAGGAATCAATCCCTATGGTTTAGATAACCCTGAACCTGTTGGAACAGACGGGAAGTTACGTGCTGGCTTACGTCCGTTGTGGAATGACGATTGGACAGATGCCTTGTCTCAAAATGCCAATTATACGGATTTGAATATTCGTGTATCGGGTGGAGGAGAACGTACAAGGTATTTTGTGTCGGGAGGATTCTTAAACAACCAAGGATATGTAAAAGAATCGGGCTTTAAGCGATTTAATTTCCGATCTAATATTGTGATGGACGCCAAAAGTTGGTTGGAGTTAGGACTGAATGCTTCGGCTTCACATTCCATTCAAGATTATCCTAAACAAGATGATAGTGCAATCTCAAACGTAATCGGATTTGGACGAAATATGCCTTCTTTTTATCCGATTTATGAACGAGACCTAACAACAGGAGCTTATATAATAGATCCTGAAACGGGAAGTCGAGTATTTGATTTCGGTAACTACAGAGCGAGTTCCTATGCACGTCACAATTTAGTGGCTACGCTTCCGCTAGACAAAGCAGAAAACAAAACGGACTTTGCATCTGTTCGCACCTACGCCCAAGTGAAGTTCTTAGATAATTTGAAATTTAAAACTTCATTAAACGTCGATTACAACAGTGTGTATAATCACAATGTAACCAACCCAGAAGTAGGACCATCAAGTTCTACCGGAGGTGGAGTAAGTATGAGAAATACTCGTACCACAAGTATGACCTATAACAACGTATTGAATTACGACCTCGACCTCGATGATAAAAATAGTATAGGTGTTATGGCTGGACAAGAGTTCTACCAATACAAATCCAACTATTTTGGCGGAATGAGAGAACAGTTAATTATGTTGGGCTATGAACAACCAGATGCGGCTTCTCGATTAGCTGATTTCTACGGAAAAGCAGATGAGTATAGCATCTTTAGTTTGTTCGGAAATCTGCAGTATTCATACGATAAGAAATACTATGTATCGGGATCTTTCCGCCGAGATGAATCTTCTCGTTTCGCTCCGGGACATCGTGCTGCCTCATTCTGGTCCTTAGGTGCTTCTTGGCGACTGATAGACGAAGACTTTATGCAAAAGTATAGAGATTCGTGGTTGAATGAATTAATGGTTCGCGCTAGCTATGGAGCTCAAGGGAATGACAATGTGGAATACTATGCATATCAGGCATTATTCGCCATTAATAATAATTTAGGTGATCCAGGTTTGGTTGCTTCTCGTTTAGGATCGTCCTCTGTAAGCTGGGAGACCAATATGAATCTAAACGTAGGTTTCGATTTCGGCATGTTCAATAACCGATTAACTGGTACACTAGAGTATTTCGAACGCGCATCTAAAGACTTGCTGTTTAATAAAGAATTATCACCTTCCCTTGGCTACAACTCTGTCCTGCAAAATATTGGGAAAATGAAAAACTATGGATGGGAATTGTCGTTAGAAGGAACTCCGATTCTGACAGATGATTGGAAATGGAGCGTTGGAATGAATATCACTACCTATAAAAATAAAATTCAAGCACTTCCAACAGCGGAGATGTTTAGCGGTACAAAAAAATGGGTAGAAGGAGGTTCGCTATATGATTTTTACTTGATTGAATGGGCAGGTCTTAACCCGGAGACAGGAAGACCTAGATGGTATGGAACAGATGCTAATGGCGAGCGTTTTATCACAGAAAATTACAGCGATTTAAAAGATAAAGACAAAGTGAAAAGTGGAAATTCTCTACCCAAGTTTTCAGGGGGATTCCAAACGGATCTTTCCTATAAAAATTGGCAGTTAATCGCAAACTTTTCCTATGCTGTTGGAGGGAAAATTTACAATAGCGATAAGTTGAGTTTGATGAGGCAAAACGCTGGAGGTACTTCGTGGAGTGTGGATATGTTAGATCGATGGACTCCAGAAAATACAGGTGCTGATGTAGCGCGATTGACAACGTCATCGGCTAATAGCTGGACCAATACCTCCACTCGATTTTTAGTAGATCGCTCGTTCTTAAAGTTGAAAAACTTGTCCGTAGCCTATAATTTTCCAAAAGAGTGGTTGCAGAAAGTAAACATAGGACAAGCTTCTGTTTATTTACAAGCTGAAAATCTACTTACCTGGACCAAACAACAAGGGTTAGACCCGGAACAAACGTATGATGGAACAACCTATTTCCGCTATCCTGCGATGAAAACAATTTCAGTGGGAGTAAACTTAAAATTATAAAAAGATGAAAAATTATAGCCTATATACTAAAACCTTATTCCTGCTATTTTCTTTTGTACTTATTTCTTGTGATTTAGATACTTCTCCTACTGATGCAGTAGAAGAAAAAGAAGTGTTCAAAACCGTTTCAGGAAGCGAAAAAGTACTAAATGGTAGTTGGGGGCAACTAATGGAAACATTTTCAACTTATGCAAACCCTGGTTTCGGATCTTTCTTGCGTACCAGTGATGCTATGGGGAACGACGTTGTATTGCAAACCAATAAGTATGGTTTCGGAAATCATTATCAATTTAGTGCCTTATATGGAAAAGGAGGAACTAATTCCCATAGCTGGAATTTGTCTTATAAGACCATTAATAATATGAACAATATTTTGGCTTATATTGACGATTCTAAGGGGGACGCAGGTGAAAAAAGAAGAATTAAAGGACAAGCCTATGCCTTGAGAGGGTTTATGTATTTGCATTTGGCCTCTTCCTATGCCTTTGCCATAGACAAAGATCCCAATGCATTAGCGGTGCCTATTTACTTAAAACCAACTACGGCTAATACTCAGCCAGGCAAACGCGCAACGGTAACAGAAGTGTATAACCAAGCCCTTGCTGATTTAGAGGAAGCCTTAGTACTAATCCCCGAAGGATATGTTCGCAAACAAAAATTTCAAATCGATCATACCGTCGTTTTAGGGTTGTTGTCAAGAGCTAATTTATATGCTCGAAATTGGCAGAAAGCTAAAGATTATTCTGATCGTCTATTGGTAAAGAACGATTATTTAATGACCGAAAATGAATATAAAACTGGATTCAATGACGTCAATAATCGCGAATGGATTTGGGGACATCCTCAAACGCCAGATCAAAGTGGGGCTTCCTATCAATTTCATTATTTAGATGTAACATCAACCGATAGTTTTTACTATAGTTTTAATGCTGATCCGCATTTTAAAGATCTATTTGATGACGGTGATTATAGAAAATCAATGATCAATTGGGCCCCTGATCCAGGTGCTAAAATAGAAAATGCCTCAGTGGTTTGGATGCGTTATGCAAAATTTAAATTTAAAGCAGGACAACTTGCCGATATCGTGTTGATGCGTACTTCAGAGATCTACTTGATCAATGCAGAAGCAAAAGCCAGACTAAACGATGGTGATGCGATCAATAAATTAAACGAAGTAAAACGAGCGCGTCATGCAGCCTTGGCTTCGAACCTGTCTGGAAATGATTTGGTAGAAGCGATCTTGCTTGAGCGAAGAAAAGAATTATTTGGCGAGGGATTTAGCTTAGTTGATATCGTAAGAAATCAAAAAAGCGTGGTTCGAAAAAAATACGAACTCGACAAGGTGGACTATACCTATGTGGTAAAGGATGAACAAGGCAAGGAGGAAGTAAAGACAAAAGTAATGACCGCTAATGGGCATTATGCGTTGAATCTACCTGATCAATCGCCTTTCGTGGCTAATAGTCCGTATTACCTCTATCAAATACCAGCAGTAGAAGAAAGAGAAAATCCGAACCTATAAAATAGTGAGTGGTTCATTAGTTGTTTATTTTATTCAATCAGTAATGGTGGAAAGAGGGTGTCTCAAAAGGCACCCTCTTTATTTTGTCTTAAAATGTCCCGTGTTGTATGTTGAATAAAATCAACAAGGTCAGTTTAAAAAAATCAAATACATGGATGGCTACAAGGTATTTTGGTTAGTATTAGAAGCAGATTCGCCAAAAAAGCTGTACAGTTATAGTAGGACGAGACAGGATGAGTCCATACTGTGTCCATACTGAGTCCATAGTGAGTCCATTAAAAACCACATTTCTAATAGACTCACTATGGATGCACAACGCAGGTATCCTAGTAGCAATAGTACGATACCCTCTAGAAAAAAGTTTACAACTAAATACCGTGGCTTTTGTGTATGTAGAGAAACAAGAGCCAACCATAGTGAACGAGAGTTGATTGAAGTGTCGTTTACTGTACACTATAAATAAACCACTTATTTTTAGGCCGCCTCTTTTCTATTTAATTTAGACTGCCTTTCTTTTGGACGTCTTAATTAGTCCTATAGAGCCGTCGAAATAGCAGGGCAATTAGAAAATAGCAACCTATCACAGGAACAATTTAAGTTTGCCTTTGTTTTCAGTGTGGTGCCAAAGAAAAGAAATGCCCAAATTGAAAAAGAAGAAAAGCGATTGTTTAGGAAAGTATTTTTCCGTTTATTCCTGAGATTATTTCCTTAATTTTGTAAGAGAAAGGTATGTTATGATGCACATTGCTATTTTAGAAGAAAAAGAATTGGTTCGTTTGGGCATCAAAACGATAGCAGAACAGGTGTGTCAAGAAGAAATTGTCTGGCATGATTTGCAAACAGTGCAAGAAATCCACTTGTTTTTGAAAAAGAACAGCACTGGCTATGTCTTTTTTAATCCGACTACTTACCACTTATTACAAGAAGTAGAGGCTATCTATGAATTGAAGACAGACTATGAACGCAGTACTTGGATTATGTGGTTGGAGGAATTGCCAGAGGCTTGGTTAAAAAAAATACTTCAAGTGAAATCGGTGATTGGATTTAATATGGTTCAACAAAGAAGCACGGTTCACGACCTCAAACAGGCGCTAACTGTAGTTTGTAAGAAAGAACACTATATAGCACCTTGTGTACAAGAGGTGCTCAATTCATACAGAACAACAGCCTTTAAGGTAGATCAAGTATTGACGAATGCGGAAAGGGAAATTTTAAAGGAAATTGCCACGGGAAAAATGACCAAGGAAATTGCTGCAGATCGCAACATCAGTATTCACACGGTGATTACCCATCGAAAGAATATCTTTAAGAAACTCGAAGTGAATAGCGTACACGATGCTACGCGTTATGCAATTCGAGCCGGAATTATTACAGTGAATGATTACTATATTTAAAAACAAAAAAAACTGCCTAGGCAGTTTTTTTTTATATCGGTAGTGGATTTTTGAAGATGTCTTGGTTTATTTCGTCAATATAGGCCAATACTTCGTCTCGTCCTGTTTTATCTTCTGATGAGGTTACAAAGTAAGGAGGCATCTCTTCCCAAACACTATTCAGTAATTGTTTCTCGTAATCAGCTACTAATTGGTGTACTTTGGTTTTTCCTACCTTATCTGCTTTAGTGAAGATAATGGCAAAGGGTATGCCTGACTCTCCTAAATACTCCATGAATTCCAAATCAATTTTTTGTGCTTCGTGTCGTATGTCAATTAAGACAAAGGCAGAAACCAATTGTCTGCGTTTTTCGAAATATTCTGTAATGAATTTTTGGAAAACGCTTTTGGTCTTTTTTGATACCTTAGCGTACCCATATCCAGGTAAATCGACCAAGAACCAATTCGAATTAATCTTGAAGTGATTGATCAATTGTGTTTTTCCTGGTCTAGAGGAAGTCTTAGCTAAGTTTTTCGAATTAGTAAGCATGTTGATAAGGGAAGATTTTCCAACGTTGGATCTCCCGATAAAGGCATACTCTGGTAAAGGCTCATTTGGGCATTTACTAACTTCAGAGTTGCTCATTACAAATGCTGCGGTATTTACTTTCATTGTTTTATATGTTGCGTTCGTTGAACCACTTGATCAATAGTTCATTGAATTCATCTGGGTGCTCCATCATGGCTGCATGCCCGCATTTATCAATCCAATATAGATCTGAGTCCGGTAGTAATTCGTGAAATTCAACAGCAACCTCTGGTGGAGTTACTTTGTCGTTCTTTCCCCAAATTAAACAAGTAGGAACATTTATTTTTGGTAAGTCTTTGGACATATTGTGTCGAATTGCACTTTTTGCAATTGTCAAAGTCTTAATCAACTTCATGCGATCATTTACTGTGGCAAAAACGTCGTCTACAATTTCTTTGGTTGCTACGGCAGGATCGTAAAATACGTCTTCCGCTTTTTTTCGGATGTATTCGTAGTCTCCACGCTTTGGATAACTATCCCCCATAGCACTCTCGTATAGTCCAGAACTTCCAGTCAAAACCATAGCTTTTAAATGTTTCGGATACATTTTAGCAAAGTACAAAGCAATATGTCCCCCTAAGGAATTACCTAATATAATAGCGTCTTCATAACCAATGCGTTCAATAAAGTCTTTGACAAATTTAGCAAAGGCTTTTACATTCGTTTTTAAAATGCTATTGGTGTATAAAGGCAATTCAGGGATAACAACTTTGTAGCCTTTTTGAGGAAAGAAATTTGTAACTCCATCGAAATTACTAAGACCTCCCATTAATCCATGTAAGATGATAATTGGTGTTCCTTCACCAACTTCCACATATCGGAATTTACCGTCTTCTTTTAAAGTTCGCTCCATTAGCTCTTACTTGCGATTTTTAAATTCTTACAAATATACATTTTTAATAGAGACATTTATTGTAATAAAAGGATAAAATCGAGTAAGGTGTGAAATAATTCAGAATATATAAGCTCTCGGCTATTCCTTTGTTTCAATTGCATAGGGCAAGTGTCAAACAACCCATTGATACCGCTGTGTCATAGAGTAGTTCTACCGAGTACAAATACTGTCAGCTGTAAGTGTACTTGGGTAAACGATAAGAAAGAAACTCGAAGTGAAGTGAGTTAATTTTAGAGTTTCTCTAACATAATTTCTCTTTTTCTCTTTCTTAAGCGAGGCGATAAGTGAGGGCGAAAAGAAAAACTGATTCAAATGTTTATGGCGGTTATCGACTATAGCACGGGTGAAAAATATAGCAGCATCAAGTAAGTTTTACCGCGGGAGTACAAAGGGGAGTTAGGATTAAAAGCGAGTAAATGAAGGCTTGTTTTTGTATGAGTAGGCGTTTGGTCGACAGTTGTTAAAAATATGAAAAAGCTGTATAGATAACAGAAGCACGGCATAATTTATGAGTATAAATCGCGCGAAACCAGCAAGTACGAACCATTGGTTCAGCTGATTGATTCTAGATAAAAACGAATCGTGAAAAAGGGGAAAAGCAACGGCTAGTAAAATGGATTAGATTGAAGTTTTTCTCTGAACATTTAGGCTGATTTAGGTTCGCATCCCGCAAAGCAAGTGCTGCATATTTGAATCTTTCAGCGGTTTATTCTTTGCTATCTCGTGGACGAATACGGCTTTTGGGTTGTGGAGCATAGGGTTAGATTTCAGAAAAAATAATGTGTTTTGCGATTAGTCGCCAATAAGATAGCCTATTTGGTTTTAAAAAAAAGACATCTCCAAATGAAACACTATTTAACACAAAGGGTGTTCTATTATTTTGTATTCCTTTTTTGTCTCCATGCTTCCGTAGTATAAAAGTAACGATTCCCTCAAAAGTGCCAGTGCGCTCGGGTGAAGTGAAGGAGCGTATTTTTTTTGTTTGCCAAGAGATTGAGCACCATGTTAAATCAGGTATCAAAAATCAAGACAACCAAAATAAGGTGTTTTGTCATCAAGAGCAATGAATTATAGGATTGTTTTTACGTATGCGGATGCTGTATCCTATAGTTTTGTGGTAGGCGGTGTGAAAATCGTTAATAGCAGGCTTTTTTTAGACAAAGGCGGGTGGTGAAATACAATATTCAAAGGTGTTTTTCTAAAGTGAAATTCACTTCTGTTTTGTGCGTTACGTTTATTTTAAAAAAAAGGTAAAATATTGGTTTTTGTGCGTTAAATATGTTTTTTAAGTTAAAAGTGTGGTAATTAATAAAAAGGGGTAGGTAGAGGAAATGAAACATCACTTTTGGTGATAAGTGAGTTCAAATCAATTAGTTTGATCGTAAAATGCGAGGATTTTGGTGGTAGAATCGCTGATTGAGGTCAGTAAATACGGTATATTTAGAAAACTTATCAACAAAGTGGGTAAAAGTGGGTAAAAGTGGTAAAAAAATAATTACATTTGCTAAGTATACATAAAATTAAATTTTGACGTCAATTATCGGTACATATGAATGTAAGGTCGATACCAAAGGTAGGGTATTGGTGCCTGCTTCTTTGAAGAAGCAGTTGCCTGCTATGGCCGATGGTTTCGTGCTGAAGAGATCGGTATTTGAAACGTGTTTAGAATTGTGGCCAATGGCTGAGTGGGAGAAGATGATGGTGAAGATCAATAAATTGAATCCCTTTGATAAAAAAGTAGATACGTTTATCCGTGCTTTTATGGCGGGGGTTAAGTTAGTTGATATTGATGATGCAGGTCGTTTGCTAATAGCAAAGGATCTGTTGCAGTTTGGTAACATTACAAAAGAGATTGTAATGGCATCAAAAGTGAATATCGTAGAGATATGGGATAAAGACCTGTATGAAGCTACTTTAGAACCGGATGATTTTGATTTTGGTGCATTGGCGCAAGAAGTAATGAGTAATATAAGTTTTGATGACTAACGATTTATACGCATATCATAGACCTGTTTTGTTGACAGAAACTGTAGATGGACTTAATATTCGTCCAGACGGTGTTTATGTTGATGTGACTTTTGGAGGAGGAGGGCACTCACGTGAAATTTTGAGCCGCCTGGGGGAAAACGGAAAATTATTTGCCTTTGATCAGGACGATGATGCCGTAAAAAATGCAATTGATGATCCACGATTTGTTCTGATAAATCAAAATTTCAGATACTTAAAACGTTACTTGAGATTTTACGGTGTGCGTGAGGTGGATGGAATACTGGGAGACTTAGGTGTTTCTTCCCATCAATTTGATGTAGCAGAGCGCGGATTTTCCACTCGTTTTGACGGAGAGCTTGACATGCGAATGAACCAAAATGGAGAGTTGTCTGCTTATCACGTGGTAAACGATTACGAAGAAAAAGATTTGAGATATGTGCTTAGCGTATACGGAGAATTGAAAAATGCAGGCTCAATGGCGTTTGCTATTGTAAAAGCAAGACAAGAGGGAGAAATAAAAAACACAGATCAGCTCAAACAAGTTTTATCGCGTTTTTTACCCGCACATAAAAGTGCAAAAATATTAGCACAAGTGTATCAAGCTATTCGAATTGAAGTCAATCAAGAAATTGAAGTCCTAAAAGAATTACTTGAGCAAAGTGTTGAGGTGCTAAAACCAGAGGGACGATTAAGTATAATATCCTATCACTCACTGGAAGACCGCTTAGTGAAGCGCTTTATGAAAAACGGTATGTTTGAAGGAGAGCCAGAGCGCGACATGTTTGGACGATTTGAAGTGCCATTGAAACAATTAGGTAAATTGATTGTGCCAACGGATGAAGAAATAGCAGTAAATAACCGAGCTCGATCAGCGAAGTTGAGAGTTGCAGAGAAAAAATGAAAAAAAATATAGCAAGTCCTGTAGATATAATAAAAGCAAAGATTCTTGTGAACGAGAATTCAGCAAAAACCTGGGGCTTTATTATATATGTGATTGTGTTGGGGATGATTTTGATTGGAAATACACAGCGATATGAATCCAAAGTATTTAAAATCGGGAAACTAACACATGAGGTGAAAATGCTACGTGCTGAGTTTGTGGCGACGCGTTCAGAACTAATGGAACTGAAAATGGAGTCGACAATCACGCGAAAATTAGAAGAAGAAGGAATATACCCTTCGGAAACACCCCCGCAAAAGATAAAGGTGTTGAAGGAGGAAGAAAATAAAACAGTGTGGAGTAAGCTATGGCCTTAGGTAACAAAAATATTTATATCAATATTTATGTCGTCACTGCGATAGTATTGCTGTTAGCAGGAGGGGTGGTTTATCGGTTGCTATTAATTCAGGGAGTAGAAGGGAGTGAGCTTCGACAAAAAGCGCGAAGTGAAAACCGAGTGAAAGAAGAAATAATAGAGGCCAATAGAGGAAATGTTTATTCTGCTGATGGAAGCTTATTAGCGACATCAGTACCGGTCTTTGAAATACGTTTTGACGGGGTTGCTCCCAAACAAGAAGTTTTTGAGAAGGAAGTAAAGCCTTTGGCTGATTCCTTAGCTGCGATGTTTACGAAGACTAGTGCTCATTATGAAAATTTGTTGCGCAAGGGAAGGGCATCGAAAAGCAGGTATATTCTAATCGCTCGAAATTTGAGCTATGTAGACTATGTGCGAATCAAAAATTTCCCCCTTTTTAAACGAGGAGGAAATGGCGGTGGATTTATATCTTCTCAGAAAACAGTTCGCCAGCATCCCATCGGAAGGATTGCGAAACGCACCATTGGGTATGAGCGCAAAAATGAAGATGGAACATTCGGAAGAGTGGGAATTGAGGGAGCCTTTACGGATTACCTCAGTGGTTTTGATGGCAAGCGAAAAATGCAAAGTTTGGCGAAGAATCAATGGAAACCCATTAATGATGAAAATGAAATTGAACCTATCGATGGAAAAGATGTTATCTCGACTATTGATGTGTACATTCAAGATATTGCCCATCACGCCTTGTTACAGTCGTTGGACAAATACAGTGCTGACCACGGTTGTGTGATTGTGATGGAAACAAAAACAGGGGCAATTCGCGCGATTTCAAACTTAGGGCGAGATCCACAAACAGGGGCTTATTACGAAACGGTTAATTATGCCGTTGGGGAAAAGCACGAACCAGGATCGACCTTTAAAATTGCATCGCTCTTGGCGCTCTTAGAAAAAAAACAAGTAGATACGGCCCGTGTTTACGATACGAATAACGGGATGGTTCGCTTTTACAACGCAAGAGTTCGCGATTCCAAACACGGAGGATATGGACAAATTTCGTTGGCAAGGGGAATCGAAGTCTCTTCGAATACTGTGATTACACAAGCGGTTGATGAGGCTTTTAAAAACGATCCCAAAGTGTTTACAGATTATTTGGGCTCATTGTGGATGGATAAGCCACTCGGAGTGAAAATAAAAGGAGAAGCAACACCTTACGTACCTAAACCAGGACAAAAAGGTTGGAGTGGACTAGCGTTGCCTTGGATGGCTTTTGGATATGGATTGTCTGTAACGCCTCTGCAAACGCTTACCTTATATAATGCTGTGGCAAATGATGGAGAAATGGTGAAGCCTTATTTTGTATCTGAGATCAAAGAATTTGATCAAACGATAGAGAAATTTGATAAGGTGGTACTGAATCCGCAGATTGCCTCGCCCGATGTAATCGCCCAAGTACAAGCTATTTTGGCGAATACAGTAAAGAAAGGAACCGGGAGAAAATTGTATTCCCCTAACTTTTCGATGGCAGGAAAAACAGGAACGGCACAGGTTAATTACGGCAAGGGAAAAGGATATGATTCAGATATGTATTACTCCTCTTCATTTGCAGGGTATTTTCCAGCAGAAAATCCAAAGTATTCTTGTATCGTGGTGATTCACAAGCCAGATCGATCCAAGAGTTATTACGGAGCAGATGTAGCAGGACCCGTGTTCAAGCGTATTGCACAAAAGATTTATACCGATGTGCCTACGACAAAAGAGCTAAGAGAATCAAATGATGTACCCGAGCGTATTGCCTCAAGTTATCAGTCTTTTACGCTTCAAAATCAGTTAGGTGATTCGGTAATGCCAGATGTGAGAGGAATGCAAGCGATGGATGCCTTGCCTTTATTGGAAAACTTGGGGTTGAAAGTCCAAGTAAAAGGAGTGGGAAAAGTGAAAACACAGTCCATTATAGCAGGACAGAAAATAAATAAGAATCAAAAAATAGTTTTAGAACTATCGTGAAAAAGATAAAAGACATCTTATACAAAGTAGAGATAGCGTCTATTGTTGGATCAACAGATTCCACAATAGACCATTTGGCTTTTGACTCGCGTCAAGTTAAGCCAAATACTCTGTTTATAGCCATTGTAGGAGAAGTAGCCGACGGACATGCCTATATCCAACAAGCTATAGAAAAAGGTGCAACGGCTGTTGTATGTCAAGAATTGCCAAGTGAATTGGCGTCAGACGTGGTTTATGTTGTGGTGGAGGATAGCAATCGAGCTTTAGCAGTTCTTGCAGCGAATTTCTATGAAAATCCCTCTCATAAACTAAAGCTAGTAGGAGTAACAGGAACCAATGGTAAAACGACTATTGCAACTTTGTTGTATACGATGTTTACCAATTTGGGATATAAGGTAGGGTTGTTGTCAACGGTAAATATCCGCATAGGCGAAACAGTATACGATACTTCGCATACCACTCCGGATTCAATTACGATCAATGCGTATTTGAATCAAATGGCAGAAGAGGGATGTGAGTTCTGTTTCATGGAAGTGAGTTCACATGGGGTGATTCAACACCGTACGTTCGGTCTGCAATTCGCAGGGGGAATATTTACCAATTTGACCCATGACCATTTAGATTACCACAAAACGTTTGCGGCCTACCGCGATGCAAAAAAAATGTTCTTTGATCAATTGAAAAAAGCAAGTTTTGCTTTAACCAATATCGATGATAAAAATGGACCGATTATGGTTCAAAACACCCAAGCCAAAGTATGTGCCTATGCCCTGAAAAATATGGCAGATTACAAAGGACAAATTTTGGAAAGCCAATTCTCGGGTATGTTGATGAAAATCAACCAACAAGAATTGTGGGTACAACTAATTGGCGCATTTAATGCCTACAATTTATTGGCCGTATTAGGTGCAACAGTAGAGCTGGGCATTCCGATGGAAGAGGCTTTAGTACAATTGAGTAAATTGACTAGTGTGGAAGGGCGTTTTCAATACATAGTTTCGTCTAAAAACGTGACGGCAATTGTAGATTACGCACACACGCCTGACGCCTTGGCCAATGTTATTGACACGATTAACAGCATCCGCACCAACAATGAACAGTTGATTACAGTTGTAGGTTGTGGCGGGAACAGAGATAAAACGAAACGCCCAGAAATGGGAAAAATAGCATCTGATTTAAGTAATAAAGTGATTTTTACATCAGATAACCCTCGATTTGAAGAGCCTGCAGCTATATTAAACGATATTGAAGCAGGTGTTGAACCCCAACACAAGATGAAAACGGTGGTGGTAGAAGATCGAAAACAAGCCATTAAACTGGCTTGCCAACAAGCTTCCGCAGGGGATATTATATTGATCGCCGGAAAGGGACATGAAACGTATCAAGAAATAAAAGGAGTACGAAGTCATTTTAGTGACTTAGAAATAGTAAAGGAGTTTTTAGAACTATAGAAAAAGAAAAACAATTATGTTGTATTACGTATTTCAATACTTAGATGGATTATTCAAGATACCTGGAGCAGGGGTGTTTCAGTATATCACGTTTCGTTCGGGCATGGCGATGATCTTCTCTTTGTTGATCTCGATTATTTATGGAAAACGCATTATTATGCGCTTGAGAACTATGCAAATCGGAGAAACGGTTAGAGAACTAGGTTTAGAAGGACAAAAAGAAAAATCGGGAACTCCGACAATGGGGGGAATCATTATCATCATAGCAACCTTAATCCCAGTGTTATTGTTTGCTAAGCTAGATAATATCTATGTTCTATTGCTTATTTTAACAACAATATGGATGGGAATCATCGGATTCTTAGACGACTATATTAAAGTATTTAAAAAAGATAAAGAAGGATTGAAAGGCCGATTCAAAGTAATTGGTCAAGTGGGATTAGGCCTTATCGTGGGGGCTGTTTTGTATTTTAATCCAGCTGTAACAGTTCGCGAAGTGCCAGCCAAGCATATGTTGAGTGAAGTGGCTGTAAGTCAATACGATGTAAAGTCTACTGCTACAACAATACCTTTCTTTAAGAATAACGAATTTGATTACAGCATGTTAATCAGTTGGATGGGAGAAGGAGCGGCAGATTATGCGTGGTTAGTTTTTATTCCCATTGTGATTTTTATCGTAACAGCCGTGTCAAATGGCGCAAATCTTACAGATGGAATCGACGGTTTAGCCGCAGGAACTTCCGCGATATCCACATTTGTGCTGGGTATTTTTGCCTTTATATCGGGTAACGTTGTATTTGCGAATTACTTGGATATAATGTATATCCCCCATTCGGGAGAAATGACGGTCTTTGTCTCCGCATTTATTGGAGCACTGATCGGATTTTTGTGGTATAATACCTATCCTGCACAAGTTTTCATGGGAGATACAGGTAGTTTAACCATAGGGGGAATTATCGCTGTATTGGCTATTGCTGTGCGAAAAGAATTGTTAATACCCGTATTGTGTGCCGTGTTTTTCGCCGAAACACTATCCGTGGTATTGCAAGTAAGTTATTTCAAATACACCAAGAAGAAATTTGGAGAGGGGAGACGTATATTTTTAATGGCGCCTTTACATCACCACTTCCAAAAGAAAGGGTATCACGAGAGTAAAATCGTTACTCGTTTTTGGATTATAGCCATTCTATTGGGTGTTTTTTGTGTGATATCATTAAAACTGAGATAAGAAAATGAGGGTTGTTATTTTAGGAGGAGGAGAAAGTGGAGTTGGTACAGCCTTATTGGCTGTAGAAAAAGGATATGACGCCTTTGTTTCAGATTATGGAGTAATTCAAGAAAAGTATAAAGAAGTTCTTATACATAACGAAATCGATTGGGAAGAAAAACAGCATACCGAAGCGAAGATTTTAAACGCAGACGTAGTGGTGAAAAGCCCTGGAATACCAGATAAGGCGCCCATCGTACAAAAAATTGTAGCAAAGGGAATTAAAGTAATCTCAGAAATTGAGTTTGCTTACCCTTTTAATGAGGCGTTGTCGGTAGGAATTACGGGTAGTAATGGAAAAACGACAACTACGATGTTAACTTACCATGTATTACACCAAGGCGGCCTAGATGTTGGCGTTGGGGGCAATATTGGTCAAAGTTATGCGGAGCAAGTAAAGGTGGATCCTGCAAAATGTTATGTTTTGGAGTTGAGTAGTTTTCAGTTAGACGGAATAGAAACTTACAGACCCCATATTGCAGTAATCACTAATATTAGTCCAGATCATTTAGATCGATACGACTATAAATATGAGAATTATATCGCTTCAAAGTTTCGAATTACGATGAATCAAACAGCAGAAGACTACTTGATTTATGACTATGACGATGTGGAAATTCAGAAATGGCTGAGCGAGCATGAGGTAAAAGCACAAAAGTTGCCTTTTTCTATCAAACATAAGTTAGAACGAGGCGCCTATGTGGAGGACGATAAAATTATAGTGAATATGAGTGATGAAAAATTTATATTACCTATTAAGGACGTGGCACTAGAAGGGATGCACAACGTAAAAAATGTTATGGCAGCAACAACAATAGCGCAGTTAAAGCGAATTAGAAAGAATGTAATACGAGAAAGTCTGTCTGATTTTCAGGGTGTGGAGCATCGTTTGGAAAAAGTATTGAAAATTGAAAATGTTCAATACATCAACGATTCAAAAGCAACCAATGTCAATGCTACATTTTTTGCATTAGAAAGCATGAAAACGCCAACCGTTTGGATCGTTGGTGGAGTGGATAAAGGGAATGATTATGATGAGTTAATGCCCTTGGTGCGCGAAAAAGTAAAAGCGATTGTTTGTTTGGGGATCGACAACCAAAAAATAAAAGCTGCTTACGAAAAGGTGGTAGATGATTTGGTTGAAGTACAATCCATGCATGATGCCGTTATTCAGGCAAAAGCATTAGCCGAAGGGGGGGACACCGTGTTGCTTTCACCCGCTTGTGCGAGTTTTGACTTGTTTACTAGCTATGAAGATAGAGGTAGACAGTTCAAAGAAGAAGTATTGAAATTATAAAATAAAATAAAGTAAAGGTAAATGATGAAAAAACTACTTTCATTGTTGTACGGAGATAAAATTATATGGGCATTAGCAATTTTATTGGCCATGCTCTCTTTTTTACCCGTGTATAGTGCGAGTACGAATCTAGTTTACACCATCGGAACAGGAAAGGCTACAACCGATTATTTGTTTCGACATTTCGTTCATTTATTTATTGGAATTTGCATCATGTGGTATTTTCACAAAAGAGACTATGCACTCTTTCGGAAAATCGCCATCATAGGTATGCCTATTATTGCTTTGCTCCTGTTGTATACTTTGTTAAAAGGAAATACTATTGGAGGAGCCAATGCAAGTAGATGGTTGAAAATCCCCTTGTTAGGACAATTTCAGCCTTCTTCTACCGCAGCGATTATTTTGCTGATGTATGTAGCGCAATACCTTACAGGTATTAAGGATGAGGTAGTTACGTTTAAATCGTCTTTTTGGCAATTATGGGTTCCTGTATTAGTCATTATTGGTTTGATTTTACCGGCAAACTTCTCCACAGCAGCCTTGATTTTTTGTATGGTCTGTGTACTGGTATTTATCGGAAAATATCCCTTTAAATACTTGATGACCATCATCGGAATTGGCGCCTGTTGTATGCTTGTATTTGTCTTAGTAGCCAAAGCTTTTCCCGGAGCATTTCCCCATCGTGTGGATACCTGGATTAGTCGTATTGATCGCTTTACTGGACCAGATGATGGAACGCGAGATTTGTATCAAGTAGAAAATGCTAAAATGGCCATCGCCAATGGCGGATTGTTCGGAGTAGGCCCCGGTAAAAGTGTGTTGAAAAACTTTTTACCTCAATCTTCTTCCGATTTTATCTTCGCTATAATTGTTGAAGAATGGGGATTATTTGGAGGACTATCTATTTTGGGTATATACCTCTTGCTGTTTTATCGCTTTCTCATTGCGGTGCATAAAGCGCCAACACTCTTTGGGAAACTCTTGGTAGCAGGATTGGGTTTTTATCTCATCTTCCAAGCCTTGATCAATATGGGTGTCGCTGTTTCACTTTTACCAACCACAGGTCAGGCCTTGCCCTTGGTTAGTAGTGGAGGAACCGCCATCTGGATGACTTGTTTTGCAATTGCGGTTATTCTCAGCGTGACCAAAAAAGAAGCAGAAATCCAAGCAGAAGAACAAAAAAGACAAGCAGAAGAGCAACTGGAACAAGAGATGTTACACGATTTGCACTTAGAACGATTAGAAAAAAATAGTAAAGAAGAATAAAAGCAAATGGAACGCAAACCGAAGTTTATACTAAGTGGAGGAGGAACAGGAGGACATATCTTTCCTGCATTGGCAATTGCCGATGAATTAAAGGTGAGATTTCCCGAAGCAGATATTCTTTTTGTAGGTGCAGAAGGAAAGATGGAAATGCAACGCATACCTCAAGCAGGTTATCCTATTGAGGGATTGTGGATCTCAGGTATTCAACGCAAATTGACCTTCGATAATTTAATGTTCCCGTTTAAGTTGTTGAGCAGCTTAAACCGTTCGAGAAAAATTATCAAGCGTTTTGCCCCCGATGTAGTAATCGGTACAGGTGGATTTGCAAGTGGAGCTGTGGTGAAAGTCGCAGCAGGAAAAGGAATTCCGACCTTGATACAAGAACAAAATTCCTTTCCAGGAATTACCAATAAACTGTTGGGAAAAGAAGTAGATAAAGTCTGTGTAGCTTATGATGGATTAGAACATTTCTTTCCGGCACACAAAATAATAAAAACGGGAAACCCAGTTCGTCAGGGGTTACTCGATATAGCAACAAAAAGAGACGAGGCCATCAGTTATTTTGGATTGGATCAATCAAAAAATACGCTGTTGGTGATTGGTGGAAGTTTAGGTGCTCGTAGAATCAATCAGCTCATCGAAGAACAATTGCCTTTGTTTAAAGCAATGGGGATTCAATTGATCTGGCAGTGTGGGAAGTTCTACTATGAGGAATATAAACAATACGACTCAGCCGATGTGCGTGTATGCGCATTTTTAGATCGCATGGATCTAGCTTATGCTGCTGCTGATAGTATTATTTCTCGTGCAGGAGCTTCATCAGTATCGGAACTTGCCTTAGTGGGTAAAGCCGTACTGTTTATTCCTTCGCCCAATGTAGCGGAAGATCACCAAACCAAAAATGCAAAAAGCATCGTAGAACAAGATGCCGCACTTTTGATTAAAGAAAGCGAGTTGAATGAAAAGTTTGTTTCGACTTTTACAGACTTGTTTAACGATAAAGAGAAACAAAATAGCTTGGGACAAAATTTTAGAAGATTAGCCTTGCCTCAAGCAACAAAAGATATAGTAGATCAGATCGTAGAATTAATGAAGAAGTAAAAAATGGATATAAATAGCATTAAGAGCGTATATTTTATTGGAATTGGAGGCATTGGGATGAGTGCTTTGGCTCGTTATTTTAAGTTCATTGGAAAAGAAGTCGCTGGATATGATAAAGTATCTACGCAATTGACACAAGAATTAGAAGCCGCTGGCATTGAGATTCACTATGAAGATCAGGTGGACTTAATCCGTGCGAATTATAAAGAGGTAGCCTCAACTTTGGTTGTTGTTACCCCAGCAGTGCCACAAGAACATGCTGAGTGGAGATATTTTAAAGACAATCACTTTGAAATAAAGAAGCGTTCAGAAGTACTCGGCATCATCACCAAAGATACCTACTGCTTTGCCGTAGCAGGTACACATGGTAAAACAACGACAACGAGTATCCTAGGGCATTTGTTGTTTCAAGCGGGATTAGATGTTACCGCTTTTGTTGGCGGAGTAGTTGAAAACTACCAAACCAATCTGATCGGAAGTGGTAAAACCATTACCGTTGTAGAGGCAGATGAATTTGATCGTTCTTTTTTGCGCTTGTTTCCCAACGTTGCTTGTATCACTTCAACAGAAGCGGATCACTTGGATATCTTTGGAACAGCACAGGAAATGGTAGTGGCGTTTGAGGATTTTGCACAGCGATTGCCAGATGCAAATAAACTCTTCGTTACCGAAGCAGTGAATTTAGAGGGCATTCAAGTCGGATTTGGGACTGCTTGTAGCTATCGTGCAACGAATATAAAAGTTGTAGACGGGTGGTATGTGTTTGATCTAGTTACGCCAAGAGAAACCCTAGAGGAGGTTTATTTTGGATTACCAGGAAGACACAACCTATCCAATGCGCTAATGGCTTTTGCTATGGCAAGTGATTATGGCGTGGATACGCAGAAATTAATCGAAGGCTTGAAGAGCTTTCGCGGGGTACGCAGAAGATTCTCTTATAAAATAAGAACAGAGAAATTAATCTATATCGACGATTATGCACATCACCCCACAGAGATTAAAGCGGCTAGCCAAGGCGTACACGAAATGCACGGAGACAAAAAAATTGTTGCCGTATTTCAACCGCACTTGTACAGTCGAACAAGAGATTTTATGGATGAATTTGCCACAGCACTTTCGACATTTGACAATGTGATCTTACTGGATATATATCCCGCACGCGAATTGCCAATCGAAGGAGTTACTTCTGCGAAGTTGCTTGAACAGCTAAGCTCAAAAAACAAACAGTTGGTGGCAAAAGAAGATTTAATCGAACATTTAAAAGCATCAGATGCGGAGATTATCTTAACCATTGGAGCAGGAGATATTGGAGAAATGGTACAAGAGATTAAAGTAGCTTTAGAAGGAAAATAAAAAATGAAAAAATTGTTGAAGAAAATAAAATGGTCTGATCTGCGCATTTTGATAATGCTAGGAGCCGTCATGTTTTTATATTCTTTTAGCAATGACAGAAACACACATCGAAACTTAAAAGGAGTAGAGATTGTTTTTAAGGGAGAAGAAACCCATTTTGTAACCTCTGGCGATGTAAGCGATATTGTAAGGCACCAAAGTGGAACTGTTACAGCACAAGACAGAACTACGATTGACTTGAATACGCTAGAAAAAAGCGTATTGCAGAACAAGTTAATCAAAGCGGCTGAGGTGTACCTAACTATTGACGGAGTTATGAAAGTCGAAGTCAATCAAAAAAAAGCAATTGGCCGAGTAGTAGGAGAGCAGGAATCGTATTATTTGGATGAGAATGGCACTAAAATGCCTTTGTCAACTAACTATGCAGAACGCGTTATTTTAGTCGAAGGTCGCATCAAAAGCGAAACACAAGAGCAATTGAAACAAATGTTAGAATTTATCAATGCAGATGAGTTTTTGAAACAAGAGATTACGGGGATTAGTATTCAACCTGGAGAGGTAATTTACTTGAAAAGTCGAGTAAATAAGTTTCAGATTCTATTTGGAAGTTTTAATGAAATGGAGCGAAAACTCCTAAATTATAAAGCTTTTATACAATATGCAATCGAAGAGAAAATAGAAATAGATAGTTATAAAAAGATCAATCTGAAATTTACCCAACAAGTGGTGTGTTCAAAATAAATTGAGTATGGAAAAAGAAAATATAGCTGTTGGTTTAGACATTGGGACAACGAAGATTGTCGCAATGATTGGTAAAAAAAATGAATATGGAAAGCTCGAGATTTTAGGTTTAGGAAAAGCTAAGAGTTTGGGCGTTAAGCGAGGGGTGGTGAATAATATTACACAAACCATCCAATCGATTCAACATGCTGTGGCAGATGCAGAGACTCAGGCAGGTTACAAGATTAAAAATGTTGTAGTAGGTATTGCAGGTCAACACATTCGAAGCATTCAGCACAGTGATTATATTAGTCGTCCAAATCCCGATGAGGTAATTGGAGATAAAGATATTGAACAGTTGATTAATCAGGTTCAGAAATTAAGTATGTTACCTGGGGAAGAGATTATTCACGTTTTACCACAAGAATTTAAAATAGATGGAGAACCGGGAATCAAAGAACCGGTTGGAATGTACGGTAGCCGATTAGAAGCTACGTTTCACGTCGTAGTAGGTCAGGCAGCTTTGATAAAAAATGCAGGACGTTGTATCAAAGACGCAGGACTGGAACTAGCGGGTATCACATTAGAACCACTTGCTTCAGCAGAGGCAGTATTGAGCCAAGAGGAAAAAGAAGCAGGTGTGGCTTTAATCGATATTGGAGGTGGTACAACTGATTTAGCCATTTTTAAAGATGGAATTATCCGTCATACGGCAGTTGTTCCTTTCGGTGGTAATGTCATCACAGAAGATATTAAAGAGGGATGTTCTATTATTGAACGTCAAGCGGAGATCTTAAAGGTAAAATTTGGTTCAGCTTGGCCTGGCGAAAATAAAGACAATGAGATTGTTTCTATCCCAGGATTAAGAGGAAAAGAACCCAAAGAAATTTCTTTAAAAAATCTTTCTAAAATAATAAATGCAAGGGTAGAGGAGATTGTGCAACTCGTTTTTTCTGAAATTAAGAGTTATGGATATGAAAATCCACAGAAAAAATTAATTGCGGGAATTGTTTTAACAGGAGGAGGATCAGAACTCAAACACATTAAACAATTAGTCGAATATATCACGGGTATAGATACGCGTATAGGGTATCCAAATGAGCATTTAGCTGGGGATTCGAGTTTAGAAGTTTCAAGTCCATTGTATGCAACGGGAGTTGGATTAGTTATGGAAAGTGAAAAGCACCGCAAAAAAGGAGCTGTTTCAGTAGAAGAACTCAAAGCAGTAGAGACGAAAGTCGAAGCAAAACCAGAAGAGAGAAAAGTTGTTTATCCAACGCCACAAACAGAGGCAGCGATAAACACACCAAAAGAGCCAGTTGAAGCGGTAAGCCAATCTCATGTGGATGCGCGCCCTTCACAACCTAAGGAAGAACCAAGAGAAGCGCAACCTAGTACAGCAGACCGCTTCGAAAGTAGTTTCATAGGAAACTTTTTTAGAAAAATTAAAGAATTTATTGAAAAGCAAGAATAATAAAACGATACGTATATGGAGAATACAGATTTCGGAGGAATAAAGTTTGATATGCCTAAAAACCAGTCAAACGTTATTAAGGTAATTGGTGTAGGTGGCGGAGGAAGTAACGCGATCAATCACATGTTTAAGCAAGGAATTAAAGGAGTGGATTTCATCGTTTGTAATACGGATTCACAAGCTTTAGAAAATAGTTCAGTGCCCAATAAAATTCAGTTAGGGGTTAACCTAACCGAAGGACTTGGTGCAGGTGCAAATCCTGAAGTAGGACAACAATCTGCTTTAGAAAGTATAGAAGAAATTGAGAAAATGCTCGATACCAATACCAAAATGGTGTTTATCACCGCAGGTATGGGTGGAGGAACAGGAACAGGTGCAGCTCCTGTGATCGCACAATTATCAAAAGAAAGAGATATATTAACGGTTGGGATTGTAACGATTCCTTTCCAATTTGAAGGAAAAGTTCGTCAAGAACAAGCGTTAAAAGGAGTTGATCGATTGAGAAAACAAGTGGATTCTCTTATCGTGATCAACAACAATAAGTTACGTGAAGTATATGGAAACTTAGGCTTTAAGGCTGGCTTCTCCAAAGCAGATGAGGTATTATCAACTGCTGCCCGTGGTATCGCTGAAGTTATTACGCACCACTATACGCAAAATATTGACTTAAAAGATGCAAAAACAGTATTGTCCGATAGTGGTACCGCTATTATGGGATCAGGAACTGCATCTGGTGACAATAGAGCAAAAGATGCGATCATCGATGCGTTAGATTCTCCATTGCTTAACGATAACAAAATTTCAGGAGCTAAAAATGTATTGTTATTAATCGTTTCAGGTACCAATGAAATCACAATTGATGAAATCGGTGAAATTAACGATCACATCCAAACCGAAGCAGGCCATAATGCTAATATTATTATGGGGGTTGGTGAAGATGAATCATTAGGGGAAGCTATTTCTGTAACAATCATTGCCACGGGATTTAACTACGAGCAACAAAAGAGTATCGTTAATTCATCAGAACCTAAGGTTATTATCCACACCCTAGAAGAAGAACAAAAAGTAGTGCGCGATTTAACGCAAACCGCTGCAACCCCTTCTTTTGGATTTACAACACCAGATCAACCCTTGCGCGTTTCTACTCCAGAGAGTGCGCAGGAAATTGAAACAGAAGAAGTAAATCCTCCGGTGGAAACACGTAAGGTGTTTACTTTAGAGGACGATTACGAAGAGGATGATCAACAGGACGATTTTGGTGGATCTGCTTTTCCTACTCAACCAACAGGAGAGATAGAGGAGCTAGCTTTTGAACGTAAAGCTACTGAAGCGTCTAATCTAGACGTGTTTTTCGAAATCGTAACACCAAAAACGGAAGCGCGCACAAGCGATCAGGTAAATAACGATCCTACTGCGTTTAAACAAAAGGATATCCGCGATATCCAGGTGTTTGACCCAGAGTTTGTCATCGTAACACCTAAAGTACAAGAATCAGCAGCGCCAATTGTACACCATTTTACAGATGAACTAGAAGAGATGGAAATGGCTTCTGCAGAAGCTAGTAGTCATGCTAATGAAGCGATGGCTCAAGCATCAGCGAAAAAAGAAGAAATTATTCGCTTCTCTTTGGAAGACTATATGGACAAAGAAGAAGAACTATCTTTAGCTAAACCTGTAAGCACACACAAAGAAGAAATCGCAGAAGAGTTTAAGTTTTCTGTACGCGCTGAGGATGCTCCCGTAGTAAATAAAGTAGAAGTAGAAGCTTCAGCTGATGATTATGACGAGATGAATCCAACAGAAATGAGTATTGAAGAATTCACGTTGAGAAGTCGTGCCGCAGAACGCAGAAGAAAGATGAAGGATTTTAACTATAAGTTCAACAACTCAACCGCGCATTATTCAGACTTAGAAAAAGAACCTGCTTATAAGCGTTTAGGCGTGGATTTAGATGAAGTAAACGAGGAGAACAACAAATCGAGAATTTCATTCGGAGTGGACGGAAATAACGATCCAAAATTGAGATCAAACAATTCGTTTTTACACGATAATGTAGACTAAATTAGCTATATCATAATAGCGTTTCAATATCAAACAGTAGTAAGCTTCCGTTTACTACTGTTTTTTTTTGCGCATAAGGGAAGCTGTTCATATTTTATCCTGTTTTTTTTAAAATTGTTGTAATTTTTCAATTATTGTTGATTATTTGTTAAATAATTCGTTTAAAGTGTTCGTTATGTGATTTTTGAGGTATGTTTTTTGGGTTGAATATATTTTATTTAACTCAATTGTATATGCGGAAATTATATTTTTTGATGGCAACCCTACTTTTATTTTCCTGCGCTAAAGATGATAGTCCTTTGGATAAACGAAAAGTAGAGCCTGGTGTTTACAAGCAATCAACAGCTTTTTGTTATTTAGAAGATGAGCTTGGTAATTGTTATGATGGAGGCCCTCCTATTGTCTTACCTGAAATCTTAATTGGTGTTCCAGGAGCTGGTGGAGGAACGGGAATTGGCGATTTGTGGCTAGAGATGTATCCTTCCATGAGTACACTTCCTAATGATGTCGCTGGCGGCGGAGGAGGATCTCCAAATAATGGCAACTTACATAATGGAGTGGAGGTGGATCAAAATTCACCCCAATATTTAAATGTGCAAAAAATTTTAAATGACACATTAATTGTTGGTAAATTAAAGGAAATTTTCATTCAGGCGACTCATTCTGCATCTGCAGAGGAAGGCAGGAGAGAAGCGGGGGCTTATGTTTTTTACGATGAGATTAGCGATAAGTTATATCTCGGCAATATTAAATATGGTGAATACATAAAAGGAGGAGCAGGAACGAATGGGGCTGTAAGTCTTGGTAGTGGAAGTGTTCGGTCTCATTCCGATGAGACTAACGTTATTCCTTTGACCGCACTGCCAATTGCAGCCTTTCATACTCATACTCCTTTGACCTATTTGCCTAAGGCTGATTATAGGAAAGTGGGCTTTTCACCAGCAGATATTGCCTTTGCAAAACGAAACAATGTACCCCTGATTTTATTGGATTATGTTGGTACAGAGGGAAGGGATGGAAATTTTTATATATACGGTGGTCATTCCATAGATGATCCTTCAAATTTTATTATTTATTACCCAAATCAGCATTAATTATGAAAAAAATAGAACTATTGATTTTGTTCCTATTGGTATCAGTTGGTGGTTTTTCCCAGCCCAATAGTATTTACGTAAAGGCCAAATACCTAGCCGATGAGGTAATCAAGAAATTGGAGTTTACTCAACCGTATACGGTTACCGATCGTACACCGGTTACTTTTGTGGAAAAAACAGCAACAAGTGGTGTAAGCGAGAATGCGTATATTGATACACCTTGGTATGGAGCTACCGAAGGAAAAGAGTTTATTGTGGTGGAATATGCAGACCCTAACCAAGAAACAGAATGGGGGTATCTCTATCAAGTGTATTTCTGGAAGGACCACACCTTGCCATTCATGGTTAATCGAGGAGATGGTATGGGACTAAATCTAAAATACAACGGCACCTCACAACCGTATTACCGGGTTCATTATGCTACGGATATACAGATATTCAAATATCCATCCTTAGTAGAACCCAACCAAGAATTAACCCTTCAGTATTTAGAAAGTGAATGGGTAGATGCTAGTGATTGGGTAACTGTGACTTCTTATGAATTTAGACCCGACAAAAGTAGAGGAGTTGAATTGATCTCTAGAACGGAGGAACCCTTGAGAGGAAATATTTTAATCACGTACAAAATTAAAGTTATCGCAGATGACGCTTGGGTTATTATTGAAAAGACGCAGGATGGTTATGATCTCAATCCTCTATGATTATAATGAGATACTAGGTTTTTTTTTTTTCATTTTTAACGGCCAAAAAATGACCTCTTTCATTAGAGGTCACTTGTTTGGCTTACAATGTCAAGCTTCTTATTCCATAGCTACTTTCGAAGAGATATGCTGTTTACGCTTGTATAAGGAATAGAACATTGCCTTATTGGTGTCAATCCAGTGTTTTCACGAAATAGCTAATCAAAAGGGGGGGGGATTAGGTGTAGTATTTTTTCTTTTACTTTTGGTTTTTCTGTATGCTGTCGTTTATTTTTTTTGATCTAAGCATAGATGATGAACAGATCTAACCCTTATTTTGTGTACTATTCACAGTAATTTCCTGTTCAACGTTGAGTCCATTACAAATGAAACCCCAGTACACTGCCGATGAGGTAGTGAGGAAATTGGTGATTACTGCGCCTTATCGGTAGGCACCTTGGGTATACGCAACCAAGAACGGTATTTTATTGTAGTGGAATACCCCGACCCAAAAGGAAAAACCGAAAGAGAAGAAGCATGCTCTGTCATTTAATGAACGCATAGGAATTCTTATAGGTCACCAGAAGATAAAGGAGAGTATAAAAGTAAAAATATTGGAATTTGCCTTGTTTTCTCGGCTTTTTTATATCTTTGCAAAACCAAATAAAAAATAGATATGAGTTTACAAGCCAAAATTATGGATGCGATGAAAAGCGCCATGAAGTCAAAAGATAGTATCGCTTTGGAGGCCCTAAGAGCTATTAAAGCAGAATTGTTATTAGCGCAAACTCAATCAGGCTCTAAAGAGGAGATCAGCGAAGACGAGGAGATTAAGATCTTACAGAAATTAGTCAAACAACGCAAAGACAGCGCGGCCATTTTCTCAGAACAAGGAAGAGCAGATTTGGTTGAACCTGAGTTAGCACAAGTGGCTGTTATTGAACAATTCTTACCCGAACAATTGTCTAATGAAGAAGTAGAAGCGATTATTGCTAAAATTATCGCCGATGGAAATCATGCCGGAATGGCTGCCATGGGACAAGTAATGGGAATGGCTTCAAAAGAATTAGCAGGTAAAGCTGATGGAAAAACAATTTCAACAATAGTAAAAAACCTATTGACAAAATAAATTTTTTGGTTGGTCCGCGTAGTTCAATTGGATAGAATATCAGATTTCGGCTCTGAGGGTTGAGGGTTCGAGCCCTTCCGCGGACGCAAATAGCCGGTTTACAGTGTTTTAAGTGATTTATACAAAAAAAACAGAAAACACTGTAAACCCCCTATTGGTAAGGGATTTATGATTCCCTTTTAAAAAAAATCATGTCAGACAAAATCTCAAAAAACCCATATTGTTTACCAAATTATTTACCACAAAAATCTATTGGTAAACAATTGAACAAAATCTCGTTCAAAATCTTTATTAAAAAAGATTATACTCGTGCAGATGGAACCAATGCGCTCTATATTCAATTAATCTTAGATAGAGTGATTAAGCGAATTCCTCTTACTATTTTTGTACCGATAAAGGATTTTGATAAAGTCGAGCCATATACTAGAAACGAACTGTAGCCCCTATTAGGATACTTCTTCCTCTTATAGGGATTCGCAAGAGGCTGCTGTTTAGTCCTTGATAGCTTGTAAAGGAATATTCTTTATTGTTTACTAAATTTTGTGCAACTAGAGTGAATTCTGTTCGATTAAATGTGTACGAAGCACTCATATCAATAAAAAAGTTTTGATAACTTTTGCTATCGTCTATAACGTTATAGTTGTGCTCTCCGTTTATTTTAATCTGTAAATAAGGTATAGCAACTAGTGCTACACTAATCTGTTGCGTGATATTGTGAAGTTTAGCTGTTGTTCGGTATACATTGCTTTCCCAAAGTGTAGTATCGCTTGCTAGATACTGAATTGAGAGCCAATCAAACATTTTATTATACACTTCAAAGCCTAGTCCCCATTTATTGCTGTAGTTAGCAAACACAATTTCTTGTTGTCCAATATTGTTTTTTCCATAATCAAAGGAAGAATGTAAGGCAAATGTTGTTTTTAGGGCAGTTGCTAATTTCGAGATTCTCCCTTGTATAGAAAATTGACCTGACTTTACTTGTTTTTTCTTTCTGGAGGTAAGTGTATAGTCTGTACGGTAATCAACGACCTCTAAACTATTTGACCTTGAAGGTTGGTAGCTCACCGAACAAGTGAAAAACAAAGCATGCACTAAATTGTGATGTTCAAAATCGATACGATAATGCATCAGTTTATTTCGCGAGGGCAAATCAGTGTATAAATTAAAATTTCTATAGGTAGTTTTAATCATACCTTGGAAATATTGATCTAGTTGACTGAGTGATTCACTATAGTTTATTGTTGCATTTAATTTCCACATTTGATTGATGTTATACGTTAACATCAAAGAAGGAGTAAAGAGAAAATTCCCACTATTTCGATTTACCCACATGTTGCGTTGTGCTGCGGTATGTTGCTGGTAAATAAAGGGAAAAACAAGGCTCATACTACCTTTTTTATAGTAATAGGTGTAGTGGGCAGTAAATGCAGCAGTATACTGTTTTAATTGCGTATTCGCGTGAAAAAGGGATTGATACGGATGAATAGAATCAGGGATATGCTGTAAGTTTAGCTGCGTTTTTAATTCGTCATTATTGTAGTAAAAGGCTAGTTTTAATGTCAATGGGTTTGCATATAAGGGAACTATCTTAGCGATTTGTGCTTTGAAAAGAAGGTGATTGTTGACTATTTTTTGATTGTCAAAAGCCTGCTCGCTAGGATTCCTAGTAGACGCTAAGTAAATGTGTTCGGGCTGATTGATAAATTTTATAAAAGCATCTACGGTATAGTTGTGGTCTTTTTTGCCGAAAATATATGAAAATCGATGCTGTACTATTGCGCTAGTTTGACGGGTTTTGTTGTGAAATGCAGCGTCGTTTGAACGTAAATACTCTCGACTAGTATCCCAATTTACACTAGCTTTTATTTCATTTTTCACATAGGTTGATTCACTGTTTTTTTCATATGTCGTTGATGCGCCAATGCGAGTAGTCTTGATAGCTAAATGGCGTTCCTCTTTTAGAGATAGGAGTTGACCATCCATTAAATCGTAGTCAGAAACATAATAACTAGCTTGTTTTTGGTGATTGTTGGTTGCGTCAAGTTTAAACCGTATGCTAGCATCTTTTGATAATTTTTTCAAGTGATTTAATGTAGCCAAATACGATTTGTTGAATGCATAGCGCTTTTCATCCATTGGTATCTGTTGAATAGTCGCCTTATTGAGATATAAAGGTGGAGGAGGTTCAAAAGAGAAAAGATCGTTATAATCGAGTTGTTCCCTAGTCTCTCTTTCGATAGCTATCCCTGTTTGATCTGTTTTAATTGTCGCTAAAGTTTGATTGTTCTTGTTAATGGCTGTGGCGAATGCTTTTGATTGAACTAAAAAGGGGGTTCCTCCGATAGCCGCTTGTAGTTCGCCAAAGGGTTTTTGCTTGTAATCCGCTTTAAATTTGATGTTGATTGCCGCTTTATCGCTGAATTCAATATCTTTTAACGCCTTTATATGTTGGTTGTTTTCAATAAGCTGTATCGATTGTACTGCGTCTATAGGTAAATTAGTTGTGGCGATAGTGTATTGATTTCCCAGTAAATCTAAGCCCTCCATATAAAAACGATTGATTGTTTTTCCTTGATAGCTAATTCCTCCGTTTGCATTAATTGTAAGACCAGGAAGTTTAGCAAGGACATCTTTTAAGTAGCGATCCTCTTTTGATTTAAAAGGAGTAATACTGTAGTTTATTGTATCGCCTACTTGTGTAATGGCTTGTGTTTTTATGACTATTTCATCCATTTCAATGGGCTTGGCTGTTAGTCTGATCTCTTTTAGGGCTAACAAATTAGGGTACAGTACAGTTTGATTCTCAAAGCCTAAATAGGAAAAAATGAGATAAGCAGGTGTATCACCCAGTTCGATGTAGATTTCTCCTGCTTTAGAGGAAAGAAGATAGTCTATTAGGTCACCTTCAGCAGTGTATAATTTACAAATTACCCCTTCTAACGCTTGTGTTGTTTCTCCATCTATCACGGTAATTTTCTTCGTACTCTCTTGACAATACGTCAGGGGGGGTCCGGATAGCAGGAGGAGGAAAGCAAAGAGATTGAATAGCTTCAGCATGAGTTTTTTTATAAGAGGATGTAAAACGCAGACAATAGGTTATTCTAATTCCATCGGGTTATACGGCCAGGATTTTGCCCCTGAGGTTTGGTAGACCTTTCCCGGTTCGGAATAGACTTTACCTTGTAAAGCTGCTCCTGGATCTATATGAAAATTTTTATTTGCTTTTTGATAATCCGCTCGACTTACCTTGACGATAGCCGGATTGATAACGAGATAAACTTCTTCGTTTTTAGTTTCTATACCTGTAGCAGTAAAGCGGTAGTCTTTTTTAGCATCGCTGATTTCCAGAATCAAACCTGGTAATCCCGTAAATAGATGAGGACCATCGCTAATGGGAATATCTTCTGCAAACCAAGCCGTATACAATCGCCCTCTAAAAGTAGTCGTTGCCTTTTGACAGCTATGCCCTAGTATTTCCTTAGTATCTTTGACAATTTTCCAATTTATTTTGGGAATGAGCTCTTGGTATTGATAAGTGGTTAGAGCGACTAATTCTTGAACTAGTAGCGTCGAAGTAGAAAAATCTTTGAAAATCACGCCGTTGTACGCGTAGTTTCTGTTGATTTTTAGTGATTCTGCAAAAGTATGTTGATCGGCTATTTTTCCTACGTTGGTATTATTGTAAGTAATGTACTGATCTTCGGTAACATCAACATATTTGCTTTTGGCGCCGAGAATTTGGAGAACCGTTTGTCCAGTTTTGACCTTTTTGCCTGTATTCGCTTCTATTGCATAATAAACCGTGAGCTTTGAAGATCCTACTATTTCTTTTTCTATTTTTTCGAATTTTGTTCCTCCCTGTGCGTGAAGGACAAGAGCGAAAAGATTCAGGACGATTATTGTGATTGTTTTTTTTATGATATTTAATTTTTAGTTCCTCCCGAAAATAAATAAATATCATTATTTGTAAAAATAATCCTTATTATTTTAACTAAAACTATTTGAAATATTTAATAAAAAGTAGCTTATGTTTGTATATTGTATTTTACATTTCAATGACTTCTAAATGAGGTTAAAACGGAAGTTAAGCCATCAAAACGACAAGATAACTCCGTTTATGAAGCAGTTAAGGATGTTCGGTAGGGGGGGATCAAGTACAATAAACAACTTGCATTTTGATGGGTAGGCAAAGAGGGTACAGTGTGCAAGATTAATTTTTTTAGAAGGAGAGAGAAGGATTATTGATCTATATAAGCTTAAATTTTATTAATTTTTGTAAAAAGTGATAAAAGTCATGTTTTATGCATGCATACCATCCTACATTTGTAGTGTAATAAAATACAGCTATAAAAAGATAATACCTTTCTTTTTACTCTAGGAGTAAGCAACGTTTGTCTTGACCAAGACAGTTTACTGTAGATAAAAGGAAGTGCTATGAAAAAGAAAAAGGATATTTTGTAGTTTGTGAGTTTGGCTACAGAATAGCATATTGTTGTTTGAAAAAAAAGCACTAATCGCTAGTTAGTGCTTTTTTTATGCTGTTATCTTTGGTATTTGCAACAACTGTGTAACCCGTTGTATGCTTCCTCTGAAGCCTTTATCTCTGCTGTATCATGTCCCGCTTTAGCAATTGCTTCTTGTACCTCTTTTCCTGTTGTCTTTTTCGGATTCAAGTAAACCGTTAATTGCTGATCTGCCACAGACCAATCAACGGAGCGAACACCTTTTACATCAAGGGCGGCTTTTTCGATTCGTTTTTTGCACATTTCACATTGTCCTTTTACGGCAATGATTTGTTTGGGTTGCTCTTTTTCTTGAGCAAAAAGCGCTACTGTTGCAAAAAGTGTTGCGCCTAGTGTAAACAATAATTTTTTCATTGTATAAGAGTTTGAGTTAATTAATCAAGTTTAAAACGCAATCCAGCATAGTACATAGCACCTGCAATTGGAGCATAGACCATGGAGGTATCAAAATCAGCATCAAAGGGATTTTGTGCATTGACAATCGGATTGCGTTGCTTGTAATTGCCAATGTTTTCACCCCCTAGATAGACCTCAAATTGAGGAGAAAATACTTTAGTCACTTGAAAGTTCATCAGCGAATAAGGGGTAGAAGTCTTTTTCATCTGATTAGCCGGTTCATATTGTGCTGTTGAGGTAATGCGTTGCTTACCTAACCAATTATACGTAAAATCGAACTTCCAATGGGCCCCATTGTCTTGCTCTTCCGTAGTGTATTCAACATTAGCAAATATGCGGTGTTTGGGCTGGTAGGCTTTTTCAAATTTTCCCGTTTTTTGATCTGTGCTAATATCGTAGTATTTATAAGCGGTGCGCAAGTTTAGATTACGCGCCAGGTTGTAATTGGTCTCGAGCTGAAAACTGTTGGCGTATGATTTGCCATCTAGGTTGTAAAACAACAGCTGATGTGAATGGTAATCCGCATCCACCACAATTTGATTGTCAAAATCCGTGCGGTAGAAGTCCAACGTTATATCTCCTTTTCGACCGATAAAATGAAAGTTTTGAGTAAAGCTCAGCCCATAATTCCAGGCAATTTCAGGATCTAAGTTGTATGTTTTTCCGTTGTTTCCCTCAATTTGAAACAAGCGATTTGTCGCAAAAAAGAGTTGATTCTCCGCAAAAACATTGGCAATGCGTTTTCCTCTTCCTGCGGAAGCGCGTAATACCCCATTGGTCCACGGATTGTAGCGCAAGTGCAAACGCGGCGTAGCAAATACACCCATGCGGTTGTGATAGTCCACGCGCATACCTGCAATAAGGCTGAAGTCTGTCGTGTTGTCGTACGTATACTCATAGAACGCACCTAACGCATTATCTGTTCGATTGAAATTGTCTGCAATCCCAGGAACAAAAACGTTTTCTGTGTATTGATCAAGCGTAAACGTTAGTCCTGTAGTAAATTTGTGTAAAGTATTGCTGATAATCGAATTGAAAACAAGGTTAGAATACAAGCTATTCTGTTTAATATCGTAGCGATTTAACCCAAAGTAAGAATCTTGTTTGTGGTAGTTGTACGCCACTTGTATACCCACACTTTGAAAAGGCAAATCAGCAAATACGTAGCCGAGTTTGGTCGATAAATCTAATTTTTCTGTATTGATTTCTGAGCCCCATACTGTGGTTGATCCCTTGTCTTTTTTCTTGTCAAAATTAACCTGCCCAGCTACTTTATTGTCTTTCATATAACGAGCGGTAATGAAATTTACCACCCCTTTTTCAGCGTTGATATACTGCCAACGGTTCATCACGTTGATTTGTTCTCCTTTAGGCATGTCTAGAAAACCATCGTGATTTTTGTCGTGATCTCCACTTCTCAAATTGCCGTGAATAAACAAGGAGGAGCTCCATTTGTCATTGATGTGATAATTTCCGTGAATGTTGGCTTCGAAACGCTCATCCGTAGAACCGTATAAGTTGACAAATAGCGGACGATCTGTCGCTGGTTTAATCAATTCGGTGTTTAATTGGCCCGAAATACTCTCATAACCGTTAATTACCGTACCCGCTCCTTTGGTTACTTGAATGCTCTCTACCCAAGTTCCTGGTGTAAAGGTCATCCCATATATTTGAGAAGCCCCGCGTACAGAAGGAATATTTTCCTCTGCAATTAAGATATACGGACTAGTTAGCCCCAACATTTTTATTTGTTTGGTTCCTGTAATAGCATCCGTATAGTTGACGTCAATGGACGGATTCGTTTCGAAGGCCTCGGATATATTACAACAAGCAGCTTTGAGTAATTCACCGCTGTTCATCGTATGCGTATTGGTCGTTCCTTTGATCGAACGACTCGTATTGCGCTGTTTGGTTTTGATTACCACCTCCTCTAGTGAATCTTCAGGCTGTAAGACGATGGTATAAGATTGATTAGCTTGTGTTTTGATGCGTTGCGTTTTATAGCCAATATAGGAAATGGTTAGCGCTTCCGAGTCTATAGAAGTCAGGGTAAATTTTCCCTGGGCGTCTGTTGTAACACCAATTGAGGCGTCGGCATAAAAAACAGAGGCTCCAATTACTGGAATTTGATTCTCATCTACAATTTGCCCTGTAATAGTTTGTTGTGCATATAGCGAAGTTCCCACAGTTAATACGGTGAGAGTAACTAAATTTTTTATCATTTTTTACGTGTGAATAGTAATACATAGTATAGGTTTGACCTGCAAAAAGAGGTCTAACAAAATGTAAAACAACAGTTAGGCGTAAAAAACGAGGCGACAATAGAGTTGATAGAGTGGAGGGGCGTTAGCCTCTAAGTAATAAGCTAGGGTCTCCTGTTTTTTAGCAGGAAGATATACCCATGGTGTAGTAAGTGTTGTCCAGCTGTAGTCTGGTAAGATAAAATCGAAATGTGGAGCGTAAACGTGTTGAATATTGTGGTCCGAAGGATTTGATTTGATCAAATCATTTTGACAACATTGCTTATCAGCAAATTTTTTGACTGCTTCTTCAATAGGCGTTTGAGTAGAACAACAGGATTTCTCTTCGCGTTGCGGTTCCGACTCTATAGTCGATTCCATCACACATCCCGATTCCAAATGCGTATGCGCATAGCGCAACGGACTATAATGGGCTTCGCCTTGACAATAATGCACGCTCATGGACCATCCTATATTCGAGAATAGGAAGATCAATAAAAACAGCATACTGACAAGACGTTTCTTAAGCATGAAACAAAAATAAGAAAAAAAGCATGATTTTGATTGTTTGGAAAGATTTTTGTGTAAAATATAGCGGTGAAAAAAGAAAAAATGCCTACGCCATATCGCGTAACTTTGTTCGATACATGATAGACTAAAGTTAAAGTAAATGCATACAACATATCAAACACTCTTAGATGAGGCAAGACAGATTATACATAGTGAGGATACTATAACTGCTAAATTACAACGTATTTGTGATCTCTTGGAAAAACGAGTGGCACACTATGATTGGGTTGGATTTTATTTTGCCGATGCTGAAAAACGCGTCTTGCATTTAGGTCCTTATACAGGCGAAGCAACCGATCATATTCTTATTCCTTTCGGGAAGGGAATATGTGGACAAGTAGCCGAGAGCAATCAAACTTTTTTGGTGGACGATGTCACCGCTCAAACCAATTATATTGCTTGTAGCCTTACAGTAAAAGCCGAAATAGTTGTGCCTTTATTTGTATCAGGGCAGAATATTGGACAGCTTGATATTGATTCACATACACTAAATGCCTTCACAAAAGAAGATCAAGAATTTTTGGAAGCGCTGAATGAATCAATCGCTTCCTTATATTTGTAATCAATTGCCAATGAAGGGAATATTATTTTTTTTAAAATAAATCATGAACTGTGATGTAGATTTAAAAAATAAAATTACCTTTGCAACTGAATTTTAGAACACTAGAATTCGTACATAAAAATCATTAAAGAATATTGGCATGTATTTAACAAAAGAAAAAAAAGCTGAGATCTTCCAACAACATGGAGGTGTAGCTGCAAACACAGGATCTGCAGAAGGACAAATCGCTTTGTTCACTTACAGAATCTCTCACTTAACTGAGCACTTAAAAAGAAATCGTAAAGATTACAACACGGAGCGTTCATTAGTTCTTTTAGTAGGTAAAAGAAGAAGACTTCTTGACTACTTAAAGAAAACTGAGATTAACAGATATCGTGAGATCATTAAAGTATTGGGTATTAGAAAATAATCAATATAGGAAAGAGGTGCCTGCGCGCCTCTTTTTGTTTTTTTGCCTTTAGCAGAGTTAGATCTGGTTTTTCATTGGGTTTCATATACTACACAACACACAACACAACACACACAACACATTTTACGTCTCTCTTCGGAGAGACAGAAACCCTAAAGTATTAAATTATTATGATTCCTAAGGTAACCAAAGAAATTATCGATTTAGGAGATGGACGTAGCATCTCAATCGAGACTGGGAAATTAGCGAAACAAGCAGATGGTTCTGTTGTTGTTCGTATGGGAGACTGTATGCTTTTGGCTACAGCTGTTTCTGCGAGAACGGCAAATCCTGGTGTGGACTTCCTTCCTTTAACTGTAGATTACAGAGAAAAATTCGCTGCTGCTGGACGTTTTCCAGGAGGCTTTTTTAAACGTGAAGCTCGTCCGAGCGACCAAGAAGTTTTGACAATGCGTCTAGTTGACCGTTGTTTACGCCCTTTGTTCCCTGATGACTACCACGCAGAAACGCAAGTGATGATTCAATTGATGTCTCACGACGAAAATGTAATGCCTGATGCATTAGCTGGTTTAGCTGCTTCTGCTGCTTTAGCTGTGTCAGATATTCCTTTCTACAACTCGATCTCTGAAGTTCGCGTGGGTCGTATTGATGGACAATTTATCATCAACCCTTCTAAAGAACAATTAGAGCAATCGGATATCGATATGATGATCGGTGCTTCGAAAGACTCTGTTTGTATGGTAGAAGGTGAAATGAGAGAAATCTCTGAACAAGAAATGATTGATGCAATTAAATTTGCTCATGATGCTATTAAAGTTCAAATTGAAGCACAAGAAAAAATGCGCGCAGCATTAGGACTTACTTACCGTGAGTACGAAGCTGAGCCAACTGATGCTGAAGTAGAAAAAATCGTGTACGACGCAGCTTACGCTAAATTGTACGAAATCGCTTCTCATGCAAGTGCTAAAAGTGAGCGTGGTGAGAAATTCGCTGAAGTATACGAAGAGGTTAAAGCTTTGTTCTCTGAAGAAGATTTAGAGGAAAAAGGGGAATTAATCAGCACTTACTTCAAGAAAACACAAAAAGAAGCTGTTCGAAACCTGATCTTGGATCAAAATATTCGTCTTGATGGTCGTAAAACTACAGAAATTCGCCCGATTTGGAGTGAAGTAGACTACTTGCCATCGGTTCATGGATCTTCTATCTTTACCCGTGGTGAAACCCAAGCGCTAGCAACGGTAACCCTAGGTACTTCTAGAGATGCTAATATTATTGATTTACCAAGTGAGCAAGGAGAAGAGCGTTTTTACTTACACTATAACTTCCCTCCATTCTCAACAGGTGAAGCCAAACCATTACGCGGTACATCACGTAGAGAAGTAGGTCATGGTAACTTAGCGCAACGCGCGTTGAAAAACATGATTCCTGCTGATTGTCCTTATACTATTCGTCTTGTGTCTGAAGTATTAGAGTCGAACGGTTCGTCTTCTATGGCAACTGTTTGTGCTGGTACATTAGCCTTGATGGATGCAGGTATCCAAATCACTAAACCGGTTTCTGGAATCGCTATGGGATTAATCTCTGATTCAAAAACTGGTCGTTGGGCTGTCTTGTCTGATATTTTAGGTGATGAAGATCACTTAGGGGATATGGACTTTAAAGTTACAGGAACGAAAGATGGTATCACAGCTTGTCAAATGGATATCAAAATCGATGGACTAGCTTATGAAATCATGGAACAAGCGTTAAAACAAGCGCTTGATGGACGTCTTCATATCCTTGGATTATTAGAAGAAACGATCGCTGTTCCAAATGCTACAGTAAAACCAAAAGCTCCTAAAATTGTTACTGTTACAATCCCTAAAGATTTTATCGGTGCAGTTATCGGACCTGGAGGTAAAAATATTCAAGCACTTCAAGCAGAAACAGGTACTACAATCGTAATTAACGAGGAAGGTGACTTCGGTGTAATTGAAGTATTGGGTACTGATGCAGCAGGTATGGATAAGGCTATTGCTTCTATCAACAATACAATCTTCTCTCCAGTAGAAGGAGAAATATACAAAGTGAAAGTAGTGAAAATGCTTGATTTCGGTGCAGTTGTAGAATTTGTACCAGGAAAAGAGACCTTACTTCACGTATCTGAATTGGATTGGAAACGCATTGAAAATCCTTCAGATGTATTGAAAATGGGTGATGAATTTGAGGTGAAATACATGGGTATTGATCCAAAAACAAAAAAACCTAAAGTTTCGAAGAAAGCACTTTTACCTCGTCCTCCAAGAGAAAATAAACCAGAAGGTAACAAACCAGAAGGTACACAAGGAGCGAAGAAAGAAGAAAGAAAATAATCTAAAAAACACCTCAATTGAGGTGTTTTTTTTTGT
Source organism: Myroides sp. DF42-4-2 (assembly GCF_030326445.1). Lineage (NCBI taxonomy): Bacteria > Pseudomonadati > Bacteroidota > Flavobacteriia > Flavobacteriales > Flavobacteriaceae > Myroides > Myroides sp. DF42-4-2. Next base: position 126,222 of record NZ_JACAKI010000005.1, read on the forward strand.
TATAAGGTTGACGGTTTGTCTGGGGGAGACTAGCACTCTGGCAGCGTATAAGGAGATGCAGTGTGTGAACTAAGAAAAAATGTTTTATTTTAGACAAATCTAAACTGTCAACCGTAAACTAATCATCATCATGGATAAAATAAATATTGGAATTATAGGGCTAGGAGGAGTAGGTGGATTCTATGGAGGCTTATTAGCCCATCACTTTGAAGCCGATTCCAGGATAAACATTCACTTTGTTGCTAGAGGAGCACATGGCGTTAAGATTAAAGATGCGGGCATTACCGTGCGATCAAAAGATACTGTTGTAGTTGGAAAACCGACACAAGTAGTGGAAAGCGTTGAGGCATTAGGTATAATGGATTATATCTTGCTTTGTACGAAGGAATACGATCTTGATGATGTCATTGTTGATTTAAAGAGAATCGTGTCTAAAAACACGGTTATATTGCCTTTATTGAATGGAGTAGAAGCCTTTGAGAAGCTTACTGAACATCTGCAAGCAGAAGTTTGGCAAGGATGTACCTATATGGTTTCTCGTTTAAAGGAAGCTGGGGTGATTGACAACCCAAGTGGAAGACAAAAGATTGTATTTGGTCGTACAGATAAAATCACCCAGCGTATGTTGGATTTAGATCAACTATTTAAAGCAGCGGGAATTACCTCTATTTGTACCCAAGAGATTGCTCGTGAGGTTTGGGAGAAGTACATCTTAGTGTCTTCTTCTGCTGTAGCTACCGCTTTTTACAACTGCTCGTTTGGGGTAGTCATGCGCGATCATCCGAAAGAGATTCATGCGCTTGTTACGGAAGCAGCTGAAATTGCCAGAGCTAAAGGTGTAAGTGTAGCTGCAGATGTCGTTGAGGTAATTATGCAACGCTTACAAGCAATTCCCTTTGATTCCACAACTTCCATGCACAGCGATTTTATCAGTAATAAAGTGAAAACTGAACTCGATGTAATGGCCACTTATTTTATTCGTGAAGGCAGGCGATTACACGTTGACGTACCTACGTATCAAAACATGTATAGCGCATTAAAAGATAAGCAAGGAAAGTATACTGCAGAATAAATAAGAGGGTGTCCCAAAAGGACATCCTCTTTTGTATGGTATAAAACTCGACTTTTCTCGTCGATTAAAAATGTTGCAATTGCCCAAGAGTAGTCATTATTCTTTAACGCATACCTAGGAATAGTCATATACCTATGTATAGCAAAAAAATACCTAAAATTAGATGGGATTCTATCTTGTTAGGCTTGTTAGACGATCCCCTTTTATGTGAAGAATACAAGGAGATACAACAAAGTCCCCAGTATTAGAACTACAGGGAGATATAGTTGGTTCCATGCTACTTTTTTCTTGAAGGCAAAGATCAACCACGCCAAGGGTAAACTAAAGAGAGCAGCAACAGAAGGAAGCCACAACATCTCATATATAGCACCTAAGACAGTAAAGGTGTAAATACCATTTTCTCCAACGCGTGATAGCAGCATAAAGCTTATAACCGATATAACGCTGCCAAATGAAAGCAACTGCAAAATCGTGGTGGTTTGTTTAGTTAGGTTCATATTATAGTTTTTGGTGAAGTAAAGATATACATTTTTTTAAATTGAGCAACAGCGTAGGTGAGCGATGATCTTTTACCAAATTACTACTTGATAATTAAGTAGTTAAAAAACACTAAGTTTGGTCATGTCTAAAAAAAGTCTTATATTTGCTATATCAGCTGTAAAGCGATTGTAAAAAATTGCTTTAAAATAGGCAGTATCGCAAAGGGCATCTCGCTCTTGCGTCTAGTAAGGACCTTTCTGGTTCTCCTATAATTAGGTTGTACGAAGTACCACCTATCAAATCACTCAACAAGAGTGTCTGTAAAGAATCTTTCTAGGGATTCTTTCTTTGATGAAATCGAAAATATCGTTTATTAATTAGCTCCATTTCGCAAGAAAGTTGGGGGCCTAAAATAGTAGTATATAATGACTAATTTTAAAGTAGGAATTATTGGCGCAGGACCAAGTGGGCTTGCTATGTTAAGAGCTTTTGAATCAGAACAGAAAAAGGGAAATCCAATTCCAGAGATTAAATGTTATGAAAAACAAGATAACTGGGGAGGTATGTGGAACTATACATGGCGTACAGGTGTAGGGAAATATGGAGAACCTTTACACGGAAGTATGTATAAGTACCTATGGTCGAACGGACCCAAAGAATGTTTAGAGTTTGCTGATTATACCTTTATGGATCACTTTAAACAGCCGATTTCTTCTTATCCACCGAGAGAAGTTCTGTTCGATTATATTGAAGGGCGTATCAAACAGAGTAATGCCCGAGACTATATTAAATTCAATACTGTAGCTCGTTGGGTGGATTACCTCGAGGATAAAAAACAGTTCCGCGTTATTTTTGACGACTTGGTAAAAAATGAAACCTTTGAAGAGTTTTTCGATTACCTCGTGTTGGGAACTGGACATTTTTCGACTCCGAATATGCCTTATTTCAAGGGAATTGACAATTTCCCTGGGACGGTCATGCACGCACACGACTTCCGCGGGGCAGATCAATTTATCGATAAAGATATTCTGTTGATTGGAAGTAGTTACTCTGCCGAGGATATTGGCGTGCAATGTTTCAAACACGGTAGTAAATCTGTTACAATTTCTTATCGCACCAACCCAATTGGTGTCAAATGGCCTAAAGGAGTAGAAGAGAAGGCAATTGTGACCCATTTTGAAGACAATGTAGCCTTCTTTAAAGACGGTACGTCTAAAGCATTTGATGCGGTTGTTTTGTGTACAGGATATCAACATAAATTCCCGTTCTTACCAGACAACTTGCGCTTGAAAACCAAAAACTGTTTGTATCCTGACAATTTGTATAAAGGGGTTGTCTTTAATGAAAACGAACGTCTGCTTTTCTTGGGAATGCAAGATCAATACTACACCTTTAATATGTTTGATGCTCAAGCTTGGTTCGCTAGAGATTATATGCTAGGGCGATTGCCTCTTCCTTCAAAAGAAGAACGCGATGCAGATATCAAAAAATGGCTGCAAAGAGAAGATCTAACTGAGTCTAGTAATGATCAAGTGGATTTCCAAACTGCTTATATCAAGGATTTAATCCAATTAACAGATTATCCAACCTTCAATATAGATGAAGTAGGTGAGATGTTTAAACGCTATTTAGATTCGAAAGAAATTGATATCCTAACCTATCGCGACCAAGTGTATACCTCTGTCATGACAGGAGTAACTGCAGAGGAACACCATACCGTTTGGATGAAAGAGTTAGACGATAGCTTAGAGCGTTACTTGGATGAGGTAGAAGTAGATGAAAAAGAACTGAGTAAAACGAACTATTACTAATTCAATCACGGATTGGTAAAAATATTTTTATTAAAAGCCTTGAAAACCTAGTTTTTAAGGCTTTTAATTTTTCAAACAGAACTACGGAAAAAATTATTTTTTCAAATATTGTAACTTTTTTAATGAAGTATACGTATAACTAATGTAGACCATAAGAACAAAGACAAATAAGGAGTAAAATAATATGAGACAACTTAAAATTACCAAGCAAGTTACGAATCGTGAAACTGCTTCACTCGATAAGTATTTGCAAGAGATTGGTAAAGTAGATTTGATTACTGCAGATGAAGAGGTAGAATTAGCACAGCGAATTAAGGCAGGTGATCAAAGAGCTTTAGAAAAATTGACTAAAGCGAACTTGAGATTCGTGGTTTCGGTAGCAAAACAGTACCAAAATCAAGGATTAACCCTTCCGGATTTGATTAATGAAGGAAACTTAGGGTTGATCAAAGCAGCACAGCGTTTTGATGAAACTCGAGGGTTTAAGTTTATTTCTTACGCGGTTTGGTGGATTAGACAATCTATTTTATCTGCTTTGGCGGAGCAATCGAGAATTGTACGTTTACCATTAAACAAAATTGGTTCGATTAACAAAATTAATAAGATGTACGCGTTATTAGAGCAGTCAAATGAGCGTCCACCTTCTGCAGAGGAAATTGCCGTTGAGTTGGATATGACTGTAAATGATGTAAAAGAGAGTATGAAAAACTCAGGACGTCACTTGTCGATGGATGCTCCTTTAGTTGAAGGAGAAGATTCGAACTTATATGACGTATTGCGTTCAGGAGAATCACCAAATCCAGACCGTGAGTTAATTCACGAATCACTGCGTACAGAAATTGAAAGAGCATTGGAAACCTTAACACCTAGAGAGGCAGATGTAGTTCGTTTGTATTTCGGTTTAGGAGATCAACACCCAATGACCTTAGAAGAAATAGGAGAAACTTTTGACTTAACGAGAGAACGTGTTCGTCAGATTAAAGAAAAAGCAATCCGTCGTTTGAAACATACATCAAGAAGTAAAATACTAAAAACGTATTTAGGATAATAAAAAAAAGGGATGCAAATTGCATCCCTTTTTTTTTAGTGTTGATATACAACGTATTTGATGTCATCTTCGGTAACTACTTTTGTTAAGTTGTGAGAAGATAATCCTTTCATGGCTTTATCCCATTTCTTACCACTTAAAGCGGCTTGTTCTTTTAATGAGCCAAGTTCCACTTTGTTTTCGTTCTTCGTTAGAATTTGGATGATGATTTTCTCTTCATCAGATAACTCAACGCTAGGAGCAGTTTTTTCTGGTCTCATTTGAGGGAAGAACAACACTTCTTGGATTGATGGGTTATTGGTTAAGAACATGATTAAACGGTCCATTCCGATTCCCAATCCTGAAGTTGGAGGCATTCCGTATTCTAAAGCGCGTAAGAAGTCTTGATCGATGAACATAGCTTCGTCATCTCCGCGATCTGCTAACGCCATTTGTGCTTCAAAACGCTCTCTTTGGTCGATTGGGTCATTTAACTCTGAGTATGCATTGGCAATCTCTTTTCCACATACCATCAACTCAAAACGCTCCGTTAACTCTGGATTATCTCTATGTGCTTTGGTTAAAGGCGACATCTCCTTTGGATAATCTGTGATATAGGTAGGTTGGATATAATTTCCTTCACATTTTTCACCAAATATTTCGTCGATTAATTTCCCTTTCCCCATTGTTTCGTCCACAGGAATTCCCATACCTAAGGCCGCTTGACGGATTTCATCTTCTGTTTTACCTGTAATGTCAAAACCAGTAAACTCTTTGATAGAGTCTGCCATAGTAATGCGTTTGTAAGGCGCTTTAAAGTCGATTTCATGTTCGCCAAAGGTTGCTTTAGTAGTTCCGTTTACCGCAATAGCACAGTACTCTAATAAGCGCTCTGTAAACTCCATCATCCAATTGTAATCTTTATAAGCTACATAGATCTCCATTGCCGTGAATTCAGGATTATGCGTTCTATCCATTCCTTCGTTACGGAAGTTTTTTGAAAACTCATATACACCGTCAAAGCCACCTACGATTAAGCGTTTTAGGTATAACTCGTTGGCAATACGCAAGTACAAAGGAATATCCAAAGCATTGTGGTGGGTAATGAACGGACGAGCCGATGCTCCACCGGGAATAGATTGCAATATAGGTGTTTCAACCTCCATGTAGCCTGCTTCGTTGAAAAACTGACGCATAGCGTTGAACAATTTTGTGCGTTTTACGAAAATGTCTTTGTGTTGTGGATTGACTACTAAATCTACATAACGCATTCTGTAACGCAATTCAGGATCTGTAAAAGCGTCAAAGGTATTTCCTTCTGTATCGGTTTTAGGTAATGGCAACGGACGTAGTGATTTACTCAATAGAGAAAGCCCTTGTACGCGTACCGTTTTTTCTCCTACTTGTGTTGTAAATAACTCTCCTTCTATTCCGATGATATCGCCTAAGTCGATTAGTTTTTTGTATACTTCGTTATATAGCTCTTTGTTCTCACCTGGACAAAGTTCATCTCTGTTGATATATAGTTGAATCTTTCCTTCACTGTCTTGAATTGTTGCGAAAGAAGCTTTTCCTTGAATACGCGAAGACATTAATCTCCCAGCCACAATTACCTTCTTACCTTCTTCAAAACCGTTCTTTATCTGCTTGGACGTATGATTTACTGGAAATAAGTTAGCAGGATAAGGATTCACACCAAGCTCTTGCAATTTAGCGAGCTTCTCTCTTCTGATGATTTCTTGTTCTGAAAGTTGCATAATAATTGTGAATTATGAATTAATTTATAAAGTGCAAATATAGGTAATCTTTAAAAATTAGGGGCATTTGTATCTTGCCAAATGTCAGTTAATTAGTTATTTGATGATTTCGCTTGTGTCCCAAAAGTGGCTTTAACTAAAATTATAGTCCTTATTCCTAAAAAAATGCCGAAATTTGTTGTTTATAAATTTGTGATTATGAGTGTTTGGAGAGTCATTCTATCAATAATTTTTCCCCCGATTGCCGTTTATGATAAAGGGTGTGGGTCGATACTAATTGTCTTTTTATTAACCCTTGCAGGTTGGATACCTGGGGTTATAGGTGCTTTAGTGATTCTCAATAATCCAAAATACAATAGATAAGTTTTACGAAATGAACAAAGAAATCACCCTTATTGATTTAGGTGAGAAAGATTATAAAGATACTTGGGAGTATCAAGAAGAGCTTTTTCAGTCTGTTTTAGACGTTAAAATAAAAAATAGAAGAGAAGACTTAAATGAAAAGACACCCAATTACTTTTTATTTGTCGAACATCCTCATGTGTATACTTTAGGTAAAAGTGGAGACATGGACAATCTTTTGCTCAATGAGGAGCAACTAAAAGAGAAAGGAGCTACGTTTTATAAAATAAATAGAGGAGGAGACATTACCTATCACGGTCCTGGACAAATTGTTGGTTATCCAATTTTAGACTTAGAAAACTTCTTTACAGATATCCACAAGTATTTGCGCTTGTTGGAAGAAACAATAATCTTAGTGTTGAAAGAGTACGGGATTGAATCGGAACGAAGTGAGGGGGAAACAGGTGTATGGCTTGGCGTGGGCACTCCTTTTGCAAGGAAGATTTGTGCCATGGGGGTACGTTCTTCCCGTTGGGTGACCATGCATGGTTTTGCCTTGAATGTCAATTCAGACCTTGGATATTTTGACAATATTATTCCGTGTGGAATTCGCGGTAAAGGAGTAACCTCTTTGCATGTTGAACTTGGAGTAGATCGCGTAGATGAAGATGAAGTACGCGAAAAGATCATCAAGTACTTTAGCGAACTTTTTGAAGCGACAATAAAAGCACAATAAAACAAGTTATGAAATCTCAGGTGGACATTCCTCTTGAGATTTTTTTTATCTTTGTACAAACAACACAAGAGTATGAAAAATATAAAAATTGCGCCATCAGTTTTGGCAGCGGATTTTGCCAATCTACAACGCGACATCGAAATGATGAATGACAGTCAAGCAGAGTGGTTCCACATTGATATCATGGACGGTGTTTTCGTGCCGAATATTTCGTTTGGAATGCCTGTTTTAGAAGCGATTAACAAGCATAGAAGCGCGAATAAGGTGTTGGATGTGCATTTGATGATTGTCGATCCTGATCGTTATATCAAAACGTTTAAGGAGCTAGGAGCGGATATTTTGACAGTACACTATGAAGCCTGTACGCATTTACACCGTACGATTCAAGCGATTAAAGCGGAAGGCATGCAAGCAGGAGTAGCCTTAAATCCACATACCCCTGTTTCGGTTTTAGAAGATATTATCCAAGATTTGGATTTGGTCTTGATTATGAGTGTGAATCCTGGGTTTGGAGGACAAAGCTTTATTGAGAACACCTATGACAAAGTACGTAGGCTGAAAGCAATGATTGAGGCTAAAGGAGCAAAAACAATCATTGAAATCGATGGAGGAGTCAATGACAAAAACGCAAAAGCCTTGGTTGATGCAGGTGCAGAAGCCTTAGTAGCAGGAAACTTTGTGTTTAAATCTGCAGATCCGAAAGCGACAATTGCAGCTTTGAAAGCCGTTGTAAAGGAATAACAGTAAAGCTAGGTACTATATATAAAAAAAGTAATTAAAAAAAAACCTCTTTGTCCAAAAGAGGTTTTTTTTTGTTTCTATGTAAAGAAAAAAAAGTGGCTTGAACATTACATCCAAGCCACTCAACTATAAAATGTGCGATTTTATTACATCATACCAGGCATTCCACCGCCCATTGGCATTCCACCACCGTTTTCGTCTTTAATATCTACTAAAGCACATTCAGTGATAAGGATCATACCTGCAACCGAAGCTGCGTTTTCTAAAGCAACACGTGTTACTTTTTTCGGATCGATTACACCTGCTTGTAGCATATCGATGTATTCGTTTGTTTTTGCGTTGTATCCGAAGTTGTTGTCTCCTTCTAATACTTTTGCTACAACTACAGAACCTTCTAAGCCAGCGTTTTCAACAATTGTTCTCAATGGAGCTTCAATTGCTTTAGCGATGATTTGGATTCCTGTTTCTTCGTCAGCATTTACTGCACTGATTGACGATAAATTTGCTTTTGCGCGTAGTAATGCAACTCCTCCACCAGCAACAATTCCTTCTTCGATTGCCGCTCTAGTAGCGTGTAGTGCATCGTCCACTCTGTCTTTTTTCTCTTTCATTTCTACTTCCGTAGCCGCACCAACATAAAGAACAGCAACACCACCTGCTAATTTAGCTAAGCGCTCTTGTAATTTTTCTTTATCGTAGTCAGATGTTGTTGTTTCCATCTGTGCTTTGATTTGGTTCACTCTGTTTTGAATCATATCTGAAGCACCACTTCCGCTCACGATCGTTGTATTGTCTTTGTCTATGCTCACGCGTTTACACGTACCTAGCATTTCCAATGTTGTGTTTTCTAACGTATATCCTTGCTCTTCAGAGATTACAACACCACCAGTTAAGATAGCAATGTCTTCTAACATTGCTTTTCTTCGGTCTCCGAATCCTGGTGCTTTTACAGCAGCAATTTTCAAAGCGCCTCTTAATTTATTTACTACTAAAGTAGATAATGCTTCTCCATCTACGTCTTCAGCAATAATTAATAAAGGTTTTCCTGATTGTGCAACAGGTTCTAATACCGGAAGTAATTCTTTAAGAGAAGATACTTTTTTGTCGTATAATAAAATGTAAGGAGAATCTAGTTCTACTTCCATTTTTTCTGAATTAGTCACGAAATAAGGAGATAGATAACCTCTGTCAAACTGCATTCCTTCCACTACGTCAACGAATGTTTCTGTTCCTTTTGCTTCTTCAACAGTGATGACTCCTTCTTTACCAACTTTTTCAAAAGCTTGTGCAATTAATTCACCAATAAATTCGTCGTTATTAGCGGAAATAGAAGCGATTTGTTGGATTTTATCCATTGATCCGCCTACTTCTTGTGCTTGGTCTTTTAGGTGATTTACGATTACTTCAACTGCTTTGTCCATACCGCGTTTTAAATCCATTGGATTTGCTCCAGCAGCTACGTTTTTCAATCCTTCTTTTACGATTGCTTGTGCTAATACAGTAGCAGTTGTGGTTCCGTCTCCGGCTAAGTCATTAGTTTTAGAAGCTACTTCTTTTACCATTTGAGCACCCATATTTTCAAGTGCATCCTCTAACTCAACTTCTTTTGCTACAGACACTCCATCTTTGGTTACAGTAGGAGCTCCGAATGATTTTCCGATGATTACATTGCGTCCTTTTGGTCCTAAAGTTACTTTAACTGCATTTGCTAAAGCGTCAACACCGCGTTTTAAACCTTCGCGTGCTTCAATGTCGAATTTAATATCTTTTGCCATGATCTAGTCTTGTTTTATTTTGTTATTGATTCAATTTATTAAACAATCGCTAAAATGTCGTCTTCACGCATGATTAGGTAATCCTTACCTTCCAATTTTAGCTCTGTTCCTGCATATTTACCATATAGTACAGTATCGCCTACTTGTACTGTCATGGTATGGTCTTTCGTACCATTTCCTACAGCGACTACTGTTCCTTTTTGTGGTTTTTCTTTCGCCGTATCAGGAATAAAAATACCAGAAGCAGTTTTTGTTTCTGCTGGTTGAGGTTCAATAAGAACTCGATCTGCAAGTGGTTTAATGTTTAATGCCATAGTTTAATAGTTTATAAAATTGAATTATTTATATTAGTTCTAAACGCTATAAAATAGTCATAAAGTGTGCCAAAGCTTGTATTGACAGCTATTGACAAAAAAAAATGCCAACTTGACAGTTGGCATTTTATATTCAAAGGGTTTGAATTTTTATTCTTGTGTAGTTTCAGGTGTTGAAGTCTCGCTTGTAGCTGGAGCTTCCGTTCCTGTTGCTGGTGTTTGTTCTTCTTGAGGCGCAGGAACAAGCTGTTGCTGTACTGGCATTTCTGCATTAGGATCTAAAATTTTAGAATCGCCAATTGCACCACCACTAAAGCTAATGCTCGACATTAAGATTAGGATAATTAACACCGCTCCTAAAGTCCAAGTACTCTTATCTAAGAAGTCATTCGTGTTTTTTACACCTCCTGCTACAGTAGATCCTCCGAAAGATGAGTCTAAACCTCCACCTTTAGGATTCTGTACCATAATAACCACAATTAATAAAAAACATACGATAGCAATCAATACTAAAAATACTGTAAATGTGTTCATGCTTATAAACTATTATGTTGTTGTAACGCTTTTATATCTAATATTTGGTTTGCAAAGAAACTACTTTTTTCTGGATATTTCAAAATTAAAATCTCATAAGCTTGTATTGCTTTTTGATATTTTTTTTGCTCCAAATAAATTTTGGCCAAAGTTTCCGTCATTAAACTTGTGTTCTCTTGTAGAGATAATTCAATATTTATGGGGCTTGCCGTCGCTTTTTTTGTTGGGATAATTTTAGGATTTGTTTCGATGAATTTATCAATCATGGCCTGTTTTTTCTCTAAACTTTCCTGAAATTTTTTTTCGTCTTTTGTAATTATCTCCAATTTTTCCGGTTCTTCTTGTGGTGAATCGTCACTTTCTGTGCTCGAATCTCTAAGAATTGGCTGTTGTTTGGATAATTGTAACCACTCTTGGAAGGAGTATTTTTCCTCTGCTTCAAAAGCTAAAGGTTTGCCAATTTCTAGCTTATTTTCGAGAACTTCAACTGGCGATTCTGTTCGGATTTCTTCCGGTGATTGCTCGTCGTTTTCTCGCTGTTTTTGTTGATCAAGAGTCAGCACAGTCGATTCGTCGGTTGTGGCAACTGAAACATTTGTTGGTTCAACAGTTGGTTCTGCTATACTTTCTTGCTGCTTAGGATTTTCTTCAACTGATCTTCTGTCTTCTTTTGTAATAGCATAGGCTACCTTGGAAATACTTTCTAACAAGGCACTGATGTTTTGCTCGGGCTCTCTGTCCTTATTCTCTTTGACGTCCTGTTTGTCTGTTGGGAGGGGGGCTGTAGCCTCTGGTTGCTGTTCCTCTTCTTTTGGTAGTTCCAATGGACGGTATACTGTAAAATCATCTGACACAATGAAATTAAACAGAATGTCACGATCGAGCGTATAAGCCGCTGTCTTCTTTAGTTCCTGATTGTAAGAGGTGCTTTCGTTTGAATATAACGCTTTGAGGTATAAGCTCCTGATCGCTTGTACATACGGGTACTGCTCAAGTAGTTGTTTCAACTCTTGAATATCTGATCGTTTGATTTGAGTAGGATCAGCTAAGTAGGTATGCAATGTGTTTATATTCAATGTTTTATTCTTTTATATTTTTACCATTTCGCCAAAGACTCATTGAAGACATCTTGTGTAATGCGTTCGAAAATTTCGTCTAATGCTGTGTTTAATGTTCCTCCTACTAATTGTGCATTGGCTTCGTAATCATAGTAGAACGAGAATCGCTTTTCAAAATCGTCTTCCGGATTTTTCTTGTTTATAAATCTCACGTTTACTGCTATATACAAGCGGTTTTGTGCGGCTCTTTGATCAGCTGTCGCCGTCATTGGGCTGATTCTATAGTCGACAATTTCTCCTTCATAGACCAAGTCTGCATCGGAGTTTGTCAGGGTTAAACTAGTTTGACCTTGAATTAAATCCTGTAAAGCCAAGGTAAACGTACGTTCAATACCTGGCTCTACTAAAGGGGCATTGTTCTGGAAGTAATTGACTTGGAATGAATCGGCATCAATTTTTCCTGTACCAGTAAAGTTATAATATTTACAGCTTTGTAAAACTAAAGCTATAAAAAGAATTGCAAGAATAGGGCTAAACTTCTTCATTTATAAGTTGTATTGTTTGATCTTTCGATACAGTGTTCGTTCTGAAATTCCCAGTTCTTCGGCTGCGGCTTTTCGCTTTCCTTTGTTTCGATCAAGTGCTTTTCGAATTAATTCGACTTCTTGTTCCTCTAGGTTTAGAGGTTCGTCTTCTACCGTTTCTGCGATGAGGTATTCTTCGTCATCTTCGTCATCGTCAACTAAAGTAGGATGAAAAGTAGGATGATTGGTTTGAACAGGGTGTATGTTTGTATTTTCCAATTGCAGAATATCCGTAGGATTTGTTGGATAGTCTACAGATTCAGTAGAGTTGTTGCCATAAATACGTTGAATCAAATGCTGATTGCTTTCTTGTACTTGACCTTTGTCTTGTTTTAAGAGCTCTAAGGTTAGTTTTTTCAGATCAGTGATGTCATTGCGCATGTCAAAGAGAATTTTATACAGAATTTCACGTTCTGTACTGAAATCACTTTCTGCTTTTTTGCTTTGTACAACAGAGGGCAGTTGTCTATCGTGATTGGGTAAATACGATTGTAAGATAGGGAGGGTAATCTCGCGATTTGTTTCCAAAACTGAAATTTCCTCTGCCACATTTCGCAACTGTCTAATGTTTCCGTCCCAGCGATAGCGAATTAAGAAGTTCGCAGCATTGGCATCGAGACGCACAGGGGGCATTTTGTATTTATGTGCAAAATCGGAAGCGAATTTTCGAAACAACAAGTGAATATCTTCACCTCTTTCTCGAAGAGGAGGAAGGGTTATTTCAATGGTACTCAAGCGGTAGTATAGATCTTCTCTAAACTTTCCTTTTTGAATGGCCTCCATCATATTGACATTGGTTGCGGCAATAATTCGGATGTCTGTTTTTTGAACTCGAGACGAACCTACTTTGATAAATTCGCCATTTTCTAAAATACGCAATAAGCGCACTTGTGTGGTTAGGGGTAATTCCCCGACTTCATCTAAGAAAATAGTTCCGCCATTGGCTTCCTCAAAATAGCCCTCACGGGTGCTAATTGCACCAGTAAAGGCGCCTTTTTCGTGCCCAAATAGTTCACTGTCAATGGTTCCTTCTGGAATGGCCCCGCAGTTCACTGCAATGTATTTGCCGTGCTTGCGATGAGAAAGCGAATGGATGATTTTTGGAATACTTTCCTTTCCTACTCCACTTTCTCCTGTTACTAAAACTGATATATCCGTCGGAGCAACCTGAATTGCTTTTTGGATGGCACGGTTTAGTTTGGGATCATTTCCTATAATTTCAAATCGTTGTTTTATCGCTTGAACATTTTCCATGTAGTGAACTTTTTGATAGCGCTGTTTTTAAATGGGATTACCCTTGCATAGGTGAATAGCCAATAGCTTTACCTATAAGGGTTGCAGAAGTACAATCTTCGATAAATACTTCTACGAAATCTCCCACTTTATAATTTTCTTTCGGGAACACAACGGTTGTGTTTTGAGAATTTCTTCCGCTCCATTCTAAATCAGAACGCTTGGATGATTTTTCAATTAACACTTCAACTGTTTGTCCTACAAAACGTTGGGTACGTTCTAAACTGATTTTTCCTTGTAATGAGATAATTTCACTTAGACGACGTTTTTTTACTTCTTCTGGAATGTCGTCTTCTAGTTTACGAGCAGCAAGTGTACCTGGTCGTTCAGAATAGGCGAACATAAATCCAAAGTCATAACGCACGTGTTCCATCAAAGAAAGGGTGTCTTGGTGATCTTGTTCGGTTTCAGTTGGGAAACCTGTAATCATATCTTGAGAGAGTGAAATCTCTGGAATTAAGGCGTAGATTTTGTCCACTAGTTCGATGTATTCTTCTCGGGTATGCTGGCGGTTCATCTCTTGTAAAATACGCGTACTTCCCGATTGAACTGGCAAGTGAATATATTTACAAATATTGTTGTGACGGGCAATTACCTCAATCACCTCCATGTGCATGTCCTGTGGATTTGACGTTGAGAAGCGGAATCTCATTTTCGGAAATTTCGTCGCGCATAAATCCAAAAGTTGAGCGAAGTCAACCGCTGTAGCTTTCTGAATTTCAGTGGCTTTGTCAAAATCTTTTTTCAATCCCCCTCCATACCAAAGGTAGCTGTCTACGTTTTGTCCTAATAAGGTAATTTCTTTAAATCCTCTTTCGTGTAAATCTTGAATTTCTGAAATAATACTGTGAGGTTCTCTACTGCGTTCTCGTCCTCTTGTAAATGGAACAACACAGAATGTACACATATTATCGCAACCTCTTGTGATTGAAACGAATGCAGTTACCCCGTTACTTTGTAAGCGAACTGGTGAAATATCGCCATAGGTTTCGTCTTTGGATAAAATAACGTTGATGGCATCACGCCCTTCGTCTACTTCTTTTAGTAGGTTTGGTAAATCTTTGTAGGCATCGGGTCCAACAACCATATCTACAATTTTTTCTTCTTCTAAGAATTTGCTTTTTAATCGTTCCGCCATACAACCTAAAACCCCAACTTTCATTCCTGGGTTTTTTCGTTTAATGCGGTTGTATTGATCTAAGCGTTTGCGTACGGTTTGTTCGGCTTTGTCGCGAATAGAACAAGTGTTTACTAAAACTAAATCAGCTTCTTCTAAGTTATTGGTTGTATTATATCCAGCGTCAGATAAAATGGAGGCAACAATCTCACTGTCAGAAAAGTTCATTTGACAACCATAGCTTTCTATAAAAAGCTTTTTGGTGTTGTCTTTATTTTGTTCTAGCTGTAAGCTTGTTCCTTGTTTATTTTCGTCAATTACCTTTTCCATATGATTATTTAAAAGGGAGTTTTATTTTAGTTTACAAAGATAGTTTAAATTTATTTGCTGACAAGTTGACAGCTTTATATTTAATAGTATTTTGAGAATTGGACAAGGAAGGTTTTAGAACAGAATAAAGAGGAAGGGATAAGGGGAGTCAAGAGCTAGGAGATAGTGAAAATTACTTGTTCATCCTTTAAGGGTTCCTGTAAATGGATTGATGTAAAAGAGGTGCTTGTATGACTGTAATTCGTGTGGAATCGGATGTAAAAAGAGGGAATGCGCTAATTTAGCGGGGTTATTAGGTATAAATTACTTTTGTTTTTTTACTTTTGAGCAATTTCTGTATGCATGCATTGATTAGGTGCAAAAGAGGATTTTTTGGTAATCAACGTTAAAAAAGTATATATTTTTTAAATCATCGGGAAGGATTTTAAGAGAAAGTGTGAATAATATCGGTTGAAGTGGAAATATTAAGAAAAAACACATATTTTTGCTTCACAAAATAATGAAGTATGGCAAAGAATTTAGTGATCGTGGAGTCGCCTGCTAAGGCAAAAACAATAGAGAAATTTTTAGGAAAGGACTATCAAGTAGAATCTAGTTATGGGCATATAGCGGATTTGCCTTCAAAGGAGATAGGAGTAGATGTAGATGATAATTTTAAACCCAAGTACGAGGTTTCAAGTGATAAAAAAGCAGTCGTAAAAAAATTAAAGGACCTTTCTAAAACAGCAGAAGTTGTTTGGTTAGCTTCCGATGAGGACCGCGAAGGAGAAGCTATTGCTTGGCATTTGGCGGAAGAATTAAAATTAGATCAAAATAAAACGAAGCGCATTGTTTTTCACGAGATTACTAAATCAGCAATATTAAAAGCGATTGAAAACCCAAGAGGTATTAATTATAATTTAGTAAACGCCCAACAAGCTAGACGTGTTCTAGATCGTTTGGTAGGATATGAACTATCTCCTGTATTGTGGAAGAAAGTAAAAGGGGGATTGTCTGCAGGACGTGTGCAGTCGGTGGCTGTTCGACTGATTGTAGAAAGAGAAAAAGAAATCAACGAATTCAAAGTAGAATCTTCCTATGTTATAACAGCAGAGTTTAAAACTGCTGAGGGAAAAGTTGTCAAAGCGCGTTTGTCGAAAAACTTTACAAGTGAGCAAGAGGCAAAAGATTTTTTAAACCTTAATATAGGAGCGGATTACGCGATTAAGGATTTAGAAACAAAACCCGCAAAGAAATCGCCAGCGGCACCGTTTACAACGTCAACGTTGCAACAGGAAGCGGCGCGTAAGTTATATTATTCCGTTGGACAAACGATGATGTTAGCACAGCGTTTGTATGAGGAAGGATTTATTACCTATATGAGAACGGATAGTGTAAACTTATCCGAAGAAGCTACCAAAGCAGCAGCAGCTGAGATTGCAAAATCATATGGTTCCGCTTATGTACAATCGAGAAGTTATGTAACGAAAAGCAAAGGGGCTCAAGAAGCGCACGAGGCCATTCGACCTACGAATATGGCTTTGCACTCAGTGCCTTTGGACCGCGACCAAGCGCGTCTATATGATTTGATCTGGAAGCGTACATTGGCTTCTCAGATGAGTGATGCTAAATTAGAGCGTACAAATGTGAAAATTGGCGCAAATAATTACAGTGATTTATTCGTTGCCACAGGAGAAGTACTGTTGTTCGATGGTTTTTTGAAAGTCTATTTAGAAGGACACGATGACGAAGAAGAGGAAGTAGAAGGAATTTTACCACACTTGAAAGTTGGAGAGTCTCTTTTGTCTAATTCGATGGTAGCAACACAGCGCTTTAGCAAGCCAGCAGCGCGCTATACAGAAGCTTCTTTAGTAAAGAAGTTAGAGGAGTTGGGAATCGGGCGTCCTTCAACCTATGCACCGACCATCTCGACGATTATTGCGCGTAACTATGTGGAAAAAGGAACTACAGAAGGAAAAGAACGCCCCTATAAAGTGATGACGCTAGCTCAAGCTACTGTTACGGAAAAGGTACTTGTTGAAAAAACAGGATCAGATAAAGGGAAAATGATTCCTACGGATATTGGAATTATCGTAAACGACTTCTTAGTAAAGAATTTCAAAACTATTTTAGATTATAATTTCACGGCAAAAGTGGAGGAAGACTTTGATGCGATTGCTGCTGGAGAAGAGGATTGGGCAAAGATGATGCGTGAGTTTTACGATCACTTTCACCCCACTGTAAAAGATGTAGAGGAAAATGCAGAGCGCGAATCAGGCGAGCGAATCTTGGGAACAGATCCAGCTTCAGGTAAACCTGTATTGGTTCGCCTTGGTAAATTTGGACCTATGGCGCAGATCGGTGACGCAGAGGATGAAAATAAACAATTTGCAAGTTTAGCACCGGATCAAAATATTGGTACCATCTCTTTGGAAGAAGCACTAAAACTCTTCTTATTGCCTAAACTGTTAGGAGAGTACAATGGAGAAGAGGTTGAAGTGAACAACGGCCGTTTTGGACCTTATGTACGCGTGGGTAAAACGTTTATTTCACTGCCAAAAGGCGTTGAGCCGTTAGATGTATCTTTTGAAACGGCTTTAGAATATATTAAAGAGAAGGAAGAAGCAGATCGACCAATTGCTACGTATAAAGATTTGCCTGTTCAAAAAGGAGTGGGACGATTTGGTCCCTATCTGAAGTGGAATGGTATTTTTATCAACGTCAACAAAAAGTATGATTTTGACAATCTTTCGAATCAAGATGTGATCGAATTAATTGAAGATAAAATTCAAAAAGAAAAAGATAAGGTCATTCACGATTGGACTGAAGAGGGCATTCGCGTTGAAAAGGCAAGATGGGGAAGATCTGTTATCTTAAAAGGGAAGGTTAAGATTGAGCTTTCTAAAGATGTTGATGCACAAGCATTGACTTTAGAAGAAGTGAAAGCGATGATTGAGGCAAAAACGCCTGCTAAAAAGACAAAAGCAGCTGCGAAAACCACGGCAAAAAAGCCTGCAACTAAAACGGCTGCCAAAAAGCCTGCAGCTAAAAAAACGACAACAAAGAAATAATTGAATAGCAGTTATGTTAGAACTTTTACGTCCAGTTAGTGTCGAGTTTAGGAATTATATAGATGGATTGCCCAGCCAGAGCTTGGGTAAGAAGGTTCATTTTCACTCCGGTGGAGATTTCGATAAGTATGATCAATATAAGATTGCGCTTATAGGAGTTACCGATAACAGGGGATTAGCCTCTGGGGTTGATACGGTTGATTTACTAAAGGTTCGAAAATCATTCTATACGCTATTTCCTGGGAATTGGCATCTTCGAATTGTGGATTTAGGAGATATAGCACCTGGAGAATCTGTTGAGGATACATATTTTTTGTTGGGAAAGGTTATTGCAGATTTAGTTAAAAATGGCACGATTCCCATTGTAATAGGGGGAAGCCAAGACTTAACCTATGCTTTATACCGTGGCTATGACAAATTGGAACAGATGGTCAACTTGGTTTGTATTGATCACAAATTAGATGTTGCCAAGGATGGAAGTCATGCAGCAGAAAGTTTTCTGTCGCGAATTATTTTAGAAGAACCGAATAATTTATTCAATTTTTCAAATTTAGGCTATCAAACCTACTATAATTCTCAAGAAGAGATCGATTTAATTGAAAGTTTATACTTTGAAGCATACAGAGTTGGTGAAATTATTAATAATATTGCACTGGCAGAACCCGTTTTGCGGGATGCGGATATTGTAAGTATAGATATAAATGCTGTAAAGTCCAGTGATTCTGGTAATTTTGAGACTTATAATCCCAATGGATTTGATGGACGAGAAATATGTTCTTTGGCGCGTTACAGCGGTTTAAGTGACAAGGTTAGCACTTTTGGTGTGTTTAATTACAATAATCAAGTAAGTGAAACGTTGTTATTAGGACAACTGATGTGGTATTTTATAGAGGGTGTTAATTATCGCTATAACGAATATCCGTTTGCTTGTAAAGATAACTACATCAAATACATAGTACCGTTTGACGACTATGAGAATTTAGTGTTCTACAAGAGCGATATATCAGGCAGGTGGTGGATCGAGGTGACTATTGGTGGGGGTGTTAACGAAAAGTTAACAAAGAAAACATTGTTGCCATGTAGTTATCAGGATTACGAAAATGCTATTGCTCAACAACTGCCTGATCGGTGGTGGAGAGCATTTAAAAAGAGTTTAGTTTAGCTTAAAAAAATTTAACATTTCCATATGTTAAATATAAACTAAATTTTTTTTAGCTTTGTTTTTGAAAATTAAAAATAATTGAATACGTTTACATTTTTAAGAAGTATATAAGAAAACCTAAATAATATATGAAGAAGATCATTACGTTAGGAGCAGTTTTAGCTTTGGTATGCAGCTGTGGTACTGGAGATCGAGGTGAGTTGTTAGGAGGAATTGAAGGGAAGAGATGGTCAACGACGAAGCCTCATGGTATGTCTTTAGTTCCTGGAGGGACTTTCACAATGGGACAATCAAACGAAGATTTCCTTGGTGCACAGGATGCTCCAACAAAAACGGTAACGGTTGGTTCGTTCTATATGGACGAGACGGCAGTTACAAACAACCAGTATAGAAAATTTGTTGAGTGGGTAAAGGATTCGGTTATCCGAACTCGTTTAGCTATTGCAGCTGATGATATGGGGTTAACTCCCGATGGTGGTGGTATTGGTGCATATGCGTTTTTAGATAATGAAGAAAATCTAGATCGTATGACGCCGTATCAGCGATACATGTATGAAAACTACTATAGTATGGATACTAGTGATGATATGTATGCTGGAAGAAGATTAAACAAAAAAGTAAATTTACCTGCTACAGCTGATCGTTATCCAGATGAGTACTATGTAGAAGTTATGGACTCTTTGTATATTCCTGCTTCAGAAACGTACAACGGGTTAGGTATGTTTGATGCATCTAAACTTAAATTCAAGTATACGTATGTGGATTTAGAAGGAGCAATGAAGGACAAAGGAACGGATCCTCGCGGGAAACGCAACAGACATCTAAAAACGGAAACTTTATTAATTTATCCAGATACAACGCGTTGGATTAAAGAATTCCAATATTCGTACAACGAGCCAATGCACAACGATTACTTCTGGCATGAAGCTTTTGGAGAGTATCCAGTAGTAGGAGTAAACTGGCACCAAGCGCGCGCATTTGCAGCGTGGAGAACGCTTTATAAAAATACATTTTTGCGTTCTAAGCGTTTACCTTCAGAAGTACACGAGTACAGATTGCCAATGGAAAGCGAATGGGAATTTGCAGCTAGAGGTGGTTTAGAAGGAGCTATGTACCCATGGGGTGGACCTTATACAACAGACGAAAAAGGATGTTTTATGGCGAACTTTAAACCAAGTCGTTTTGATTATGCTGCGGATGGAGCTACTTATACAGCAGAAGCACGTGCTTATCCACCAAATGGATATAATCTATATAATATGTCTGGAAACGTGGCAGAATGGACAAGTTCTCCTTACGATTCTTCATCTTATGACTTTATGTCAAGCTTAAAACCAAAAAACAGAACATCTGATACACCGTTAAAAGTAATCAGAGGAGGATCTTGGAGAGACCCTGCTTATATGTTACAAGTTGCAACCCGTGATTCTGAATACGCTGACTCAGCTAGATCTTATATCGGATTTAGATTAGTACAATCAGTTTCTGGATCGATGTCGAGAAGCAACGCCGCTAAAATGGCACGATAATTTTGAACCAAAACAATTATAGATTATAGACAAACAATTAAAACAATTAAAAAATTATGGCAATACCTAAAAAAGTAATGAACTTCTGTTATGGAATGGGGGCTTCAGTTGTAATTATCGGTGCATTATTTAAAATTACGCACATGGAGTTAGGACCAATTAATGGAAATAATATGCTAACTTTAGGATTGGTTGTGGAAGCTCTTATTTTTGCGATATCTGCTTTTGAACCAGTTGATGACGAGTTAGACTGGTCTAAAGTTTATCCTGAATTAAAAGGAGGAGAACCAACACAAGTTAGAGGTGGTGGTAGTGCTGTAGGATTTGTAGGCGGAGGAACAGAAGAGCAAGGAATGTTATCTAAGAAATTAGATGATTTACTTAAAGAGGCAAAAATTGATGGTGAATTAATGAGTAGCTTGAACAGAAGTATCAGAAACTTTGAAGCGGCATCAAAAGAAATTGCTCCAACAGTAGACTCAGTTGCTTCTACAAGAAAATACGCTGAAGAAATGTCATTGGCTGCTGCACAATTAGAATCTTTAAACTCTATGTATAAAGTTCAATTAGAAAGTGCAACACGCAATGCTGAGATCAATAAAGAAGTTGCTGAAAATAACATCAAATTAAAAGAGCAAATGTCTGCTTTAACGAGCAACTTATCTTCTTTAAACACAGTTTATGGAGGTATGCTTTCTGCAATGGGAAACCGCAGTGCTAATTAATTTATAATCCAGATAAAGTTATAAATAATGGCAGGAGGAGCAAAATTGACGCCTAGGCAAAGGATGATTAACCTTATGTATCTTGTGTTCATCGCGATGATGGCACTTCAGATGTCAAAGGAGGTTTTATCAGCTTTTGGTATGGTAAACGACAAATTTGAATCGGCGAATGAATCGGCGGTTGGTAATAATGAAGCTTTATTAGGAGGTCTTGAAGCTAAATCAGCGGATGATCCAACTCGTTTCGGCGAGCCTTATAAAAAAGCGAAGCAAGTAGCGGCTGTTACAAAAGAGTTTTACGACTATGTAGCGGGTGTAAAGAAACAAATTACAGACCCTTTAGAGGCACAACGTGTTGATGGTAAATTACCAGCAGAGCGTATGGAAAAAGGAGATGTGATTGATCAAGCTTGGTTTAACGGTGATAAATACTCTGCAGAAGGGGAAGCATTCATCGGAGCAATTGAAAAATACAAAAGCGATATTTTAGGAATAGTTGGGGAAGATGTCAAGTTTCAACCAATTGTTGTAGATTTACAAAAGCGTTTTGATATTTCAGATGTAAAAGATGCAGAAGGTATTGTAAAACCGTATTTGAATTACAATTTTCAAGGGTTTCCAGCTATTGCTTCTTTGACGAAGTTATCAGCAATGCAAAATGACGCCATGATTCTTGAACACGATATTTACAATAGCTTATTAGGAAACACGTTGAGTCAAGCGGCTTCAATGCGTAACTATGCTGCCATTGTGATTCCTGAAAAATCTGCTTTCTTTGCTGGAGAGCAATTCAAAGGAAAAGTGGTTTTAGGACGTTATGACAAATCTACAGTTCCTACAGAAGTTGTGGTAAATGGACAAAAAGTGGATTTATCAAACGCTTTAGAGGACGGACAAGTGAAGTTGAGTTTCGGTACAGGTAACGTTGGAGAACATGATGTAAAAGGTAAATTTACATTTATGGAAGACGGAAAACCAGTTGAAATCGATATCAAAGGAAACTATGTTGTTGTTCCTAAACCGAATTCTGCGAATATCTCTGCTGATAAAATGAACGTAGTTTACCGCGGAGTGGCCAACCCAATGACAATTTCATTTGCGGGTATCTCTGATGATAAAGTAGTAGCTAACGCTCCTGGTTTATCAAAAGGAGGAAAAGCTGGACAGTATACTATGCGTCCACAAGCAGGTAGAGAGGTTACAATTAATGTATCTGGAAAACTACCTGACGGATCAACGGTAAGCGATAAAAAAGTATTTAGAATTAAGGATATTCCTGCACCTCGTGGTACAGTTCGCGGTGAATACGCTGCGAAAGGTCCTAAGTCTAACTTAGAGATCGTTACAATTGGTGCAAAATTAGAAGATTTTGATTTTGAATTAGGTCTAACAGTGACAGGATTTGTATTGCAAGTTCCTGGACAACCTTCAGTTGTTGTTCAAGGAAATAGAATGAATGACAGAGCGAAAGCTGCGATTTCAAAAGCAAGACTAGGAGATGTAGTTGTTATTTCTGATATCAAGGTACGTTTAGACGGTGCGGGTGATTATGCACTGAAGAAAACAGCGCCTTGTACATTCGAAATCATGTAATTTCGAAATAAATAAAAGAAGAAAACTTTGAATAATATGAACTGGAAAAAAATTTCACTATTTGTAGCATTTTCGATATTCTCATTGCAATCATTTGCACAAAGCAACTTGTTAAACGCCAAGTCTGCTGAGGAAATTGGAATGAAAAGTATTCAAGAAATATACGTACAAAGCGAAGGACCAATTCCATACGGGTATGTAGCAGATAAGGACATCCTATTTGGTATAAAAGTATGGGAAAACATTTCTCTAGAAGAGAAAGCTAATGAGTCTTATTACTATCCAATCGAAGAGGTTGTGGGCGATGGAAGAAAATCTATGTTCCAAGCTATAATTGATGGTATTAAGTCTGGAGCTATCACAGAAGTATATGATGATAGTGACTTTAAAAGAAAAAGAACGTTAAAGGAACTTGAAACATCTTTCGTTAAAATTGATACTACAGATGCTGGTATTGAATACTATAATGCTGGTGAAAGAATTCCAGAAGAATATATTCAACGTGTAGAGTTACGTCCATCTGATGTAAAATCGTATCACGTCATGGGAATGTGGTATTTTGACCGCAATGAAGGTCAATTGAAATACCGCCTTTTAGGTATCGCACCAGTAGTAGTCGATTTGTACACCAAAGGTGCAGAGGTTGAAAACGCTGTTGAGCTTTTCTGGATTTTCTTCCCGAATGCTAGAACGACACTGTTTGAAGCGAAAGTGTTCAACTCTAAAAACCCAATGAATCCAATGAACTTTGATCATTTGTTAAATGCTAGACGCTTTAGCTCTACGATTTATAAAGCAGATAATCAGTACGGGGATTCACGTATTAACGATTATATCAAAGGTGGAGAGTTAAGTCAATTATTTGAAGGCGAACGCATCAAAGAATTGATCAGAAACCTTGAAGATGATTTATGGAATTACTAATTTTGTAATTACTAATTTATAAAGCTCTTATCTAAATTAGATAAGAGCTTTTTTATTATTTAACCTATGGTGGATTATATTGTTGTTGGAACAGGATTAGCAGGAATCGCTTTTACTGAGAAATTGGCTCAAGAAGGTAAAACCTTTATTGTGATTGATGCGGAAGAACGATCCTCTTCTTTAGTGGCTGGAGGAATGTACAATCCCGTTGTTTTAAAGCGATTTACGGACGTTTGGAAAGTCAACGAACAATTGGCCTTAGCGGATGTTTTTTATCCCGCATTGGAAGCCAAATTGCAAATTAAGTGTTGGTATCCAATGGATTTGTACCGTCGATTGGCTTCAGTTGAGGAACAAAACAATTGGTTTCAAGCAGCTGATCGTCCTAATTTAAGTGCTTTTTTATCCCCAGAAATTGAAAAGAAAAAGATAGATGGAGTAGATTTGTCATTCGGTTTAGGGAAAGTAAACGCAACAGGTTACTTGGAAACGGATGATTTAATTCCGGCTTATCGTCAATATTTGTCGCAAATCGGTTGTTATAAAAAGGAAAGCTTTGACTATGATGCGCTAGTGTATACTGCAGAAGACGTTTCTTATAAAGGGATTCACGCGCGTAACATTGTGTTCGCAGAGGGATTTGGTATGTTACAGAATCCTTTTTTCAATACGCTTCCTTTAGATGGTACAAAAGGCGAATTGATGATTGTGAAAATTCCGAATCTCAACTGTGATTTTATGCTAAAAGCAGGCGTGTTTTTAATTCCGATTGGTAATGATCACTATAAATTAGGAGCTACATATAATTGGGAAGATAAAACTGATGTGCCTACAGCAGCTGGAGCTGCAGAACTTTTGGATGGTCTGCGCAGTTTCATAGACTTGGATTTTGAAGTGATCGAACACCTAGCTGGTGTTCGTCCAACGGTAAAGGACAGACGTCCATTGTTGGGGAGAAGTTTGGAATCTAATCGTATTTATGTATTAAATGGCCTTGGTACACGCGGTGTTTTACTCGCCCCTTACTTGGCTGAACAGTTGTATAATTATATTGAAAATAATATAGCGTTGGATGAAAATATATCCATTCACCGCTACAAAAAGTTTAAATTAAAGAAGTAATATTTATGTTGAATATACATAATTTGTCTGTTTCGTTTTCAGGCGAATATTTATTTGAAAACGTTACATTCAGAATTGGTGCTGGTGATCGCGTTGGGTTAGTAGGAAAGAATGGCGCTGGAAAATCAACAATGCTGAAACTTTTGTCTAGAGATATGGAACCAGATACGGGGAGTATCGCTATGGAAAAAGAGCTAAAAATAGGGTTCTTACGTCAGGATATTGACTTCATTCCTGGTAGAACGGTTTTAGAAGAGGCTTACCAAGCTTTTGAAGAGATTAAAATAGTAGAAGCTACTTTAGATAAAGTAAATAAAGAGTTAGCCGAACGTACTGATTACGAATCGGAATCCTATTCCGAATTGATTGAGAAATTAAGTGATTTAACCCATCGTTTTGAAATCATTGGCGGATATAACTACGTGGGAAATACGGAGCGTATTTTGCAAGGATTGGGGTTTAAACGAGAGGATTTCGAAAATCTAACGGATACTTTCTCTGGGGGATGGCGTATGCGCATCGAATTAGCAAAATTATTACTACAAGACAATGATGTGCTTTTACTGGATGAGCCAACCAACCACTTGGATATTGAGAGTATAATTTGGTTGGAACAGTTTTTAAGAAGCTATCCTGGAGCTGTAGTTATTATCTCCCACGATAAAATGTTCCTAGATAATGTAACGAATCGCACCATTGAAATTTCATTAGGAAAGATATACGATTTCGACAAGCCTTATTCTGAATATTTAATTCTACGCGAAGAATTGCGCGAAATGCAATTGGCGGCGCAAAAAAATCAAGCGAAGAAAATTGAAGAAACAGAGAAGTTGATTGAGCGTTTCCGCTATAAAGCAACCAAAGCGTCTATGGCGCAATCGCTGATCAAAAAATTGGATAAAGTAGAGCGTATTGAGGTCGATGAAGACGACAATGCAGTTATGAACATATCGTTTCCGGTGAGTATCGACCCAGGTAAGGTAGTATTGGAAATGGAAGGTGTTACCAAGCGCTTTGGCGATAAGGTTATTTTTAAAGACGTCAATTTTTTAATAGAACGCGGCAGTAAAATTGCCTTTGTCGGACAAAATGGTCAAGGAAAATCAACGTTGATCAAAGCAGTGATGAATGAATTTGACTATGAAGGCTCGATCAAATTAGGACATAACGTACAAATCGGGTATTTCGCACAGAATCAAGCGGATTATTTGGATGGAGAAAAAACACTTTTAGATACGATGTTAGACGCTGCAACCGATGGGAATCGCGTAAAAGTGCGCGATATGCTTGGTGCTTTCTTATTTAGAGGAGATGATGTTGAAAAGAAAGTAAAAGTGCTATCTGGAGGCGAGCGAAATCGCTTGGCTCTGTGTCGTATGCTTCTTTCGCCTATTAATGTATTGCTAATGGATGAGCCGACCAACCACTTGGATATTAAATCGAAGAATGTGTTGAAACAGGCCTTGCTGAATTTTAAAGGAACCTTGATTTTAGTGTCGCATGACCGTGATTTCCTACAAGGATTGACCAATCTTGTCTACGAGTTCAAAGATCAAAAAATCAAAGAATACCTTGGAGATATTAATTATTTCTTGGAAGAACGCAAAGCGCAAAACATGCGTGAAATTGAAAAGAAAAGCGATAAACAAGAACCTCAAGTGGTAAAAGTGGCAGAGAAAAAAGCGGAGGCTTTATCATATGAGGATCAAAAAAAGCAGAAAACACTGCAAAATCGATTGAGTAAAATTGAAAGTGAGATCAGTGAGTTGGAAAAGAAAATCGCCAAAGACGATGAGCGTTTAGCAGTAGATTATGAGAAACTCATGCAAGATGAAGCTTTTTTTAGCGCATATGAGAAGAATAAAAAGAAAGTAGAGGCATTGATGCAGGAATGGGAAGATGTTGCTGCAGAGCTAATGTAAAGGAGAATATAGAAAAGGTTTGTGCAATTCGCTCAAACCTTTTTTTATGTTCTGTGTTTTTTTAGGTGTTTTTTGTTTATTTTTAAGAGAAAATAAAGATTATGAAACGCATTTTTTACCTTACTTGTCTAAGTACACTAGGACTATGGAGCAGCGCTACTGTTGCGCAATCTAAAGAAAAACTCAACCCTTCCGCTGTTGCGACAGCTACGTTTAATCTAGCCGATTTGAATCAACACAATTATTCTTATGTAATAGAGATTCAGAATCAAGTTTATTCAGGTTATAGTAGCTTAGGATTGAATCCTAAAATGATCAAAGATATTACGCTGGAAAAAGGAGCTTTTGCAATGGATGGATTTACCTACGATCGCAAAATTAAAATGGAAACCAAGGATGCTAAACAACTGCAATTACTCACCTTACAAGAATGGTCGAAAGATGCTGGATTAGTGGATAGTCATGTTGTTTTTTTGCTCAATCAAACCGTATTGAATGTTAAGCCTGAATATGTATTGATAGACAAAAATTTTATCTTAGATTCTGAAGTTGTTGTTTTGGATCAATTGGGCTTTGAAAAACCAGTTACAGTCGTTAAACTGCGTACCAAAACCAAAGAAAATTTTAAATCAGGAGCGAAGATCAGTAGCAGATAATTAATACGATGGTGCTTATAGCTGCATTTAGCATATTGGACTTGGTGATCTTTTAATCCTATATCCGTTTTTTTAGTTCTAATGTATTGTTAAGTGTTTGGAAGGACGCTTGGCTTTGTCGTATCTTTAATAGTTGTCGAATGAAAAAAGATAGACCTAAATACAGAAAGCAAGCCAGCTTTGGTATAGGGGGTATTAATTAAGTGTGTAGAAATGAAACTATTAGATCTTTTTAAAAAGAAAAAAGAAAATAAATCAACCTTCCCAGAAAACGAGTTAGAGCGCTATTTAATGGAAGCATCTTCCAATGTTGATGCTCAAAAGTATTTTTATCAAAAGTTAATCTGGAACCAATTGATTGTGTTGACTCCTGATTATTTAGAAGTAGCCGAAGGAGAACAAATCGTAGAAGAAAACAGCAAATTGAAATTGGTCTCTTTTGAGGGAGGTAAAATTCCTGTTTTTACTTCGTTGAACCGCATATTTGATCAAGAGATCATCAAGGAAAAAGTATCCTATATTAGTTTAAAAGGACAAGATTTATTCGCTATGACCAAAGGGGCATCGTTTATTTTGAATCCTTATTCCCCTTATGGGAAAGACCTGGTTCCTGAGGAGATCGAACAGCTGATGAATGGGACAATTTACGATCGCATTGATGCGGATGAGGCTGAGCGAATTCGAACGGAGAAATTCTCGAATCTTTACAATTTAGCTTGTGACAAACAAGAAGGACTAATTCTATTAGGCGGATACCGCATGGAGGTATTGGATCCTGCAGATCAAAAGAAGTTGGAGGAGTCAGTGGATTACTTTCAGCAGTGTTTGCTTTTAATTGAAGACCATTGGCCGAGTATGGTATTGATGGCTAAAGCCCTGCAGCGTTTAGGACGTCATGAAGAGGCTCTCGTTCTATTGGAACAAGCGTTTGCAATTAACCAAGAAAACCACTCCATTCCGATGGAAGCTGCTTTAGAAGCCGTTCACTTACGCGATTTGGAAAAAGCGCTGTACTATTCAGCAGCATCCATGAAGCGAAAACCTGATGATTTTGCTTTGATGGGTAATCATGCCATGAATTTGGTTTTGGCAGAACGCGATCATGAAGCGTTGGCTTTAATTGAGGAAGCATTGGTATTAGAACCTCAAGATGAAGTCAATGAAAACGTAAAAAGCTTAATTTTAGAAGTTATGGCGGGTGATCGTGCACGCCCAACGATAGAAGAGACTATAGGTAGTTAAAATGCTTAACTCTTAAGTACAAAAAAAAGACTTAATCAAATGATTAAGTCTTTTTGGCTTTGTAGCGGGAACAGGACTCGAACCTGTGACCTTCGGGTTATGAGCCCGACGAGCTGCCTACTGCTCTATCCCGCGCTATTGTGGTGCAAATATACAAACTAATTATGATACAAAACAAATAAAAAGGAATAAAATATAATTTATATACCTATTATAGGGGTATTGGTCTGATTTTTAGTTGTTTGTTTTTTGATGTAATTGCTTTTTTTATTATTTCATGTTCTAATTCAACAGCTGCTCACTTTTTTCTATCTCTTTTATTCTTTCTTGTTCTGGTGTAAGCTTTTGTTTGCCATTGCCTGGAAAACTACCATCTCCAAATTCTTGAGCTTCTTTAGAGCATTTATACAATAAAGTGGCTCGAATTCCAAGTTTTCGAGCTAATTCTGATTTGCTTGTTCTTTCTTTAGCCAGTTCAACGGCTTGCTTCTTAAAAGCAGTATTGTAGGTCTTTTTAATTATTTTCTTAGTTCAAGGATAAGTTTTTATGCTTAACTCTTTGTCCAGACTAAGTTAGCAAGTCCACTAATCGCATTTTCAACAAGGTTGTTTTTTTACCTTGGTCGAATACTATTCTTTCACCTCCTCCTTCGCTTTTTCTTTCATTTGTAAGAGGAATTGACGGATGTCATTTGGACTATAAGGCTAAAAATACCTTTATCAAAATTTCTTCAATTGGCTTCTGTTTGGTCCATGTTTTA